>JANXBA010000052.1 GCA_025062075.1 Aquificaceae bacterium
GACGAGGCGGAGAACATAGCACAGAGAGCCATACTCTTGGCTCAAGAACCACCTCTGAAACCCTACGTAAGCCTTACCCTGATGGCTGCCAACGTCAGAAGCATGGTGGAGGATGCAGTGCTCTCCTTTTTCCAAAAGGACGTAGCCCTCGCTAGGAAGGTCATAGAGAGGGACGAGATGGTGGACGAGCTCTACCATCAGGTGCAGAGAGAGCTCATTACCTACATGTTAGAAGACCACAGAAACATAAAGAGGTCCCTGCACCTTTCCTTCATAGCTCGGCACTTTGAAAGGATGGCGGACCACGCGGAGAACATAGCGGAGATGTCCATCTACTGGTCCGAAGGGGAGGTGGTCAAGCACCAACACTCCAAGGACAAAGAAACGCATTGAAGCTGTACATAGCCTTTGCCCTTTTTCTGATTTTTTTTCTGTCGGTAAACATCGCTTTTTTGGACAACCTGCGGAAGGTATGGGGGGTTAGCTACCCCTTAGTTCTTTTGGCCATCAACTTAGACCTCCTGGTGCTGATGGTGGTATTTGTGCTCTTCTTCAGAAAGTTTCTGAAGACCTATCTGGCGGGCAGGCGCGCACCCCTGAGACGCAAGCTTTCCACCAGCCTCATGCTTTACATCATCACTCCCTTGCTTTTTCTGAACCTGGTAACTGCAATCATACTTCTGCAGGCTACCAAGTCTTACGTGAGCGGTCAACTCAAGGAAGTGGCAAAAAGGTCAGAAGCTCTGCTCCTGCTCTTAGAAGAGAGCTCTGAGAGACTCTCAGAAAAGTCAAGCGAAGCCCGCGTCAAGGAGCTGGCGCAGGACATGCATAGAACTGCAGTGGAACTCAGAAACATGGTAAAGGCTCGGGACATAATAGGGGGAATCTACGTCTACTTTCTGGTGCTGGCGGGCTTTGCCTCCTTTCTGTCTGCGGTGTGGTTTGGCAACCTTATTGCCAGACACATCACCCTGCCCTTGGAAAAGCTCACGCAGAAGTCTAAAGAGATAGCCCGCGGAAACTTTGAGGTGAGCGTGGAGGTCCCTCAGAGCGGGGACGAGGTGCAAGAGTTGGCCCTTAGCTTCCTGAAGATGAAAGAGGAGCTGAAAGACCTCTACGGGAGGCTCCAGCAGGAGAAGGAGACGCTCTTGGAGCTCCTGAATGCTCTGCCGGTGGGCATAGTCTTCTTCTCCAAGGAGGGGGAGACTTTCAAAAACCGAGCCTACGAAGAGCTCTCCAAAAAGTCAAGCGTGAGGGAGAGTTCCATGGAGCTTGCTCTGGGCAGGCTCTTAATTTACGAAGACTTAGAGTCCGTCATACTGGCGGAGAGGTTCAAAACTTGGCAGATGGCAGTAAAAAGAATAGCCCACGAGATAAAAAACCCTCTGACTCCGATAAGTCTCAACCTTGAGAGGCTCATAAGGCTGTTAGACAGAGGTGAGTGCAAGCCCGAGAGTTTGCTTCCCGTGGTAAAGCTAGTGCTGGAGGAGCTCCACAGGGTCAAAAAAGTCGTGGACCAGTTTCGTAGCCTCTCCACAGAGGTGGAGCCCCAGTTTGCGGAGTTACAGCTCGAAGAGTTGGCACAGCAGGTGGCCCGTATGTACGGCGACATGCAGGTGCAGGTAGAGGGCAAGCTCAGGATTCTTGGGGACGAGAGGCTCCTCAGAGACATGTTTTTCAACCTCTTTAACAACAGTCTTGAGTGGGGTGCCAAGAGGGTGTGGGTAGAGCTCCGAGAGGGTGCGATAGTTTACAGGGACGACGGGGTGGGCATAGAGAAGGGTAAAGAGGAGCTCATATTCTTGCCTTACCACTCGGAGAATCCAAAGGGTATGGGGCTTGGGCTTGCGGTGGTCAAGCACATAGCGGAGCTCCACGGCTGGACTGTTCGGGCCCTGCCACAGGAAGGAGGTTTTCATCTGCTCCTTGAGAGGTCCAAGAAAGGAATAATCTGAAGAATTCTTATGAGGTGATTCTCCCAGATTACTTCCAGCTCTTGCATCACCGCCTGCTCCTGCTCTTGCGGGCTTAGGCGCTTAAAGGGCTCTGACCTTACGCCCCTCTCGTGCAGGAGAAGGGGCACGAAGAGCTTACCCAGGGCATAGAAGACAAAGCAGAGCTCTACCTCCGACAGCTGGGGAAAGGCGTTGAAGGTCCTGTAAGTTTTTAGGCCTGCCCAGTTTGCCCAGTGGCGAACGTCGGGGTCTTCCAACCTCCTCTCGTGACCTCCCACGTGCATGGAAAGAATCGCCCTCAAGAGCCTGCCTTCCGCCTGCAGGTCTTCCAGCTCCTGTGCCTCCTTGGTAGCTATCAGAGGATAGTCTCTCAGGAACTGCTCTTTCCAACTCTCGTAGCGGATAAACTCGTGGTGGGGGAGCTTCATCTCTGACTTGCCAGCTCTACCGCCTTTTTTGCCCCGTCCCACATGTCCACCGCGTTTACGAAGTTAAGACCGGACTCCGCAAGGAGTCTTCTTCCCTCCTCCACGTTGGTGCCTTCCATCCTGACCACTACGGGCACTCTAATCTCCACCAGCTTCGCCGCCTCAATAAGACCTTGCGCAAGCCTGTCGCAACGCAGGATACCGCCGAAGATGTTTATGAAGACCGCCTTTACCTTGGGGTCTGCCATGAGTATCCTAAAGGCGTTGGCGATTTGCTCCACGTTGGCACCGCCCCCCACGTCCAAGAAGTTGGCAGGTTCACCCCCGGCCAGCTTTATTATGTCCATGGTAGTCATGGCAAGCCCTGCACCGTTTACCATACAGCCTATGTTGCCGTCCAGCTTTATGTAGTTCAAGCTGTATTTCTTAGCTTCTACCTCAAGAGGGTCGAGCTGTGAGAGGTCTTCTAACTCCTCCAAGTCCCTGTGTCTGAGGAGGGCATTGTCGTCCAGCTCTACCTTGGCGTCCAAGAGCACCAGACTGCCCTCCTTGGTAAGCACCAGCGGGTTTATCTCCAAAAGGCTCGCATCTAGCTCCACGTAGGCTCTGTAAAGGGCAAGGGCTACTTCTACAAACTCCCTCACCGGCAGACCGAGCTTGAAGGCCAGCTTTCTTGCCTGAGAGGGCATGAGACCAAGGGCTGGGTCTATGTGGAGCATGTGTATGGCCTCGGGCTTTTCCTTTGCCACCTCCTCTATTTCCATGCCACCTTCTGCGGAGACCATCAGAACCGGTTTTGAAACCGCCCTATCAAGGGTTATAGAGAGGTAGTACTCTCTCTCTATGTTTGTTGCCCTCTCTATCCAGACCCTGCTTACGGGCTTGCCGTCAGGACACTGAAAGGTTTTGAGAACTCTTCCGAGCATACTCTCTACCGCCTGAACGAGCTCTTCGGGGTTTTTGACCAGCTTTACGCCTCCTGCCTTCCCTCTACCACCGCAGTGGACTTGGGCTTTTACGACCAGAGGAAACTCTCCCAAAAGTTCGCCTGCCTGCACCGCCTCCTGAAGGGTGAAGGCCACTCTCCCTTCTGGAACTGGGAGTCCGAATTTTTTCAGAATTTCTTTTGCCTGATGCTCGTGTAGCTTCATATTCTCCTCCGTAAAATTTTGTGATAGAGGATTATATCAGAGCTCTCAACTTTGACACAGTATAGCCCGGAGCTTTGAGGGACAAGCACTTGAGAGGGGTACCCCCCTGACAGGAGCATTGCTAAAGGTTGCTAATCTACCGTGTGGAGTTTAAAAGAGCTTAGAATACAAACATGTTTCCCTCCGAGTGGTGGCAGAGGGCTGAGGAGAGAGTTTGCAACCTACGGAGGGCCAAGGATGGTCTTGAGGAGCTCCTACGGAGACACCCACAGCCCAAAAGCCTAATAGAATACCTAAACGAGAGGAGGTTTATCTTACTTCTTGAGCTTCTTGACCGCTCCGAGTGCGTAAGGAAGTTTCTCATAAACCACCCAGAAGACTTCCAGAATGCCATACCCGGTCTTTGGTATGTTTTCAAAAGCAGGGAGGACTACCTGAGAGAGCTCCGAGCTCTGCTCTCTGAGAGCCTTTCAGAAGAAGAGTTCTCCGCCAAGCTCGCCTACTACCGGCACAGGGAGCTGATGAGGATACTGGCCAAGGAGGTCCTCCGCACCGCCAGACTTGAGGAGCTCTTAGAGGAGTACTCTCGCCTGCCTGACGCCCTTTTGCAGGTCTGCTACGAAAGAGCCATGGAGGAGACAAAAAACACATATGGAGAGCCCGTGGAAGAGGACGGAAAACCCGCCGGGGGTCTCGTAGTGGCCTTGGGCAAGCTCGGGAGCTCCGAGCTCAACTACTACTCGGACATAGACATCATGTTTTTGCACTCCAGCGACAGGGGGATGGCTGGCAAGCTCACGCTGGGAGAGTTCTTTTCAAAGGTCTTCCAAAAGGTTCTAAAGCTCATGTCCGCCACCACGCCGGAGGGAAAGCCCTACGAGGTAGACCTGGACTTGAGACCCTTTGGCAAGTCAGGACCCCTGAGCATGTCCTTGAGGGGTGCGGAGCTCTATTACGAGTCCTACGGCAGGACATGGGAGAGGTTTGCCCTCCTCAGAGCCAGATACTGCGCAGGGGAAGAGGAGCTCTACAGGGCCTTTGAGAAGCAGGTGAAAGAGCCCTTCGTCTTTAGAAAGTCGGTGGACTACAGGATAATAGAGGAGATAAAGCTCGTAAAGGCTCAGATTGCCAGCGAGGCAAAGAAGAAGCTCTTCAACAAGTACAACGTCAAGACAGGAGAGGGGGGCATAAGGGAGGTGGAGTTCACCGTGCAGTCTCTGGTGCTCCTGCTTGGGGGGAAGTTCCCCTTCCTAAGGGAGAGCAACACCTTCAGAGCCATATGGAAGCTTCACCAGAAAGGGGTCTTCTCCGACGAGGAAGCCCTCCTGCTGGAGAAAGCCTACGAGTTTCTAAGAAGGTTGGAGCACGCCATCCAGCTCCAGAACTGCGTAGCCACCCAGAGTTTTTCGCAATCGGACCTGAAAAGGCTTGCCCGGGTCATGAACACGGACGAGGAGACCCTGTTCAAGACCTACCAGGAGCTCACTCGCGGGGTCAGCGCCATCTTCTCCAGCATAATGCCCTCCTCCGAAGAGGAGGAGCTCCACCCTCTACAGCAGGTCCTGCTGAAGGGAGACTCCGAAGAGGGCAAGGAGGTGCTAAAAAACTACCGCTTCCGAGACCCAGTAAGGGCCTTTAATCTCCTCTCCAGCTACATAAACGGAAGGGAGGGCATAAAGCTCTCCACCCAAGAAAAGCAAACCTTTTTGAGAGTGCTTCCCAAAATAGTGGAAACCATCTCCCAGACCACTGACCCTGACGAGACCCTTTCCAACTTTGACAAGTTTTTCTCCAACCCTACCGGCAGGAAGGTGGTGCTCAGCCCCGCAAGGGAGGACCTCATAGGTAGCCTGTGCAAGATTTTCTCCTTGTCTTCTTACCTTTCCACGCTCGTGGGTAGGTATCCTGACTTGGTGGAAGATGTGCTGACACTCTACCAGGACTTCCCCGAAGAAGAACAGCTCCGCGAAGAGTTTGAAAGGTACAGGGAGACGCTACGCCTCAGCCCTGAAAACCTCTACCGCCGTTTCAAGAGGGTCTGGGAGATAAGAATAGCCTTGGTCTACATGGTAAAAAGGGAGGAGCGCCAGAAAAAGCTCTTTGAGTTTTTCCAGAAGTTGTCCGGTCTTGCGGACTTCCTGCTTGGGCGTCTTTGGAAGGACATGTCCATGAAGAGCTCCTTGCTCGTGGCCTTAGGAAAGTACGGAAGCGGTGAGCTCACCGTGGGCTCGGACCTGGATTTGGTGTTTGTCTCCAAGGAAGGAGGTCCAGAGCAGGCGAAGAAGTCCCAGGAGTTTATCGCCTTTCTCAGCAAGCACACCCCAGAGGGCTACCTCTACCGGGTGGACTTTCGTCTTAGGCCCATGGGCAGTGCGGGTGAGATAGCCCCTGCCCTGAGCTTTTACAGGGAGTACTTCCAGACGCAGGCAAGAACTTGGGAGAGGCTCGCCTGGAGTAGGTGCAGGTGCGTGGCGGGAGAGGAGGAGCTCAGAGAGAGCTTTGAAGAGCTCCTCAGGAGCTTTCTCTTTGACAGACCCTTGGGTGAGAAGGAAAGAAGGGAGATAAGAGACATGAGGTTCGCCCTTGAAGGTCAGGCAAAGAAGGGTAAGGGCTTGCTGGACCTGAAGTTCTCCACAGGAGGGCTCGTGGATGCGGAGTTTCTAGTGCAGTACTACTCCCTTCTGGAGAGGTTAAGAGAGTCCTCCACCCTAAAGGCGTGCCAGAGACTGGCTTCCAAGTACACTCTCCTGAGGGAGGTGCAGGAGATTTACGCATTCCTGCGCTTGGTGGAGACACAGCTCAGGCTCTCCAAGGAAACCGCCGGCTCCGCCTTGGGACCGCAGGACTTGACGAAGGTGGCAAACTCCCTGAGCATGCAGGCGGAGGAGCTCCAAGAGAAGGTAAGACAGTACACGAGAAGGCTGAGAGAGCTCTTTTTAGAGGTGTTTGATTAGCTTCTTTTTAGCTTCTCCTTGAGCAGATGGCTCTAAAGAATAAGCATCCCGTCCCCGTAGCTGTAGAACCTGTACCTTTTCTCCACCGCCTGCTGGTAGGCGCTCAGGACAAAGTCCTTTCCGCCAAAGGCACACACCAGAAAGAGTAGGGAAGACTTAGGCAGGTGGAAGTTGGTAATCATGGCGTCCACCACCTTGAAGTCGTAGCCCGGGTGAATGTATAGGTCCGTCCAGCCCTCAAAGGGGGCGTCACCGGCCGTCTCTAAAGCCCTCACCACCGTAGTGCCCACAGCCACCACCCTGTTGCCCCTGCGCTTACACTCTCGCACCAGATTTATCACATCCTCCGCAACTCTTACATACTCAGGGTCTACCCTGTGCTCTTCCACGGTGCGCACCTTCACGGGCTTGAAAGTCCCGTAAGACACGTGCAAGGTTATAAAGGCGCTTCTTATACCGTGCTCTTCTAGCCTTCTCAGGAGTTCTTGTGAAAAGTGCAGGCTGGCGGTAGGTGCGGCCACCGAGCCCTCCACCTGCGCAAAGACCGTCTGGTAGTAAACCCTGTCTATGGGCTCTTCTTCTCTTCTTAGGTAGGGTGGGATGGGTATCTTGCCGTACCTGTCTAAGGCTCTCAGGGGGTCTGGAGAGAGCAGTCTCACCATGAACTTGGCACCCTCCAAGTGCTGAAGCACCTCCACGCGCAAGTCCTCCGCCACCTCTACCGTAAGACCTTCCCTTATGGCCTTGCCCCCTACGAGGGCGTGCCACTCCTCCTTGGTTATGTAGTCGGTAAGGAGCACCTCCACCTTTCCCCCCGTAGGCTTTCTCCCGTAGAGTCTGGCGGGAAGCACCTTAGAGTTGTTAAAAACCAGAAGGTCACCCTCTTGCAGGTAAAGGGGCAGGTTCCAGAAGGTGTCGTGTCTGATGCTACTTTGTCGCCTGTCCAACACCATGAGTTTGGCCGCGTGTCTTGGCTCTACCGGGTAGCGGGCGATGAGCTCCTCGGGAAGGTAGTAGTCAAACTCCTCTACCTTCATTCTTTTGCCAGCATCTTGAGGGCAAAGGGCGACAGGAGTGTGGTGACCGCCACCACAAACACCACCACCGCGTAGAGCGTGGCGTCATAAAGACCGCTCTGCCTGCCAAACTCCGCAAAGATGAGCCCCACCTCACCGCGCGGGAGCATGGAAAAGCCTATGAGGAGCTTCTCCCTTAAAGTGCCACGCACGAAGAAGCCGGAGAGCACCTTGCTCACGACTGCAACCACCAGCAGGAGAAGAGAAAGGCGCCAGAACTCGTAGGAGCTAAAGTCTATAGCTTTCAGGTTCAGCTGGAGACCCACGTAGACAAAAAAAACGGGCGTGAAGACCCAAACGAGCGGAGTGATGGTATGCTCCACCTTGTGGGCCATCTTTTCGTCGGTTTTCAGAAACAGGGCAAAGGGCAGAGCAAAGCGTCTGGAGAGAGCCAGACCTGCGGTAAAGGCTCCCAGTATCTCAGGAGAGCCCATCTCGTGGGCCAAAAAGGCAAAGAGGAATATGGTGGCAACCACGGTAGGAGGAATAAAGTCCTCTGTGCCCAAACCTTTGGAGAGCAGGCTTATTATCTTCCCTAAAATCTGAGCCAGAATGGGGGAGAAGATAAAGAAAACCGCTATGTAAAGCACCAGCAGGCCCAGACCTTCTAATTGCACCTCGCTCTCCTTGGAAAACTCGTAAAGACCCGCCAGGACTATAACTCCCAGAATGTCGTCCAAAACCGCCGCACCGAGCACTATCTGGGCAAACCTCTCCTTCATCTTCCCCAAGTCGTCAAGCACGCGCACCGTTATGCCTATGCTGGTGGCGGTAAGGGTTCCACCCACGAAGAGGGACACCATGAGGGGAAGACCCAGCAGGTAGTAGCTCACCAAGGTGCCAAGAAGCATGGGAGCAAAGGCACCCACGAAGGCCACCACGAGGGCGGAAGGTCCTACCTTGCCAAGCTGGTTTATGTCCGCCTCAAGCCCGATGTGAAACAGGAGCAGTATGACCCCTATCTCCGCAAGTATTTTTATCACCTCGTTGGCAGGTATGAGCCCGAGGGCGCTCTGTCCGAGAAGCACGCCCACCAGTATCTCGCCCAACACCGGCGGAAGTCCCAGCTTCCCAAAGGTGTCGCCTATCACCCTCGCTAGAAAGAGGATTATGGCAAGATACAGAAAAAGGTCGTGGACTTCCATAGAATCATATATTATAATAGCCCGTGGAACCAAAACCCCTCTCCGCCCGCCCTGTGGTGCTGAGCTCCTCCACCTCCTCCAACTCTACTCTCACCACCTGACAGACTACCAGCTGGGCTATTCTGTCCCCGCGCCTTACTAAAAAGTCTTCCTGACCAAGGTTTACGAGAATTACCTTGACCTCCCCTCGGTAGTCCGCGTCCACGGTGCCGGGGGAGTTAAGCAAGGTCACGCCGTGCCTGAGGGCAAGACCGCTTCTCGGTCTGACCTGCGCCTCAAAGCCGGGCGGGAGCTCCACCGCTATGCCCGTGGGGACTAAGGCTCTACCTAAGGGCTTTATAAGCAGGGGCTCTTCCACCGCCGCCAGCAGGTCCATGCCCGACGCGTGCTCCGTGGCGTAAAAAGGCAGGGGCAAGTCCCGTGCGTGGGGAAGCCTTTTTACCTTTATGCGCATGGCCAGAGTATTTTAGAATATAACCGCAGTGAGGAAGTAGTCGGACACGAGCACCAGCATGGAGGAGGTCACCACGCTGTTTGTGGTGGCCCTACCTACGCCCTCCGTGCCCCCCTGCGTGTAGTACCCAAAGTAACAGCTGACCGCAGAGACTATAAACCCGAAGAAAACCGCCTTGTAAAGGCCTCCTACAAAGTCGTAGAGCTCCACGAGGTCTCGCATCTTCTCCCAGAAGAGGTACTCGTTGACCTCAAAGAGCTTGACCGCCACAAACCACCCGCCGAAGATACCCGAAAGGTCCGCAATCACCACCAACATGGGCACGCCCACTATGCCCGCAAAGAGTCTGGGACTCACCAAGTAGCTGACCGAGTTTATGCCCATCACCTCGAGGGCATCTATCTGCTCCGTGATTCTCATGGTGCCTATCTGGGCGGTCATGGCAGAGCCCACACGTGCCACTACCATGAGGGAGGCCAGCACCGGCCCCAGCTCCCTGCCCATGGAGAGGGCAACCACCGCACCTATCAAAAACTCCGCGTTGAACCTCTGAAAGACGCTGTAGGTCTGCAGGGCGATGACCCCACCAGAGAAGGTGGAGGTAATCACCACCACCGGAATGGTTTCGGAGGCAAGGTAAGCAAGCTGTTTTACAAAGTGGGCCACTCGTGGGGGTTTCCTGAACATGTAGTAAAGCCCCCAGAGGGTAAGAAGGGTAGCCCTGCCCACCTCCTCAATAATCTTTGACATGCTCCATGTACCTCTCGAAACGCTCTTTTATCTCCTCCATAAAGTCCCCTCCTAACTTCTCCAAAAGGGCGTCCGCCAGCACGAGGGCGAGCATGGCCTCCCCCACCACCGAGGCCGCAGGAACTGCTACCACGTCGCTTCTCTCCTTGCCCGCCCTTACCTCTTCTCTTGTTTTTATGTCCACACTTTTAAGAGCCTTAGTAAGAGTAGGTATGGGCTTCATGGCACAGCGCACCACCAAGGGCATACCATTGGTGATACCTCCCTCTGTGCCACCCAGCCGGTTGGTGTGGCGAAAGTAGCCCTCCTCGGACCTGCCTATCTCGTCGTGGACCTCTGAGCCGAACATACTCGCCAGCTGGAAGCCTCCCCCTATCTCCACACCCTTTATAGCCTGTATGCTCATCATGGCTTGGGCTATTCTCCCGTCTATGCGCCTGTCCCACTGGATGTGACTACCAAGACCCGGTGGCACTCCCAGCGCAAAAACCTCAAACACGCCCCCCAAACTTTCACCTTCCTCCCGTGCCCTGTCTATGAGCTCTTTAAACTGCTCGTCCTTGGAAGGGTCTGGAAAGCGCACCTCCGAGAGCTCCGCCAGCTGGTGTCTTCTGAGAAGGTCCGGCTCTTCCACCGGCGGTGTCAGCTTGCCTATGCTTACCACGTAGCTTCCTATCTTTATGCCAAACTCCTCCAAGAGGCGTTTGCATACCGCTCCCGCGGCCACGCGGGCGACTGTCTCCCTGGCGGAGGCTCTCTCCAACACGTTGCGTAGGTCTCTCTGGTTGTACTTTATGCCACCTGCCAAGTCCGCATGGCCCGGCCTTGGCCTTGTGAAAGGGACAACCTTCTCGGAGGGCTCTCCTTCGCACGCCATCTTCTCCTGCCAGTTTTCCCAGTCCTTGTTCCAAACGGCCATGGCGATAGGGCTTCCCAGCGTCTTCCCAAAGCGAAGACCCGAGAGAAACTCCACCCTGTCGCTCTCTATCTTCATCCTGCCCCCCCTTCCGTAGCCCTTTTGCCTTCGCTGGAGCTCTGCGTTTATGTGTTCCGAGGAGAGCTCTAAGTTAGCCGGGATGCCCTCAAGTATGCACAGAAGGCCCCTTCCGTGGGACTCGCCAGCGGTCAGAAACCTTATTGGCATCAGTCCGCAGTGGCTACCTTAACCACCTTGCCCGCCTTCAGACACTTGGTGCACACATAGACCCTCCTCACGGAGCCGTCGGGCATCTTCACCCTTACCCTCTGCAGGTTGGGCTTGAAGGTCCTTGAGTTTTGCTCTGCAGAGAAGGTAACGCTCTTTCCGAACTTGGTCGCTTTTCCGCACACAAAGCACCTTGCCATACTCCAACCTCCTGCTTGCGAAGGGTAAATTATACTACGCTGACTGCCCTTTTGCCGACCACCTCCTCTGGGTGGGCAATCCTGCCGAGCACCGCACTGGCGGCGACCACCGCAGGGCTTGCAAGGTAGGCCTCGCTCTTTGGATGTCCCATCCTGCCGGGGAAGTTCCTGTTGGAGGTGGAAATACAGCGCTCTCCCTCCGCCAAAATGCCCATGTGTCCTCCGAGGCAGGGACCGCAGGTGGAGACGGACACGGAGCACCCCGCCTCTAAAAACACGTCAATGAGCCCCTCTTTTAGAGCCTGCATGTAAACCTGCTTGGAGGCGGGTATGACTATGCACCTCACGTAAGGATGGACCTTCCTGCCCCTGAGTATGCTCGCTGCGATGCGCAGGTCCTCCAACCTACCGTTGGTGCAGGAACCTATAAAGGCTTGGTCTACGCTTATGTGGGTGGACTCGGAGACGGGGTGCACATTGGAAGGCAGGTAGGGCCAGGCCACCAGAGGTTCTATCTTTCCTGCGTCCCACTCGTAGACCACTTCGTACCGGGCATCCGGGTCGCTCCGATAGACCTTCCAGGGCTTTTTGGCCCTCTGGGATACGTACTCTAAGGTTTTCTCGTCAGGGGCTATGATACCGCTTTTACCTCCTGCCTCTATGGCCATGTTGGTTATGGTGAGCCTTTGTTCTACTGAGAGGTTCCTTATGGCCTCCCCGTCAAACTCCATGGCCTTGTAGAGAGCTCCGTCCACCCCTATGTGCCCTATGGTGTGCAGGATGAGGTCCTTTCCAGAGACCCAAGGCTGGAGCTTGCCGTAGAAAACGAACTTCATTGTGGGCGGGACTTTGAGCCAGGTCTCGCCGGTGGCCATGGCGTAGGCTATGTCCGTAGAACCCATGCCGGTGGCAAAGGCTCCTATGCCTCCGTAGGTGCAGGTGTGGGAGTCCGCACCCACCACTAAGTCACCTGGCACCACTATGCCCTGCTCGGGCAGTATGGTGTGCTCTATGCCTTCACCCTCTTGGAAGAACCACTTTACGTTGTGCCTCCTGGCGAAGTCTCTCACCACCTTTGCCTGCTCTGCGGACTTTATGTCCTTGGCGGGGACAAAGTGGGAGAGCACGAGGGCTATCTTCTCCGGGTCAAAGACTTTGTCTATGCCGTGTTTTTCCAAGGTTTTTATGGCCAAGGGGGCGGTCACGTCGTTGGCCATGACCAGGTCCACCTTTACGGTGATGAGCTCGCCAGGGTGGACCTCCTTTTTGCCTGCGTGGTCCGCCAGTATCTTCTCCGTTATAGTCATGCCCATGCCTTTACCTCCACAGGTTTTTATTGGACTTTTTCCAGCTTTTTCTCTTTCTTAAACTCCTCCTTCTTGCACTCGTTTCTGACCTCCACGCCGTGGAGCTTGAGTATCTCCACCACCTCCTCGCAGGACATGGTCTCCTTCTCCAGAAGTCTCTTCACGACCGCCCTTATGGCTTCGCTGTGCTCTAACACTATGCTTTTGGTGTCCTCGTAGGCTCTGGTCAGTATCTCCCTTACCTCCTCGTCTATCTCCCTTCTGAGCTCCTCGCTTATGTCCACGGAGGTGGTCATGCCTCCCAGGAAGGGGTTTACCGTTCTCCTTACCGCGATAGGACCCACCCGGTCACTCATCCCCCACATGGAGACCATGCGGTAGGCAAGCTCGGTAGCCCTCTGCAGGTCGTTCTCCGCACCGGTGGTTATGCCCTCCTTTCCGTAGAAGACCTCCTCGGCGGCACGCCCTCCTAAGAGGGAGAGTATCCTGCTGTAGAGGTCCTGCCTGTCGTACATGTGCTTGTCGTCTATGGGTAGCTGTTGGGTGACCCCAAGGGCCATGCCTCTGGGTATGATGGAGACCTTGTGCAGTGGGTCAGAGCCTGGCACCATGAGGCTCATGATGGCGTGGCCCATCTCGTGGTAGGCGATTTTCTCCTTCTCCTTCGGCGATATGACCATACCCTTTCTTTCCAGGCCCATGGTAATCCTGTCTATGGCCTCCTCTATGTCCTCCATCTCTATGGCCTCCTTGCCTTTGCGCGCCGCCAGAAGTGCGGACTCGTTCATCACATTTTCCAAGTCCGCACCCGTAAAGCCGGGTGTTGCCCTTGCCACTATCTCCAGGTCCACGTTGGGAGAGAGCTTTTTGTCCTTGGCGTGGACTCTGAGAATTTCAAACCTTCCCCTTACGTCCGGTCTCGGTATGTATATCTGACGGTCAAACCTGCCCGGTCTGAGAAGGGCTGGGTCCAGTATGTCCGGTCTGTTGGTGGCGGCAATTACTATGATGCCCTCCGAGGTGTCAAAGCCGTCCATCTCCACGAGGAGTTGGTTGAGGGTTTGCTCCCTCTCGTCGTGACCACCGCCTAAGTTCAGGGCTCCTCTGGAGCGACCTACCGCGTCTATCTCGTCTATGAAGATGATGCAGGGGGCGTGCTTTTTGGCGGTGTCAAAGAGGTCTCTGACCCGCGCCGCACCTACGCCGACGAACATCTCCACAAAGTCAGAGCCCGAGACGGATATGAAGGGCACGTGGGCCTCCCCCGCTATGGCCTTGGCCAGCAGGGTTTTGCCTACGCCGGGCTCCCCATAAAGGAGCACCCCCTTAGGGGGTCTGCCACCGAGCCTCTGAAACTTGACCGGGTCCTTGAGGTACTCGATTATCTCCTTTACTTCCTCTTTTACCTCCTCCATGCCTGCCACGTTGCTTAGGGTAACTTTGGGCTTTTCGTCGATGTACACCTTTGCCCTGCTTTTGCCAAAGCTAAAGGCCCTGGAGGTTGGGTTTCCTCCACCGCTTACCTGCCTCATCATGTATATCCATATGCCGATAAACAGCAGTATGGGAAGCCAGGAGACCAGAAAGGGCACGAGCCAGCTGTTTTCTTGAACCGCCACCTCTACCTTTACTCCCTTCTCTATGAGCTTGTTAACTACGTCCGAGCCGGGGGGGATGCCCGTCTCTATCTTCTGACCTTCCGTGGTGGTTCCCACAATAAGGTTGTCCTTGACCTTGACCTCCTTGAGCTTGCCCTGCTCAGCAAGCTCAAGCACGGTGTTTATGGGAGTTCTTACGGAGGAGTTCTTTTTGCCGTTCTCAAAGAGGTTGAAGGCAAGGACCATAAAACCCAGTAGCAGTATCCATATGGAGAGGTTTTTCACCCATTGCATTATGCTACCTCCACGCTTGAAGTTTAAAAATAATCATGCCCCAAGGCTTTTCAAGTGAGAACCCTTTTCTACGCTATTTATGGTGCTTTCTATCGGTTTTAAACCTCTTGGTCCATAAAGGTGATAGAGAACTCTTCTCTGTAGAGCTCTGGGGAGTTTCAGAAAAGCCCTTCTGTCAAGTTGCCCCTGCGTGAAAGTCTGCCGTAGTGCCTCCTCCGTGAGCCTCTTGAGCAGGCTTTCCTCTTCCCAGAGTATTTCCCTGAGCCTTAGGAAGCTCTCCTCCAGCTTAGGGTTTATTTTTTTGAGCTCAGGAACGACTCTGTGTCTTATGAGGTTGCGGGCAAACCTAAAGTCCTGATTGGTAGAGTCCTCCACCCACTCTTCGCCTCTCGCCTTTACAAAGCTTTCAATCTCCTCTCTGCGGGCGTAGTAGAGAGGTCTTACTACTTTGCCTTGCCTCTCCTCAAAGCCCAAGAGCCCCTCTCTGCCCGCACCCCTAACCAGCCACAAAAGCACAGTCTCTACTAAGTCGTTAAGGTGGTGGGCGGTGGCTATGAAGTCAAAGCCTTCTTGGCTTCTTACCCTCTCCAGGGCTCTGTATCTGAGCTCCCGGGCTACCGCTTCCAAGTTGGGAGTTTGAGGGTCTATGTGAAGCCTCTCCACGAAGAGTCTGAGTCCCTTCCTTCTGGCAAAGTCCTGGCAGAAGAGCTCGTCTCTCAGAGCTTCTTCCCCTCTCAGGCCGTGGTTTATGTGAAGGAGCGCCAAGTCCTGTATAAGGAGAAAGTTTTTCAGCTCTATCAGGGACAGGACGAGGGCCACCGAGTCCACGCCCCCGGAGAAGGCCACCAAAACCTTGGAGTGGGGTGGCAGGAGCTTTTTACTTCTTTGAAGGCTTACCACCTTTCTTAGGAGCGGGTGATATCTCATTCCCTCAGCCTTTTCTTTACCTCCTCGTAGAAGGGGTGGGGGACGCCTACGGCGTGAAACTTCTCCAAGAGCTCCAGGGCCTTTTCTTTCTCTCCCTTTTTTTCCAGAAGGTAGACCATGAGCTCGTAGGAGTTCAGCTGGGGCAGTCTTCCGCCGTTTTTCTCTTGGAGCTTTTCCCTGTAGTCCTCAAAGAGCTCCAGGTCCATGAGGGCGTACTTTTCCATCTTTTCAAAGTCTTTCAGCTTCTGGGAGAGCATGAGAAGGTCGTTGAGAATAAGGTGCTTCTCGTAGGGGTCTTGGGCAAGCTCTAAGGCTCTGTGGTAGAGCCACTCCGCATCTTCGTACTTTCCGTCCAGAAGGGCGGTCTGGGCCAAGGTGCCCAAAAGGGTCGCCGGCGTGTAGCCGGGGTTTTGCACCTGGCCACTGTCAAAGTGTTTTGCCCTAAAGGGAAAGCGCAGGTCTTTTATGCTCTTGAGAGAAAAGTAGTACTTTACCCTTTTTTGGTCTTTGGGGTCTAAAGCCTCGTACCACTCCCAAAGGTTTAGAGCTCTCAGCACGCCTCCCCTTTCACGAAATATCCGGAAGACCTTACCAATCATAGGTGCTACCCACACCCTCTATGAGCATCTCCCTGCGTACTTCCCTTATCTGGTTGTTTTCGTCCACGTAAACCAAGTAGGGCCTGTAGTTCTGGAGCTCTTCCTCCACATAAAGGGCGTAGGAGGCAACTATGAGAAGGTCGCCCACCGCACCCAGTCGGGCGGCAGCGCCGTTGAGTCTCACCTCTCCCGAGCGACTGGGGGCAGGTATCACGTAGGTGGAGAAGCGGGCACCGTTGCTGACGTTGTAGACCTCCACCTTTTCAAAGGGCAAAAGGCGGGCTGAGTTCATAAGAGCGGTGTCCAAGGAGAGGCTTCCCTCGTAGTGGAGCTCCGCACCGGTTACTTTCACTCGATGAATCTTGGACTTTAGCATGGCTCTGAGCATGCTTTCAAATATAGCTTAACCCTTGCGAGCTTCAACATGTGTGAGATAATCTTGGCATGCATCCCGTAGTGGAAAAGCTTAGGCTGTCGGAGGACGCCTGTCTTATAAAGGTGCAGGCACCGCACGTAGTCAGGGCGGAGCCGGGTCAGTTTGTGATGGTCCAGTGGCAGGAGCTCTCCGAGCCCGTCCCTCTTAGCATACTGGAGACATGGGAGGAGGGCTTCAGCTGTCTTGTAAAGGCGGTGGGCAGGTCCACGCTGGAGCTTTTGGAGGAGGCTCAGAGCTTTCAGTTTGTGGCAGGTCCCTTGGGCAAGCCCTTTCCCGTGGGCCACTACGGCAGGGTCGTCTTCTACACCTACGGTTGGGGTGTAGCCCCGGCCCTTAACGTGGCCAAGGCGCTGAAAAGGCTCCGTAACAGAGTTTTCCTTTTCCACACCGGCGGGGAGCTCTACTTACAGAAGGAATGCGAAGAGGTCTTTGAAGAGGTGCTGGCAGAGGAAAAGCCAAGAGAATTAGAGGCGGAGCTCTATGTTTGTGCAGGCAGTAACCGCCTCTGCAGGGAGCTCAGCCTTCTGTGCCCCCACAGGCCCATAGTAGGCATGGCAAACACCCACATGTTGGACGCGGTGGGACTGTGCTTGGTGTGTCGGGTTTTGGTGGAAGGAAGACACAGGCTTGCCTGCTCGGATGGTCCTTGGTTTGACGCCCACAAAGTTGACTGGGAGAACCTCCTTGAGCGGGAAAAGACCTACCAAGAGCAGGAAAGGCTTGCCTTGGAAGAGTACAAGAGGCTACTCAAGAGAAAGAGCATGAGGGCTCAGCCGTGAGGGGCAAGAGGCTCGTGGTGATTCCCGCCCGTCTTAACTCTACTCGCCTGAGAGAAAAGCCCTTGGTGAGCCTTCTGGGGAAACCTCTCATCAGGTGGGTGGTAGAGGGCTGTCTCAGGACGGGGGAGAGGGTGGTGCTGGCCACGGACAGCGAGAGGGTCTACCAAGCGGTAAAAGACCTGCCCGTGGAGGTGTGCTACACTCCCGCAGACCTGCCCTCGGGAAGCGACCGCGTAGCCGCCGTAGTAGAAAAAGAGGAAGCGGAGCTAGTGGTTAACTACCAAGGGGACGAGCCCTTTGTCTATGCGGAGGACCTGCAGAGGCTGTTTCTCGCCTTAGAAGAGTGGCCGGTGGCCACCCTTGCGGTGAAAGACCCACAGGCCTACAAAGACCCAAACTCGGTAAAGGTGGTGCTAAGAAAAGACCACACCGCCCTTTACTTTTCAAGGGCTCCCATACCTTACATGAAGGAGAGCTCTGAGCTCTACCCTCTCAAGCATGTAGGCATATACGCCTTTCGCAGAGATACTCTTTTGGAGTTTACCCGCACGGAGAAGGGTCTTTTGGAGAGGGTTGAGTCCTTGGAACAGCTCAGGCTTTTGGAGGCTGGCTACCCCATAAAGGTCGTCCTTACCCAAAACTACTACCACGGCGTGGACACGGAGGAAGACCTAAGGCTGGTAGAAAGGGAGCTCTCCGCGAGGGCCTTCACGAACGTGTAGTTGAGAGCATGACCCCCAAGGTGGGAAAACACCCTGCCACTGAGCCTTGCCCCGAGGAGGCTGAGGTCTCCAAGAAGGTCCAGAAGCTTGTGTCTTATGGGCTCGTCCTTTGACCTGAGGCCCTCTGGGTTGTGCACGCGCCCCTCTCCTATGACCACCGCGTTTTTCAGGCTTCCGCCGCGGGCAAGCCCCCTCCTTTGCAGGAGCTCTACCTCCTCCTCGTAGCAGAAGGTTCTGGCAAAGACCACCTCCTTGGCGTTCCCGCAGTAGCGGGCAGTGCCCTCCTGCAAAAGCCCCCTCACGTAACCTCTGTAGAAGACGCACAGCCCTTCGTAGGGCTCCGCCCTTATGTGGGCCTGTCCCCTTCCTACCTCCAAGGGGCTCACCACTTGGAGCACTCTTGCCTCCTTTCGGAGCTCCAAGACTGCGTCCTTCAGAGCCTTGTAGAAGTAGTACCCGCTTCCGTCCAAGATGGGCACCTCCCTTCCCCTGAGGAACTCTACCGTCAGGTTGTCTATGCCCAGGGCGTAAAGCACCCCTAAAAGGTGCTCCACCGTGCTAACGGTGAGACCCTCCGCACCTAACACGGTGGCGTGGTCTGTGGCAATCACATGCCTGTAGCTGGCGGGGATGTACTTACCACTCAGCAAAAACCTTATCCCTCTGTCTGGACCCTCCGGGTGGAGCACTATGCGGGCACTCTCTCCGCTGTGGACTCCTACGCCTTCAAACTCCACGGGACGAAGTATGGTTTTCTGAAGCATGCCCTTAAAGATATGCAAACTTCATGCCAAGGTCTTCAGGAGGGCTATTAAACTCTCAAGGGTGGGCTTTTCAGGCTTGAGGCAGGGCAGGTCCAGCAACTGACGGAGGACACTCTCCGTAGTCTTTCCAAGGCACAGAAGCCTCTTCTGAGCGAGAAGGCTTTGGGCGGTCTGCCTTTGCAAGTTTGCCAAAAGCCCCTTCACCGCAGAGGGACTGGCAAAGACCACCACCTGAGCCTGCGAGAGCTTCTCTTTTATCTCCTCCTCCTCGTAGAGCTTGGCTCTTACCGTGTAAACCTCCAAGGGATAAACCTCAAGGCCGAGGCTTTTCAAACCTTCTAAGACCTCCTCCCTGCCTACCGCGGAACGAGGCAGAAGCACCCTTCCCTTAAGACCTCTGAAGAGCTCAAGGAGTTCCTGACCGTAATATTCTTCCGGCATTGCCCAGACTTGGTAGCCAAAGGCCCGCACCTCCCTTGCGGTCTTTTCGCCCACCACCACTATCTTTTCCTCCCCGAGCTGACACTTAGAAAGAAATAGCCTGACCGCCCTGGGGCTTAAAAATACCACGTAGTCAAACTCTATTTTTGGCACCTCAAAGGGCAGGGGCACCTCCTCAAGAAGGGGGAGCTCCACCACCTGAAAGCCCTCCCTCTCTAAAGCCACTTTGTCCTTTTGCACGTCCTCGGGGCTTCTGGTCAGGGCCACTTTCATAGATTATAATTTACCCTATGGCCTCCTCCAGAAGCCCGCTCGACAAGATAGACATAGTGGAGGTCGTATCTTCCTACATAGAGCTCAGAAGGGTGGGCAACAACTTCGTGGCCCGCTGTCCTTTTCATCCGGACGACACTCCTTCCTTTTACGTGTCCCCCTCCAAGGGCATATTCAAGTGCTTTGGCTGTGGGGTAGGGGGCGATGCGGTGAAGTTTGTCTCCCTCTACGAAAACATAGACTACTGGGAGGCCTTGGAAAAGCTGGCCAAAAGGTACAACATACCCCTAAACGTAAACAGAAAAAGTGCAGACGACAAGCTCCTGCTGGCACTACAGCTGGTGGCGGACTTCTACCACCAAGAGCTGGCAAGCAGTAAGCCTGCCCTCCAGTACCTACAGAGCAGAGGCATAAACTCCAGCACCATAAAGAAGTTCCATCTGGGCTTTGCGGGGAGCGTGGAAAGGCTCGTAAACCTGCTCAAAAGGGAGGGGCTATTGGAAGTTTACGAAAAAAGCGGCAACATCCTGAAGGCGGAAAAAGACCTCTACCACGACCTTTTCAGGCACAGGCTTGTCATACCCATAAGGGGCGTAAAGGGTGAGGTTCTTGCCTTTGGGGGGAGAAGCCTTGACGGTAGCCACCCCAAGTACATAAACTCCCCCGAATCAGAAGTCTTCAAGAAAAAGTCCACACTCTTTGGGCTGTACGAAGCCAAGGAGTACATAAAGGAGCAGGAAGAGGTAACCCTCGTGGAAGGGTACTTTGACCTGATGAGCCTCTGGCAGGCAGGCATAAGAAACTGCGTTGCCCCGTTGGGGACCGCCTTTACGGAGGAGCACGCCCGCCTACTTTCCAAGTTCACCAAAAGGGTGGTGCTACTCTACGACGGTGACGAGGCGGGCAAGAAAGCCGTAAAGTCCTCCGTACCTCACCTTCTCAAGGTGGGCATGAAGGTAAGGGTGGCCTACCTGCCCGAGGGAGAAGACCCAGACTCTCTCGTAAAGAAAGACCCACAGCTCCTGAAGAACCTCCTTCGCTCCGCACCTGCGGTGGAGGTGGACCTTCTGGAGAAGGTAAAGAGGGGCCAAAAGGGAGCTCTCGAAGACCTCCTGCACTTTTGTAGCTACGTGCCAGACAGCGTAGCTAGGTTTGACCTCCTGAAAGAGGTAGCTGGGGTCATCGGGCTCCCCCTTGCGGACCTCCAGCGAAGGCTGGTCAAGGTAGAGATAGGGCGGGAACGGGAGGAACAACCGCTGAGCTACCCTGAGGTGGCCCTGCTGGCCTTTCTCTACAGATTCGGTTTTGAGGGTGTTTCTTTGGAAGGCCTCAGTCTGTCGCCATACGCACTTAGCTTGGTGGAGGCCCTACGCCTGCAGGAGTACCACCTTATACCTGAGCGCATAAAAAACTTCAAAGCAGAGAACATGCACAGCGTCCTCATAGACAGCTTGAAAGCCCTTAGTCTGCCCGAGGTGGAAGTCTTCAGAGACTTTCAACACAGGAGGGAAAAGAGCACATCAAAGCCCAGGAAGATAAGAAAAAGGGTTTAGCTGGTCAAAGACTGCTCGGCCTTAACTCCTCAAGCCTGAGAGTTCTGCCCTTGAGGTGGAACTCTTTCAGAGGAGTGCCATAAGATGCCTCGCAGGTTATCACGTAGCGAGCCTCTGGCGTCTTGTCCAGCCTAAGTAAGGGCTTGCCCTTAAGTATGCCCACGTAAAGACATACAGACCTCTCCTGCGGACACTCACAGGCGGTATCAGAGTCTATTAACCTCGCCATCTGCAGAGCTACGCCCTTTCTTGAGCTCTCTTTGCCCTCCTCGTAAGGAAAGTAGAAAAGCCCATAGAGAGACCGTAGCACTACCGTAAAGACCACAGTGGCCACCACCAGCCTTTTAAAGCCAGCCTGCTGAGTAGCCCTGTGGATGTGGTAGGCAAACAGGACCGCCACAAAAGGGTACAGGGGAAGAACGTACCTACCTGCGGAGTCAGAGACCCAGTAGGGCAGGTAGTTAAAAACGAGGAGAAATAGCAGAAGACCTACCTGTGGTGGGAGCTGGAGCTCTCTCCTCAAGGTGTAGAGAGCTCCAAAGAAAAGAAAACTCCACGGGAGCAGGTCTTTTAGGTTGAGCAGAGGGTAGGTGAGCATGTGCTCCAGTCTGGAAAAGTCACCCCCTACTCTACCAAAGGTCTCTTTCCAGAGGTAGGAAGAGTACACCAAGGGCTCAGGTGTAAAGACCAGCCACAGTAGGGGGACAAGCAAGGAGAGAAAGTAAATGCTAAAAGCCTCTTTCCTGAGAAGTGGGGTAAACCTCCTGCGGTAGGTGGCAAGCGCCAGAAGGGAGAGACCCATAAAGGCGTAGGAAGGAAGACCCTTAAGAAGGGTAGACAGACCAAAGACCAGGCCGGAGACGACTGCGGTAAGCCAACCGCCCCTCTCCCACCACGCGTGGAGAAAAAAAACGCTTAAAAACACAAAGAAGGTAAAGGTCATGTCAATCTCCGCAAGGTATCCGTAGAAGAAGAGCACGTTTCCGAAGGTGACGAAGATTAGGGAAGACAGGAGGGAGAGCTCCAAGCTTCTAAACAGCCTGTAGGAGAAAAGGCCCGTCAGAAGGGCGGTAAGGTTCAGAAAAGTCAGGCTTACCACCCTACCAGCCAGTTCACCCCATTCGAAGAGCTGGGCGGACAGCAGGATAAACCAGTTAAAGAGAGGAGGCTTGTTGTAGTAGAGCTCCCCAAAGAGGGTGGGCTGTAGAAGGTCTCCTCGATGCCACATCTCAAAGGCCACCGCATGACGCAGGGACTCCTCGTTTTTGAAAGGGTATCGGTGCAGGTTTGGCAGCGTGCTGAGCAGGGCGGTGAGCAAAAGAAGAAGCCAGAGCATTCACTCTCGCCCTTGGGTCCACTTGAAGACCACCACTGCCAAAGGTGGGAGGGTAAGCGACAGGGAGAAGGGCCTTCCGTGGAAGGGCACGCTTTGCGCCCTTACGCCCCCGAGGTTGCCCAAGTTACTACCGCCGTAGACCTCCGCATCCGTGTTCAGGAGCTCTCGCCAAAAGCCTTCAAGGGGGACGCCCACCCTGTAGCTGAAGCGGGGCACGGGGGTGAAGTTGCAAACCACCAGCACATGCTCGCCCTGCGAGGACTTCCTGAGGTAGCTTATTATGCTCTTTTCCCAGTCTCCGAAGTCCACCCACTCAAAGCCCTCCGGCTCGCAGTCCAGCTCGTGTAGGGCCCTTTCTTCCCTGTAGAGCCTGTTCAGGTCCTTGACCAGCCTTTGCACGCCTCTGTGGGCAGGGTACTCAAGAAGGTGCCAGTCAAGGCTCTCCTCGTGGTTCCACTCCCTCCACTGGGCAAACTCACCCCCCATAAAGAGAAGTTTCTTACCGGGATGGGTCCACATGTAGGCAAAGAGAGCCCTCAGGTTAGCAAACTTCTGCCAGTGGTCGCCCGGCATCTTCTCCAAGAGAGAGCCCTTGCCGTGGACCACCTCGTCGTGGGAGAGCGGAAGGACGAAGTTCTCGTAGAAGGCGTACCATATGCTGAAGGTGAGCTGGTGGTGGTGGTACTTTCTGTATATGGGGTCCTTGGACATGTAAAAGAGCGTGTCGTTCATCCAGCCCATGTTCCACTTAAAGCCAAAGCCAAGACCCCCGAGGTATACCGGCCTGCTCACCATAGGAAAGGCGGTGGACTCCTCCGCCACGGTCATGACGCCTTCAAAGGCCCCGTAGACGCAGGTGTTGAACTTTCTGATAAAGTCTATGGCTTCTAAGTTCTCCTTTCCTCCGTAGATGTTTGGAACCCACTCCTTTCTGGAGTAGTCCAGATAGAGCATGCTTGCCACCGCATCCACCCTTAGGCCGTCTACGTGGTACTTCTCAGGCCAGAAGTGGGCGGAGCTCAGAAGAAAAGACCTCACCTCACCCTTTGCGTAGTCAAAGACGTAGCTCTTCCAGTCGGGATGCCAGCCCTTTCTCCAGTCCGCGTACTCGTAAAGGTGCGTGCCGTCAAAGTAGGCAAGGCCGTGTCCGTCGGTGGGAAAGTGCGAAGGCACCCAGTCTAAGATAACCCCTATGCCTTCCCTGTGTAGGTAGTCCACCAAGTACATAAAGTCCTGCGGGCTTCCGTAGCGGGAGGTGGGCGCAAAGTAGCCAGTAATCTGATAGCCCCAAGAGCCGTAAAAGGGATGTTCCATCAGGGGCAGGAACTCCACATGAGTGAAGCCCATCTCTTTTACATACTCGGCCAGCAGGGGTGCGAGCTCCCTGTAGCTAAGCGGTCTGTTGCCCTCCTCCGGCACCCTCCTCCAAGAGCCTATGTGGACCTCGTATATGCTGATGGGAGCCCGGTGGTGGTTGAGAGCTTTTCTCCTCTTTAGCCAATCCTCGTCAGACCAGTTGTAGCTCAGGTCCCAAACTACGGAGGCAGTCCCCGGCGGAGTCTCATGCATAAAGCCGAAGGGGTCAGCCCTGTCCGTCCAGTAGCCCCAAGGGGTGTAAAGGTGGTACTTGTACCTTTGACCCTTTTTAACTCCTTGTACAAAGCCCTCCCATATGCCAGAGCCGTCTTCCCTTCTCTTCAGGGGCAGGGAGTGCTTGTCCCAGCGGTTGAAGTCCCCAAAGACGAAGACCTGCTCCGCGTGAGGAGCCCAGACCGCAAAGTAGGCCCCTCCCTCCATTAGGTGACAGCCGAGCTTCTCGTAGAGCCTGCAGTGCGACCCCTCCTTGAAAAGGTAAACGTCGTAGTCAGTTATGAGGCTGACGTGGTAGCTTACGCGGGCTTGCGCCTCCACCTGAGCTATTATACTGGAGCTGTTGTATGATTGTATGGTGGCATGGAGTTTGAACCGGTCATAGGTCTTGAAATACACGTGCAGATGGACACGCGCACCAAGCTCTTCTGCTCCTGTCCCGTGGAGTTTGGCGCAGAGCCCAACACCAATGTGTGTCCCGTGTGCTTGGGACTTCCTGGGAGCTTGCCCGTCATAAACCGAAGGGCGGTGGAGTTTGCCATAAGGGCAGGGCTTGCTCTAAACTGCAAGATAAACACCCGCTCCCTCTTTGCCAGAAAAAACTACTTCTACCCGGACCTGCCCAAGGGCTACCAGATTTCCCAGTACGAAGAGCCCCTGGCGGTAGACGGCTGGCTGGAGGTGAGGGACCGCAGGATAAGGATAAGAAGGCTTCACATAGAGGAGGACGCAGGCAAAAACCTGCACGAGGGCCCGCACACCTTCGTGGACCTAAACCGGGCCGGGACGCCCCTCATGGAGATAGTGACCGAGCCCGACATAGACTCTCCCGCCCTTGCCAAGGAGTTTTTGGAAAGGCTCAGAACCCTGATGCGTTACATGGGCGTGTCCCGTGCGGACATGGAGAAGGGACAGCTCCGCTGTGACATAAACCTCTCGGTAAGACCCAAAGGTTCAAAGGAGCTGGGGACGAGGGTGGAGATAAAAAACGTAAACTCCTTCAAGTTCGTGCAAAAAGCCATAGAGTCGGAGATGGAAAGGCAGGTAGAGCTCTTGCGGTCTGGGGGCAGGGTAGTCCAGGAGACGCGCACCTTTGACCCTTCCACCGGACTGACCTACCCCATGCGTAGCAAGGAGGAGGCGGAGGACTACCGCTACTTTCCCGAACCGGACCTGCTACCCTTGGTCATCTCCCCACAGTGGGTGGAGGAGATAAGGCGGAGCATGCCCCAGCTCCCCGAGCAGAGGCTGAGAAAGTTTATGGAGGAATACCGCTTAGACGAGTACTCCGCAAGGGTGCTCACCGACAACAAGGAGCTGGGCGACTTCTTTGAGGCCTCCTTGGAGCACTACGGTGCGGAGCCGAAGCTCACCGCCAACTGGCTACTCAACGACCTTTTGGGACAGCTCTCAGAAGCGGGCAAGGACGTGGAGAACTCACCGGTAAGCCCCCAGAGCTTAGGAGAGCTGGTAAGGCTTATAAAGGAAGGCACGCTCTCCTCTAAGCTTGCAAAGGAGGTGCTAAGGGACATGGTGCTCACCGGCAAGCCACCTTCCCAGATAGTGGAGGAGAAGGGCCTCAAACAGGTGAGCGACGAGGGTGCCATAAGAGAGCTCGTGCGACAGGTCCTGCAGGAGAACACCAAGGAAGTGGAGCGCTTCAAGGCAGGCGAGGAAAAGCTCTTCGGCTTTTTGGTGGGTCAGGTCATGAAAAAGGCAAAGGGCAAAGCAAACCCTCAGATGGTCAACCGGCTCCTGAGGGAGCTCCTGAGGTCGTAGCATGCAGAGCATAGCGGTAGGCTCTGACCACGCAGGGTATCCCCTAAAGGAGAAGATAAAGGAATTCCTCCTGTCCAAGGGTTACAGAGTGTTGGACTTTGGTGCCCAGTCCACGGACTCCACCGACTACCCCCTTTTTGCCAGAGAGGTGTGCCTTTCCCTTCAAAGAGGCGAGGCCCAAAAGGGCATACTGGTCTGCGGCACGGGCATAGGCATGTCTGTTGTAGCCAACAAGTTCAAGGGTATCAGGGCCGCCCTTTGCCTTAACGAGTACATGGCCAGAATGAGCAGGAAACACAACGACGCCAACGTGCTGTGTTTGGGTAGCAGGGTAGTGGGGCAGGAGCTGGCCCTTTCCATAGTGGAGGCGTGGCTGTCCACCGACTTTGAAGGGGGCAGGCACGGGGAGAGAGTAGAACTCATAAAACGGATGGAAGGTATGGTATAATACTGCTCATGGACATACAGCAGGCTATGCAACCCAACATAACCCTGCTCGTTCAGGCGGTGCTGTTTATTGTCTTCGTCCTGCTGGTAAGAAGCCTGCTGGTAAGGCCCTACTCACAGGTCATAGAGCAGAGAGAAGCCCTAATTCGGAAGAACGCGGAGGAAAGCCTGCGACTTAGGGAGGAGGCCAGAAAGTACTTGGAAGAAGCCCAAGCCATACTGGAGAAGGGAAGGGCCGAGTCCAACCGCACAATAGAGGAGGCCAGAAGACAGGCGGAGAAGCTAAGGGCGGAGCTCCTCTCTGAGGTGGAAGCCCAGACGCAGGAGGAGATAGCCAAGGCGGTGGAAGATATAAGAAAGAGCTTGGAGCAGGAGAAGAGAAAGCTGGAGGAGAAGGTGGAAGAGCTCGCCCAGCTCCTGACCGGCAAGGTGCTGGAGGAGGTAGCATGAAGGAGGGCAGTCATCTTTTGGAAGTCCTCTGGAAGGGCGTCAACGTGCTTGCCTTCTTGGGGCTAGTCTACTACTTTGGCAGGAAGCACATCTCTGAAGCCTTTCAGCGCTACTTTGAAGGTCTCACCGAGCAACTGCTCTCCTCCGAGAAAGACCTCAGAGAGGCCCAGGAGGAGCTAAGCAGGGCGAAAAGTAGCCTTGATGAAGCCCGCAGGCGTTACGAGGAGCAGTTAAAGTTAGCTCAGGAGACTGCAAACTCCATAAAGGAAGAGGAGGAGAAAAAGGCCCAAGAGATGGCAAGGAGGATAAGGGAGAAGGCAAAAGAGGTCATAGAGATAGAGCTCAAGAGGGCAAGGGAGGAACTGCTCCGCTACGGGGCGGAGAGGGCGCGCACCCTTGCGATGCAGAAGTTAAAAGAGAGCTTCAGCAACCAAGAGGTGCAGAGCTCTTACATAGAGAAGTCCCTCAGCCGGCTGGAGGTCAGGAGATGACCGCAAGACCAGAAGTGGTCAGAAAAGGCGCCCGCCTGATTTTGGAGAAAACCCCCAAGGACAGACAGTCCCTGATGAAGACCTCCGAGTTTCTCCAGCTACTCTACAGACTCTACAGGTCGGAGAAGGAGTTCAGGGGCTTTATGCTAAACTCCACCGTGCCCAAGGAGAGAAAGCTTGCCCTCATAAAAGCCCTTAGGGATAGGTTCGGCCTCGGGGAGGAGGTGGATGGCGCTCTCGAGTACCTTCTGGAGATAAACGCCCTGCCCCTCTTTGGGGAGATAAGCAGGGTCTACGACCACGAGGTGGAAAAGCTCCTGAAGGTGAGCAGAGCTTTGCTGGTGTTGGCGGGCAAGGTGGAAGACGGGCAAGTAGAGAAGATAAAACAAGCGGTGAGAAACTTCACCGGCAGGGACTACGAGTTTGAGGTGGTGGAGGACCCCGAGCTCATCGGCGGCTTCTTGGTGAAAACCTCCAGCTTTCTAATAGATGTCTCTGTAAGGAGGAACTTGGAGGCTCTGCTCAAGAGTTAGGAGGCAAAAGATGGAGAGGACGCTGGTGATAGTAAAGCCTGACGCTTTTGAGAAGGGTGCCACGGGCAAAATCATAGACAGGTTTATCTCCGAAGGCTTTCAGATAAGGGCACTTAAACTCCTCAGGCTCACGCGCGAGCAGGCGGAGGGCTTTTACGCAGTCCACAGGGAAAGGCCCTTCTTCGGGGAGCTGGTGGAGTTCATGACCTCCGGCCCTGTGGTTGCCATGGTGTTGGAGGGCCAAGAGGCGGTAAAAAGGGTAAGAGAGATAATAGGTCCTACCGACAGCGAGGAGGCCAGAAGGGTTGCGCCGGACTCACTGAGGGCTCTTTTTGGCACCGACAAGGGAAGGAACGCGGTCCACGCCTCAGACTCGGTAGAGTCCGCCAGCTACGAGATTCCCTTTATCTTCTCACAGTTGGAGATAGTCTGAAGGGTTATCTCCTTCAAGGCTTGGATGTAGGTGGGGTGGGTCTTAAGGGTAGGTACTCTCACGAAGTCCACGCCTTTCTCTCTCGCCATAGAGCCGTAAAGGTGGTCAAGCTCGTATAGAGTCTCCGAGTGCTCGCAGGTAAAGGACACGGGTATGACCGCCACCTTTCTCACGCCCGAGGCGATGAGCTCCTCCAAGAGCCTGTCAGTGAAGGGCTCAAGCCAGCGCGTCGGACCCACCTTGCTCTGGTAGCCCAAGGCGTGGCCAACGCCGGGGAAGTGCTCCATGATGAGCCCTACCGTCCTCTCGGTTTGCCTTTGGTAGGGGTCGCCCTCCTTGATGATGCTCAGGGGCAGGCTGTGGGCGGTAAAGAGGAAAAAGTACTCCTCCCAGCGGGGTAGGTGCTCCTTTATGTTCTCCACCATCGCCCTTATGTAGGTAGGGTGCTCGTGGTAGCAGCTAACTTTGTAAACGGGCATGGCGGAGCTATAAAAGTAGGCTCTCTCTTGACCCTTGAGCGTGGTCAGAACAAAGCGCTTCCCTTTGGGGCTTATTCTTCTGAAGACCCTGTCAAACTCGTTGAAGGAAGAGCCCGTGGTAGTCCTGCTGTACTGGGGGTAAAGAGGAAGGAGCAAGACCCTCTCCACAGGGCTTTTGAAGAGCTCCTGCAGGGCCTCCTCGGTCGTGGGGTGCCAGTAGCGCAGGGCAACCACCACCTTAAAGTCCTCTCCCAGAGCTCTCTGCAGGGCCTGCGCCTGAGCTTGAGTCTGCTCCCTCTGAGGGGACTTGCCACCCATTATCTCGTAGTAGTGTCTCGTCTTCTTGGCCCTCAGCCTTGATATGAGCCAGGCCAAGGGCTTTTGCAGGGGTCTGGGAAATCTTATAATGTCGTGGTCCGAAAAGAGGTTGTAAAGAAAGGGCTGTATCGCCTGTAGGCTGTCTGGCCCTCCCATGTTGAGGAGCACCACGCCGGTCATAGGGCAATTATAAGAGCTCCTCCAGCCTTATTTTGCCCTCGTATATTGCCTTTCCAACCACCACTCCTTCCACCACGCCCACAAGCTTTCTTATGTCCTCCACGCTCGCCACACCTCCAGACGCAAGAAGGGGCTTTCTGAAGTGCCTTTTAAACTCCAGGTAGGGCTGGGGGTCCACGCCCTCGAGCGTCCCGTCCCTGTCTATGTTGGTGTAGAGGTATCCCCAGAGGGGTTTCCCCTCGTAGAGGGAGGCCAGCTCCTCCGGGCTTAGGGAGCTCCTGTCTTTCCAACCGCCCACCGCCACCCTACCGCCCTTTGCGTCCACCGCTAGTATCACCCTGTGGGGGAAGTAGCTAAGCACCTCCTCAAAGACTTGGGGCTCTCTGAGGGCCAGCGTGCCCACCACAAAAAAGTCCACGCCCTCCTTGTCTAAAATCTGACAGCTCTTTAGGCTTCTTATGCCCCCGCCCACCTGTAAGGTGCCTGAAAAGGCCCGCCTTATGAGCCTTATAGAGCGCAGGTTTGCGGGGACGCCTTGGAGACTGCCCTCCAAGTCCACCACGTGAATCCTCTTAAAGCCCAGCTCCTGAAAGAGCTCCGCCATCTCCTGAGGTGAAGAGGGGTAGACCTTCACCCTGTCAAAGTCTCCCTTGAAAAGCCTTACCACCTTGCCCTCTTTTAGGTCTATGGCAGGTATCACAAAATCTTTCATCTGATTATTCTAAGCCAAGCGGTGTAGAATACTACACATGACAAACGCAAGGTCAACCACGGTCCTGTGCGTGAGAAGAGAGGGCAAAACGGTGATGGGGGGAGACGGTCAGGTGACCTTGGGCGACTCGGTGGTAAAGCACACTGCCAAGAAGATAAGAAAGCTTTACAAGGACAGCGTCTTGGTGGGGTTTGCAGGCTCGGCGGCGGACGGGCTTTCCCTCATGGAAAGGTTAGAGTCAAAGTTGGAGGAGTTCAGAGGAAACCTGATAAGGGCCTGCGTAGAGCTGGCAAAGGACTGGAGGATGGACAGAAGCCTGCGCAGGTTGGAGGCCCTCATGCTGGTGGCGGACAGACAGCACATGCTGCTCCTGTCGGGCAACGGCGACGTTATAGAGCCAGATGAGCCTGTGCTGGCCATTGGCTCCGGTGGCAACTACGCAAGGGCCTCCGCCTTAGCCCTCTACAGGAACACCTCCCTGAGCGCGGAGGAGATAGTAAGGCAGTCCCTGGAGATTGCCGGGGAGATATGCATATACACCAACCGGCGGTTTGTGATAGAGAGCATAGAGTAAGGTCCCATGGATATCCTTTTCCTGAGCTTTCTCCTCTTTGCGGGCACCTCCTTAGGCAGTCTTCTGGCGGTTTTTCTGAGAAGGCCCTACCTTGGAGTGGGTGTGAGCCTGTCCTTCACCGGCGGGGTGATGCTGGTGGCCAGCTTCACCAGCCTGATTCTGCCCGGGTTGGAGGTGGGTGGCTTTCTTCAGGTGGCTCTTGGCATCGTGCTGGGCTTTCTTGTGATGGCCCTGTTGGAGCACGGGGTGCCCCACGAGCACACCCTCAAGGGCAGAGAGGGGCCCTCCTCCCAGAGGATAGGCGGTCTTTACCTGATAGTGATGGCGGTGGTGCTACACAACGTGCCTGAGGGCTTCAGCGTAGGCATTGCCACCGCCTTCTCTACGGAAAAGGGCTTTGAAACCGCAGTGGCCATGGCACTTCAGGACGTGCCGGAGGGTTTGGTGGTGAGCCTGCCCTTGATGCTCACGACTGGAAGACTGGTCACACCTACGCTGGTGGGCTTTCTGAGCGGGATACTTGAAGCACTCTTTGCTCTGGTGGGCTTTGTCTTTTTTGAGGCCTTCAAGAGTCTTCTGGCGGTAGGCTTGGGCTTTGGTGGCGGTGCCATGGTTTACATAACCGCCAAGGAGGTCTTTCCTGAGGCCTACGCGGAGGGCAAACACACCCAGTCCACCGTCGCCTTCCTCTTAGGGCTTTTACTCATGCTCTTTCTGGATACCTCTCTCTAAAATATACCTATGCACGTGCTCCTCGTGGGTCTTGGAAACATGGGCAACAAGTACTTCTGGAAGCTGGAGCAGATAGGCGAACCGCTGGTGCTCTGCGACATAGACCCCACCAAGAACAGGAAAACTCATCCCTTTTACTGCCACTTCGGAGACATAAAGGAAGAACTGCGGGCGGTCATAGTGGCGGTGGACCCGCAGGACCACGCAAGCATAGCCCACCAGTTCCTGAGTAAGGGCCTGCCCGTGCTCTTGGAAAAACCCCCTGCGGTGAGCTCCCGGGAGTTTAGCCTGATAAAGGACTACCCTGGGCTCTTCGTGTCCGAGGTGGAAGCCTACTCGGTGTGCGCGGAATATCTGCAAAAACCGCGCAGGTCCTTGAGAATTGAGAGGTTTGGCAGGGGTAGGGGCTACATATCACCCCTTTGGGACCTTGCCTGGCACGACCTCTACCTTCTGCAGAGAGTATCTCCCCACATCCAGCTAAAGGCCCTGCATGTGGAAGACCGCGTATGGACCCTTACCGGACAGTTAGAGGAGGTGCCCTTCAGCATAAGCGTGGCCTGGGAACACCCGGAGCCAAAACGGGTCTGGCGTATAGACGAGGAGCTCCTTCTGGACTTCGGTCAGGAGAGGGTCTACCGCGAAGGACGCCTCCTGAGGGAGGAAAAGAGGGACAAGCTCAAGCTCATGCTGGAGGACTTTCTCAGAGGAAACTTCAACGGGGACAGCGTGGACAGAGCCTACAGAAACCTCAAACTTCTGGAGAGCCTCTCTTAATCGTACTTCTCCTTCTTTATGTTACTCTTCTCTACGCCTAACTCTGCGAGCATAACCGCCATGTCTTCTACGAACTGGGGCGGTCCGCACAGGTAGTAGAGATGGTTGGGCACGTCTTCCACCTCCCTTAAGAGCATGTGGGCATTTATCCTGCCCACGTAGCCCTCCCAGTGGGCTGGCTGGGAACGGGTCAGGGTGTGGACCACCTTTACGTTAGGCAGTCTTCCCAACCTTTCCAGCTCCTCCCTGTAGATTATCTCCTCGTAGTGCGTGTTGGAGTACAGCAAGGTGGCCCTAACCTGTTCCAGCCCTTCGGAGGCTATGTGTCGCAGTATGCACATGAGGGGGACTATACCGCTCCCTGCACCTATGAGCACTATGCGATGGCCCATCTCGGGCACCCACACGAACTTGCCGTAGGGTCCCTTTATGAGAAACTCCTGACCCTCTTGGGTCTGCTGGGTGAGCACCACCGAGGCCCTGCCGTTGGGAGTTCTCTTGACCGTCAGCTCCAACCTACCCTTTTGCGAGGGCGGACTGGCTATGGAGTAGGCCCTCCTGAGGAGCTCTCCCGCGTAGGGAACGCTCAGCATCACGTACTGCCCCGGGTAGAAGTCAAAGTCCACGCCCTCTGTGTCAAAGACCAAGGTTTTGGTGGTGGGCGTCTCGGTTATAACTCGGAGCACCTTTGCCTTGAACTCCCTTAAGGGTTTTTTGGGCAGTTCCACGCTACGACCTCCTGAGGGCAGGGAAAAGGATAACTTCTCTGATTGAGTCCACATCCGCCAAAAGCATCACCAACCTGTCTATGCCTATGCCCTCTCCCGCCGTGGGTGGCATGCCGTACTCGAGGGCGGTTATAAAGTCCTCGTCCATTTGCATGGCCTCTTCGTCGCCCATTTCCTTCTCCTTGAGCTGTTGGAAAAATCTCTCCCTCTGCTCAAATGGGTCGTTGAGCTCCGTGTAGGCGTTTGCCAGCTCCCTTCCTGCCACGAAGAGCTCAAACCTCTCCACCAGCTCCGGGTCTTTCCTGTGGGTCTTTGCGAGGGGCGAGAGCATCTTGGGAAAGTCCGTCACAAAGCAAGGGTCCCAGAGCTCCTCTTCCACTAACCTCTCAAAGACCTTGTCTATAAGCTTGGCGTGGGTGAGCGTCTCCACCTTAGGCACGCCCAAGTCCCTTGCCAGCGCTCTGAGACCTTCCAGGTCTTTTAGGAAAAACTCCTTTTCCTTACCCGTCTTTTCCTGAAGGAGCTCAAAGTAGTGGTATCTCCTGTAGGGGGGCGTCCAGTCCACCTCTCTGCCCTTGTAGCTTCTCTTCAGGCTTCCCACGGTAGAGACCACCACGTGGGAGAGGAGCCTCTCGGTGAACTCCATAAGGTCCGTGTAGTCCCAGTAGGCCACGTAGAACTCCAACATGGTAAACTCGGGGTTGTGGGTGGTGTCCACTCCCTCGTTGCGGAAGTTCTTGCCCAACTCGTAAACCCTGTTGAAGCCTCCCACAACCAACCTCTTTAGGTAGAGCTCCGGAGCTATGCGCAGGAAAAGGTTCTGCTCCAAGTAGTTGTGGTAGGTAACGAAGGGCTTGGCGTTGGCTCCGGAGGCCACGTGCTGTAGCACGGGCGTCTCCACCTCAAGAAAGCCCTCCGCGTTGAGGAACTCCCTTACGGACTGCACCACCTTGCTCCTGAGCAGGAACACCTTTCTGGCGGTCTCGTTGGCAATAAGGTCTAAGTACCTCTGCCTGTACCTGACCTCTACGTCCTTTACGCCGTGCCACTTTTCGGGCATGGGGTGAAGGCTCTTGGCAAGAAGGGTAAAGCTTTTGACTTCCACGGTGAGCTCTCCCGCGTTGGTGCGAAAGAGCCTTCCCTCAACGCCCAAGATGTCCCCCGTGTCCACCAACTCCTCAAAGCTCTTCAGGGCCTCTTCTCCTACCGTGTCCTTTCTTAGATATATCTGCACCTTGCCCGTGGCGTCTTGGAGGTGTCCAAACAGAGCCTTGCCCATGCTCCTGAGGGTTACAAGCCTGCCAGCCAGCGACACCTCCTCAAAGCCCGGGTCTAAGTCGTACTCCTTCTTGACCTCCTCCGGGGAGAGGGCCTCCTCCTGACAGGGTAAGGCATCCATGAGGCAGAGCTTGCCCTCGTAGCGGTCAAGCTTGCCCTTGAGCGTGCACTCCGCACCCACTCTGAGCTCCTCCGAGGTCAGCGCCAGCATCTCCACGCCCCTGTCTCCCACAAGCCTTATCAGGTAGCCCTCCTCCACCCTTGAGACTTTTTTTACCGAGCCCCTCACGCAGAGCTCCCTGCCCTCGGTAGGCTTTTCGTACCTGCTTTTTATCTCGCCTATGTCGTGGCTTACCCGAAAGCGGTAGGGGTAGGCTAAGCCCTGCTCTTTGAGCTTTTGGAGCTTTTCTTGCCTTGCGCTCTCCATGAGAATAAGGATTATAGCATGTGCGTTGTGCTACAATTACACCATGCCCGTGCAGGAAGCCTACAGAGAGATGGCCCTGTCAAAGTTAAGGGAGCTGGGAGAGGCTATCAGACCGAAGGTCCGAGAGCTCCTTGAAAAAGTTGACCCAGAGGACTTGGAGTTTGGGCTGAGACTCCAAGTAAAGTGGCAGGAGTTGGAAGAGGCCTGGAGGGAGAAAGTAGAAGAGAACAACTACATGGAGGTGGTCCACACGGAGATAATGGAGCATCACGACGGGGCCTACCTGAAGGCCACCTTCAGAAACAGCTACGGGGACTACCAGCAGGAGCGCTACGTGAGCGTGAGGAGCTCGGGCAGGGTGGAGGTGTCCCACGCCCTTTTCGTTTACTTGGAGGGCTTGAGGGTGAGGGTGGAGAGCTTAGGCGGAGGGGCGTTTGAGCTCTACGTAAAGGCCCGATGAAGGTCTTTGTCTCCTTGGGTGAGAGGTCCGCCAGCAACTACGTATACCACATATTCAAAGACTTCAAGGGCGTAGAGTTCTACGGAATAACGGAGGAAAGGCTGGAGGCCATAGGCTTCAAGAGCGTGGCCCGGGTGGAGGACCTGTCGGCGGTGGGCTTGGTGGAAGTCCTTCCCAAGGTGCCCTACGCCTACAGGCTTCTGGGTAGGATTGAGGAGCTCCTCCCGCAGATGGACGCTCTCGTGCTCTGCGATGCGCCAGGCTTTAACCTACCGCTCCTAAAGAGGGCAAAGGGCAGGGTGAAGAAGATTATCTACTTTATCTCACCGCAGGTGTGGGCGTGGAAAGAGGGCAGGGCCAAGCTCATCGCAAGGTTGGTGGACCACTTGGTGGTCTTGCTCCCCTTTGAGGTAGACTTTTACAAAAAGTATGCTAGGGAGGGCTTCTCCGTCCACTTCGTAGGACACCCTATGGTGGACATAGCCAAGCCTACCCTTAGGGAGGAAGAGGTAAGGGGTCTCGTTGGAGGTCCCTACATGGCTTTGCTACCCGGCAGTCGCTGGAGCGAGGTAAAGAGACACACCTCTTACCTGCTTGAGGTGCTTAGGTGCCTGAGGCCAGAGCTCCCCTTGGCAATACCCACCTTCCAGAGCTTTAGTCCCTACGTGAGGGAAAAGTTCAGAGGCTTTAATGTAAAAGTATTGACCCCGAAGGACATGGAAAAGCCCTCTTACAACCTGATGGCCTACGCGGACTTTACCCTCCTCGCCAGCGGGACTGCGGACTTAGAGGCAAGCCTCTTGGGAGCACCCCATGTGGTCTTCTACAGGGTAAGCCCGCTGACCTACTTGGTCGGAAGGCTCTTGGTAAAGGTCAAGCATGTGGCACTGACGAACCTTATTTTAGGGAAAGAGGTGGTGCCCGAGTTCGTGCAAAAGAGCCCGAAAGAGCTCTGCCTTGGCGTAAAGACCCTCCTGAAAAGCCCAGGAGCTGTAGGGAAGATGAAAGAAGAATTCCTTAGGCTCAGGGAGGTCTTGGGCGGTGAGGGGGTGGTGCAGCGGTTAAGAGAGCTCTTTCTCCAGTTCCTGCACGGTCCTTAAGACGCTACTGAAGGGCTCTAGGTCTTCCACCTCAAAGGAGAGCCACCTTTTCTCCGCAGGGTGTTCAAAGGCCAGATGGTAGCTCAGGAGCATGTGGCACTCACCTAATGACTTTAGTATCTTGGGGTCAACGGAGCTCCTCTTAAAGCCGTAGGTGAGGTCCCCTACGATTGGAAAGCCGAGGGAGGAGAGGTGCACCCTTATCTGGTGGGTCCTGCCCGTGTGTATCTTGACCTTCAAAAGGCTGAGGCCTTGGCGGTAAAACCTCCGCAAGACCCACACCTCGCTCTTTGCGGGCTTTCCCTTCTCCCTTACGCTGAACTTTTTTCTGTCCACCGCGTGCCTGCCTATGGGCAGGTCCACCAGCTTGTAGTCCCACTCCGGCAGGCCCTTCACGAGAGCTCTGTAGAGCTTTTCCACCTTTCTCTCCTTGAACTGCTCCGCCAAGCTCCTGTGAGCTAAGTCCGTCTTGGCCACCACCATGAGCCCAGTGGTGTTTTTGTCAAGCCTGTGGACGATGCCCGGCCTTTCCACACCACCTACGGTGGAGAGGTCTTTTATGTGGTAGAGGAGCGCGTTCACCAAAGTGCCGGAGGTGTAACCCGGCGAGGGGTGCACCACGAGCCCGCAGGGCTTTACGAGGACAAGCAGATGCTGGTCTTCGTAAACTACCCGCAAGGGTATGTCCTCCGGAAGCACCTCAAGGGGTTCCGGCTCTGGCAGGAGGAGCGTCACCTGCTGTCCCCTCTTTAGCCTTTTGGAGGGCTTTTTTACCTCTTGACCTTCTACGAGCACGTAGCCCTCCTCTACCAGCCTCTGGTGGTAGCTTCTGGAGAGGTCAGGGTACACCAAGGGCAGGAACTGGTCCAGTCTCAAACCCTCCTGCTCCTCCTGAACCTCAAAGCTCAGGCTTTCTGTTATCCTCCTGCATCTTATAATAGTGCCCATGCCCGTAGATAGAGAAAAAATAAAGCAAGCGGTCAGACTTTTCCTAGAGGGCATAGGCGAAGACCCGGAGCGGGAGGGCCTTCTTGAGACCCCAGAAAGGGTTGCCCGCATGTGGGAGGAGTTTGACCGGCAGAGGAGCTTTAACTTCAAGCTCTTTGAGGAGTTTGGCTCTTACAACGAGATGGTGCTGGTAAAAGACATAAGCATATACTCCCTGTGCGAGCACCATCTACTACCCTTTTTTGGAAAGGCCCACATTGCCTACATACCGGACGGTATCGTGTGCGGTCTTTCCAAGCTGGTCAGGGCGGTGCGTGCCTTTTCCCTCCAACCTCAGGTGCAGGAAAGGCTCACCAATCAGATAGCGGACTTTCTGTGGGAGAACCTAAAGCCGAAGGGCGTGGCCGTGGTCTTGGAGATGGAGCACCTGTGCATGTCCATGAGGGGCGTCATGTCTCCCGGGCACCTTACGGTCACCTCAGCCCTGCGGGGCCTTTTCCTAAGCGACCTGAGAACTCGGGAGGAGTTTCTCAAGCTCATAGGCAAAGGTCTCGGATGAAGCTCTGTCTTCTGGCAGGTGCGGGGGAGCTCCCCAAGGTCTTCCTTAGGAAGGCAAAGGAGAAGGGGGTGGAGGTCTTCGTGGCGGGGGTAAAGGGGGTCACAGATGTGCCCGCGGACGAGTACTTTCCCTTAGGCAACTTGGAGAGACTCCTCAAGAGCTTAGAAAAGAGGTCAATAGACCAGATTGTGATGCTCGGCAAGTTTGAGCCGAGCCTGCTCTTTTCCCACCTGCTCACCTTGGACCGCCTGGCCTTGCGAATACTCCAGAAGGCAAAAGACAGAAGACCCCAGACCCTCGTCAAGACCCTGATGCAAGAGCTGGAGTCCGTGGGCTACCAATTTCCTGACCCAAGGCCTTTCCTTGAGGAGCTCCTGGCACCCGCAGGTGAGATATCGCCCTTTAAGCCATCCCCACAGGCTATGGAGGACGGTCTGTGGGGCTTTCCCTTGGCAAAGGAGATAGCCACTCTGGACATAGGCCAAACGCTGGTGGTAAAGGAAAAGACCGTGCTGAGCGTAGAGGCCATGGAGGGCACGCAGAAGGCCATAGAGAGGGTGGGCAAGCTGGCAGGTAAGGGTTGCAGGGTCATAAAGACCGCCAGAAAAAGCCAGGACTTTCGGGTGGATGTGCCCACCGTGGGACCTAAAACCTTGGAGGCCATAAGGAAGGTGGGAGGGGACGCCCTCTTCGTAGAGGCGGGCAAGGTCTATATTTTGGAGAAGGAGAAGATGAAAGAGCTCTCCAAGAAGTACTGCATAGCCCTTTACGGGCTCTGAAGGAAAAAGTCTATAGCCTCTCGGGGCTTTCCTTCAAAGACCACGAGCCCGTCCTTCAAGACCACCACCCGGTCGCAAAGGAGCAGGTTGGAAAACCTGTGTGCCACCAGCAGGAAGGTGCTCTTCTCAAACCGAGAAAAAAGGTGTCCCAAAACCTCTCTTTCCTTCTTGGCGTCTAAGGCGGAGGTGGCCTCGTCCAGCAAGAGCACTTTGGGAGCCCTCAGAAAGACCCTTGCCAGGGCAAGCCTTTGCTTCTCACCTCCGGAGAGGCTCTTTGGGTTAAGGGGCTGGTCAAGGCTCTTTACAAAGTCACACCCAGCCAACCTGAGAGCTCCCCAGAGGGCTTCCTCTGTGTGCTCGCCTGCCAGAAGAAGGTTTTCCCGCACGCTGCCGGGCAACACAAAAGGCTCTTGAGACAGCAGGAGGAAGTGCTCTCTGAGGTCATCCCTGCTTATGTGGCTGAGCTCTAAAGCGTCCACCTTTACGCTACCCTGGTAGGGTAGCAGGCCCGCCAGCACCCTCAGGAGCGTGCTCTTGCCCGAGCCCGTATCCCCCATAAGACCCAACTTCTCGCCAGGACGCACCCGTAAGCTTACGCCACTGAGAAGCCTGTGCCCTCCCACCTCCACGGAGAGGTTTTCAATCACTATCTCGCCCCTGAGCTCCTGAAGCCTGTGCTCGCCTTCTTGCTCCTCCTTCAGGGAGAGCAGTTCTCTGACGCGGGAGAGCACGGGCAGGTTGGCCCTGAGCTCCATAAAGCCCTTCTGGGCTTCCACAAGAGGGTTTTGCAGGAAGACCAAGGCGGTAAGGTAGGAGAGAAAGTCCCCCGGCGTGAGACTCCCCTGGGCTATTCTGTAACCGCCGTAGAGTATGACCAGAGCCACCACTGCGTAGCCAAAGGTGAAGTTAAAGACCGAGTTCAGAGTAAAGTAGAGCTCCGACCTCACGCCGGACCTAAAGAGTGCCCCGTTCAGCTCGCTAAAAAAACGCTCAAAAAGAGGCCTTGCCTTGAGACTGCTCACGCTCTCAAAGCCCGCAAAGGAGCTGTAGAGTCTGTCCGCCACGCCCGCGTAGCTCTCCTGAGCTCTCTTTATGTGCTTTCCTCGCTTCCTGCCGAAGTACCGCACCGCAAAGACCAGAACCGGCAACAAAAGTAGCAGAAGAAGCGTAAGAAGCCAGTCCCTGTATAGGAGAACACCCACCAAGAAGAGCACGGAGATGGGCTCTCGAACGAGCTTTACCCCGTAGGAGCTTATAAGAGTCTTGTAGAGGTTCATGTCGGAGACTACCCGTGAGGCAAACTCCCCCGGTGAGGTAACTAAAAAGGCCCTGTAGTCCGCCCTCAGGAGCTTCTTAAAAGCCTCCTCCCTGAGCCTTTTTGCCTCCAGCTCCGCATGCAGTGTTGAGAAAAAAGAGCTCACAAACTTCCCCAGCTGGGCAAGAAGCACAAAACCCATGAGGGTAAGCACCACCTTCAGGAGCTCTTGCCCCTCCCTAAGCAGGAAGACCTTGTCCACCAAAGACTTCACAAGAAGGCTCACGCCGGCGGTTCCTCCCCCCTCCATAAGGGAGCCAAGAAGGCTCAGAAGCATAAAGTACCAGTAAGCCTTAAGCCTTCCCAAGACCCAATTGATATTTTCCATGGGCAGACTATTTTATTAGACCAAATGGTTAAGTGGATAGTAGGCCTGATACTGGCGCTTTTGGTCATTGACCACCTGTGGGTGCGTTATGGAGGCCCCGTTGCGGAGAGGCTCAGGGGTGAGTACGGGCAAGAACTGAAAAAACACGCCCAAGAGCACGGACACACCGTGGTGCCCACACAGCAGGCCTACAGGAAAAGCATCATAGAAGAGCTCGTGGAGAAAGCAAAAACCAAGCTGAAGGAGGAAGAAGGCCAAAAAAGCGATGAGGAGGTGGTGCGATGACCTTTAACACCATAGAGGAAGCCTTGGAAGATATAGCTCAGGGTAAGATGGTAATCGTGGTGGACGACCCAGACAGGGAGAACGAGGGGGACCTGGTGATGGCGGCGGAGAAGGTCACTCCCGAGGCCATAAACTTTATGGCAAAGCACGCAAGGGGGCTTATATGCCTGAGCCTAACCCCTCAGCGCTGTGAGGAGCTAGACCTGCCTCCCATGACCCTTAGGAACACGGACCCAAAGGGCACTTACTTCTGCGTGTCCATAGACGCGCATCCTAAGTTTGGAACCACCACGGGCATCTCCGCCTTTGACAGGGCAACTACCATAAGACTTGCAGTGAGCCCCGACGCCAAGCCCAGCGACTTTGTAAGGCCGGGGCATGTGTTTCCCCTCAGGGCAAAGCCCGGTGGTGTGTTGGAGAGGGCAGGGCACACGGAGGCTTCGGTGGACCTGGCTCGTCTGGCGGGGCTTTATCCTGCGGGCGTCATATGCGAGATAATGAAGGACGACGGCACTATGGCAAGACTTCCAGACCTGATGGAGTTTGCCAAGGTGCACCGCATTAAGATAATCACCATAGCGGACCTTATACGCTACCGCCTTAGGAGGGAGAGGCTCGTGGTCAGGGAGGCCACTGCCAACCTACCTACCCGCTACGGCTTTTTCAAGATACACGCCTACAAACACCTGCTGACGGGCGAGGAGCAGGTAGCTCTGACCATGGGAGAGTGGAAAGAGGAAGAGCCCGTGCTGGTGAGGGTTCACTCCGAGTGTCTGACTGGGGACGTGTTTAAGTCCCTCAGGTGCGACTGCAGGTCTCAGCTGGAAACCGCCATGGAAAAGATAGCCCAGGAAGGTAAAGGGGTGTTGGTTTACATAATGGGGCACGAGGGCAGAGGCATAGGCATAGTCAACAAGATAAAGGCCTACCACCTGCAGGACATGGGCTACGACACGGTGGAGGCCAACGAGAAGGTGGGCTACCCTGCAGACCTAAGAGACTACGGCATAGGCGTGCAGATACTTCTGGACCTGGGCGTCAGAAAGATGAGACTGCTTACCAACAACCCCAGAAAGATAGTGGCCTTGGAGGGCTACGGGCTGGAGGTGGTGGAGAGAGTGCCCCTGAAAATGCCCGCCTGCGAGCACAACCAGAGGTACTTAGAAGCCAAAAAGCTAAAGCTGGGTCACCTACTCTAAGGGCAGGCACACGCGAAAGGTGCTACCTTCTCCCTCCTTGCTCTCCACCTGCACCTTTCCACCGTGGGAAAGGGCTATGTGCTTGACTATGGAAAGCCCAAGACCGGTGCCTCCCCTCTCCCTTGACCTGGAGGGCTCCACTCGGTAGAAGCGCTCAAAGATGAAAGGCAGGTGTTCCCGCGGTATGCCCACGCCCGTGTCCGAGACCTCCACCACCGCGCTACCATCCCTCTGGTAGGCTCGCACCTCCACGCTACCATCCGGACGGTTGTACTTTATGGCGTTGTCCACCAAGTTTTTAACGAGCAAGAAGAGCTTGTCCCAGTCTCCTTTTACCTTGAAGCCTTCCCGCACCTCGTTGTAGAGACGGACCCCGCGCTCTTGAGCCTGAGACTCAAGAAGTTCAAAGACCTCTTCTACCAGAAGGCGCAGGTTTATAGTTTCCCTCTTTAGCCTCTCCTCGCCCGACTCCAGACGTGTTAGGATGAGCAGGTCTTCTACCAGTCTCCTGAGCTCTTCCACCCTCTTTAGGGCTTTTTCTAAGAAAACTTTTTTCTCCTCCCTGTCTTCCTCTTCATACAGAGTCTCCAGAAGGCTTTTGAGCACCGCTATGGGCGTCTTCAGCTCGTGGGACACGTTTGCCACAAACTCTCTTCTTGAGCGCTCGTACCTCCTGAACTCTGTAATGTCAGAAAAGCGCACCACCATCAGTTCACCGCCCACGAAGGCGTACAGAGAATACTCCCGCTCCTCGTGGCTAAAGTCGCACACCTTGTCCCTCCCTTCCAAAAGGGCCTCCGCCAAACACTTCACAACCGTCAGGTTGTTGATGCACTCGTAGTAGGGCTTGCCCTCAAAGCCCTCTTTTAGAAGGCCTCTGCGGAGGAGAAAGTCGTTGCCAAACACCACCCTGCTCTCCCTGTCTATGAGCAGGTACCCTTCCCCCACCTGACTTAGAAACTCCTTAAGAAGGCTCATGCGAGTAGATAAGGTTTAGGAGCTTTTCTATCTTCCCTTCCAGCTCCTGCTCCGTGCTTGCCACCACGTTTATGTGCCCTACCTTTCTTCTGGGCTTTTTCCTCTTGCCGTACCAGTAGAGCTTTGCACCCTCTACGGACAGGAGACTTTGGAGGTCTAAGTCCTCCAAGGAGAGGCCTATCAGGTTCACCATGCCAGCAGGCGTCTTGAGCTGGGTGGACCCCAGAGGCAGTCCGCAGATGGCCCTGAGCAGGTTCTCAAACTGGGAGGTGTAGCAACCTTCCAAGGTGTAGTGACCTGTGTTGTGGGGTCTTGGCGCAAGCTCGTTGACGAGCACCTGACCTTGCCAGGTGTAGAAAAACTCCACCGCCAGAAGACCTACCACGTTGAGCCTCTCCATAAGGGAGAGCACTATCTCCTCCGCCTCTTTTATCCTCAGAGCTCTGGTGGAGTTGTGAAGGAGGATGCCCCCCTCGTGGTGGTTCACCGTAAGAGGGTAGAGCTTTTTGTTTCCCTTGGCGTCCCTGACCCCTACGATGGAAAACTCAAAGCTGAAGTCTACTAGCCTCTCCAGCAGAAACCTCTCGCCCGGCTCATGATTTTTAAGCACCTTGCTTAGGTCCTCCTTGTAGTAGACCCTGTACTGACCCTTGCCGTCGTATCCTTGTCTCTCCGCCTTTACCACGCAGGGGTATCCGAAGGCTTCCACCCTCTGCAGAAGGTCTCCCCACTCCGCCACGGTAAACTCGGGGATAGGATAGCCCTCTCTTCGGTAGAACTCTTTCTCTTTTATTCTGCTCCTTTTGAGCTCTAAGAGGTTCAGGGAGGGCGTGGTCAGGTCGTAGACCTTCTGGAGAATCTCTTCCTGGAGGTGCTCAAACTCGTAGGTTATGACCTCTGAGACCTTGATGAGTTCTTCTACCTTGTCTGGGGGAAACCACCTGTCCGCCACTCTGCTGGCGGGAGCCTTCGGGTCTGGGTCCAAGACGAAGAATTCAAAGCCCAGCTTTTTGCCTTCTAAGATGGTCATCCAGCCCAGCTGTCCACCACCCAGTATGCCTACGCGCACGAAGATAAAATTATAGAGCACTGGGTCAGGTGGTAGAGCCCTCCTCGTCAAGGTAGAACACGTCGTCAGATATGGGTTCGTTCCACCTTCTAAAGCCCGGAAGGGCCTCAATCCTGTACCAGGCGGAGCGGTACCAAACGCCCTGGGGCTGTCTTTTTACCGGTGCCACCTGGGCCGCCTTGGTCTCTTGGTGGTAGTCCCAGGTGATGTAGGTGTTAAAGTCCTGCACTATGTCGGTGATGGCCACGCCGAACTCGGTGGTGAGAGAGACCTGAAAGTCCCTCCAGCGAAAGACGGAGGAGTCCCTCAGGGTCAGTCCGAAGTATCCTACTCCACCCTCTTCCTTGAGAGTGGCGATTCCTCTGCCGATGAAGGCCCTGAAAGCAGGCAGGGTCTCAGGCGGGTCAGATACAAAAACGTCGTAGCGCCCCAGTATGTCCTGCGGGAAAGGGTTTCTCAGGTCCCAGACCCGGGCAACCGCGTTGTCTATGCCCAGCTCCTTGAAAATACGGTTGTCAAAGTCTATGAGCCTCTGGTCTATGTCCACGATAAGCACGCTACGAGCCTTTCTCCACAAGGCCACCGCAAGCCCCGTAAGGTCGTCCTCCGCACCCAAGACCAACACGTCTTTGTTCTCTATGTCGCCCCTTGAGTCCATGAAAAGGACGCGTGCCACCGTGGTCTCCGGAGTCACAGACCCTTGGTCGTAGTCCCTTATGGCCTTTGGCCTGTCCTTGGTAACCTGCAAAAACTCCCTGTAGAACTCCAGTTCTGCGTAGAAGGGTATCCCTCTGCCCTCGCAGGCACTACACACGTAGTCCCTGTATGCCCCTATGCCCAGCTCCTTTACGAGGTCAAGGCCCTTCTGAGTGAGCCTTATGTTCTCCTCCTCGTCTATGAAGACCATACCCCTCTCCACCAGGGCTTTGACTATGCCAGAGGCCGCAGGCACGGGCAGGTCTGACATGTCCACCACCTCCCAGAAGTCCCCACTTCTGAGGAGGGCGGAAAGGACCCTCTCCACGTTTTTCTTGTAGACCCTGACTCCGCCTATCTCCTTGGACCTGCTGGCGAGCTCCACCAGAATGCTCAACGGACTACCTCCGCAGAAAGTTTTATAATTCTAACACAAACTGGAGGCAGGAATGAAACTCCAGAAGCTTATGAAAGAAGTCCCGCAGGACCTACTTGCGGTAGAACCCTTCGCCAGCTGGCAGGAGCTCTCCCCCTCCTTCGACAAAAGGCCTTTGGGCGACTGCACCCTCGTGCTGGCAACAGTAAAAGAGGAGGACTTTGAGCCTTTGGTTGGGGTCTTTCAGAGCAGGGAGGAGGCCATGGGTGCCTTCCTCTCCTTTGCTGTGGAGCACGGCTGGGAAGAGGTCCCGCAAACTTACTGCGTTTACCATGCGCAGGAGGTGGAGGGCAGGCTGGTGGCCGGTCTTCTCCATCAGGGGCAGGTAAGCACTTACGAGCAGACCACCTTGGAGCAGATGGTGCAGGTGATGGCCCGAGTCCACAGGGTGGTGGTCTACTCCTACGAGGTGGTCACCTACGTAAAAGACCTCTACCCAGAGGTGGACCACAAAGTGTACGCAGTTGCCCGCAAGTTGGCCAAAGTTCTCAAAAGGGCGCCGGAGTTGGAGGAGCTGGCCAAGATTTACGGCGTGCTTCTTGAGAGCCTTGAGGACAGGCTGAAGCTCATTGAAAAGCTTCTGGAAAATCCGGTAAGGACGCCCTTCGGGGAGGTGGAGCTCCCCCCTTACAGCTACCCTCTGAAATCCTGCGACTGAGCTCTGTAGTAGTCACACCACTGGGTGAGAGGACACTGGTGGCACAGGGGCTTCAAAGGCTTGCAGAGGGTCTGCCCAAAGGCTACCAGCAGGCGGTTGTAGTCTCGCCAGTACTCCACGGGTAGGAGCTCGGCGAGCTTGCTCTCCGTCTCTTCGGGGGTTTTTGTCCTCACCAGACCCCAGCGGTTGCTTATGCGGTGCACGTGCACGTCCACTGCGATGGCGGGCTTGTTGTAACCCTCGGCGAGAACTATGTTAGCCACCTTCCTGCCCACGCCCTTGAGCCTGAGAAGGTCTTGGAGGTTGTCGGGCACTTTGCCCTGAAATTCTCCGACGAGCTGGCTGGCCAGCTCTTTCAGGTGTCTTGCCTTGTTTCTGTAAAAACCCACGGGGTAGATGAGCTTTTCCAGCTCCCGCAGGTCCATTTGCAGAATGTCCTGAGGAGAGCTCACCCTTGCCAGAAGACGGGCACAGACCTGTGCGGTAGTCTCGTCCCGAGTTCTAGTAGAGAGAAGTGCGCAGATCAAGGCACTGAACGGGTCGCGCCGTTTTTGGGCTATGAGCTTGACTATGGGTGCGTGCCACTTGTGAAACTCCGCCTTCATTATCTCCAGAACTGCGGGCAAGTCTTCTCTTTTCATGGCTTTAGCCTCAGGAGTGCAACAGCTGCCAGGGCTTGTAAGCTCACAGAGTAGGCTACGAGAGCTCCTGTGGAGAACTCAAAGAGAAGGCCCATCAAAAGACCGCCAAGGAGTGCGGACAGCCCCAAAGAGAAGTGAAAATATCCGTAGGCCCTACCTCGCACCTCTTTGCCTGACAGGCTTGCCACCGCAGAGCGCATCACCGACTCCTGAACGCCCAGCCCTATGCCCCAAAACACGACCGCCAGCACAGGCTGATGAAGCAAAAAGAGCGTAGGAGAACAGAGAAGGCCCAGAGCCAGACCAAGGGTAAGTGCTCTGATGCCTACCCTGTCGTAGAGAAGGCCAAAGAGCAGGGCAGAGAGGGCACTTACGCCCATGGCCAGGGCAAAGAGCAGAGCCACGCCCCACTCCTCTATACCTCCGTAAGCGGACAGGTAGAAGCCAATCAGAGGAAAAGGCGGAGAGCTCCCGAAGGCCAAGCAGGAGACCAACAGATACCAGTAGAACTCCTTGCCAAGAGAGGTAAAACTCTCCTCCCCTTTGGCAAGCTCCTCACTGTAAGAGGTCTTGGCCACCCACAAGACCAGCAGGGCAAGGAGTGCAGGCAGAAAAAGAGAGAAAAAGGCAGTTCTGTAGCCGTAGCCTGCTAAAAGAATCAGACCTACGGCGAGCGGTCCGAGCACCGCCCCCATCTGGTCCAAAAACTCGTGAAGGCCAAAGCCCTTGCCGTGTCCTACCAGCTCGGTAGCCCTTGAAAGCAGGGCGTCCCGGGAGGGCGTCCTCAGACCTTTGCCTATCCTCTCGCAAAAGAGAAGAAGCCCTCCCACCTGCCAACTCTTGGCAAGCCCCAGCGCTGGCACGGACAGCAGTGTAAGGGCGTAGCCAAGAAGGGTAAAGCTCCAGTAGCTCCTCAGCCTGTCAGAGAGGTAGCCAGACAGGAGTCTAGTCCAGTAGCCCAGGAGCTCAGAAGTTCCCGCCAGCAGGCTTACCACCAGACCGCTTGCCCCCAGATGGGCAAGGTAGGGGCCCACTATTCCTCTTGCCCCCTCGTAGGTAAAGTCCGCCAGCAGACTCACCGCACCCATAAGCAGAATAAACCGATAGGCCCTGCCCCTATCCCACATCTATGTGCTCTACTTCCCCTACCACCTCAAGCCCATCTAAGTGTTTTTTTATGTTCTCCAAAAGCTCGTAGAGCTCTTCAAAGGTGTCCGGCGTGGCTATCAGGTAAACTTCCTCCGAGCTCTTTTCTTTGGTTCTGGCTATTGCCTTCCTGCCCGACCCGTCTATCAGCGCAGTAAGCAGACCTATCTTCTCCTTAGGAACCCTTATCAGGAGGACCCTTGCCCTTACCTCTTTGCTCATGACTTATGACCTTTGCACCAAACATGTCTTTTAACTTCTCCGCAAAGGCCGGAAGCCCTTCCTGCTCCGCCTTTGCCTCTACCACAAAGTCTATCCTGGGCTCTAAGGTCTTTATGCGGTTGATTTCCTCCTGGGTGAGCTCTCCCTCCTTTATGTAAAAGAGAAACTTGTCTTCTCTCTTTTCGTGCCTTGCCCTTCTTAACACTTCAAGGGTGAAGGTGTCCAACCTCCCCTCCAAGAGTTCTATTGGGTCTGTCTTCTTGGTGGTCTCAGCCTCCTCCTTCGCCGAGGGCGACGGAGAAAGGCCCTTCAGGAGCTCCCCTATGGGCACGATGTCTTTTATTATCTGGGTCTTTACCACCGCAAGCTCAAAGGCCCGGAGGAAGTCTCTGCTTCTGGCCTCTGCGCGCACCGCATTGAGCACTTTCTCGAGGTAGAGCAGGGCGCTCAAAGGCACGCTTTGCATGCTCCTGTGGAAGTCCTCTACCCGCACCACCCTTTCCGGCTCTTGCAGACTCCTGTAGAGTATGAGGTCCATCACCTCCTCTTCCAAGAGCTCGCAGAACCTGCTCAGGTTGTATCCCTTCTGGTTTATCTCGTTAAGGTAGGCGATTGCCTTGTCCACCTGCGAGTTCAAGAGCAATTTCAGAAAATCCCTGACCTTCTCCTGGGAGAGAATGCCCAAAAACTCCTCAACCGTGTCCGTATTTAGCCTTCCTTCTCCGTAGGTGCTAGTCTGGTCAAGCAAAGACAGAGCATCTCTCATCCCGCCGTCGCTGAGCCGGGCTATCAGGTAGAGAGCCCTCTCCTCGCACTCTATGCCCTCTTTCTGGCATATGTTCTTTAGGTGCTGGACTATCTGACTGTCCTTTAGCTTTGAGAAGAGAAGTCTCTGACAGCGGGAGAGAATGGTGGGCATGATGCGCTCGTACTCGGTGGTGCACAGGACGAACAGGACGCGAGGAGGGGGCTCCTCCAAGGTCTTGAGTAGGGCGTTGAAGGCCTCTTTGGTGAGCATGTGGGCCTCGTCCAGAATGTAGAGCTTGTACTTGCCCTTTATAGGGGAGTAGGAGACCGCATCCCTTATGGCCCTTACATCGTCTATTCCCCTGTTGGAGGCAGCGTCTATCTCTACAAGGTCAGGAAAGGAGCCTCTGTCTACTGCAAGGCAGTTTTCGCACTCTCCGCAGGGCTCGCCTTCCTGTGGACGTAAGCAGTTGACCGCTTTGGCAAGAAGGCGCGCCAGCGTGGTCTTGCCCGTGCCCCGGGGACCCGCAAAAAGGTAGGCGTTGGAGAGCTTGTGCTGTTTGACTGCGTTTCTGAGCACGCGAACCGCCACCTCCTGCCCTACCACCTCCGAGAACCTTTTTGGCCTGTACTTTCTGGCTAAGGGCACGTACATGGTTTATTAGTATATATCGTATAATTCAGAAACCATGATTGGAGAGTACAACCCCTACTTAGAATACAGAGGAGGAGAGCTCTACCTTGAGGAGGTCTCTCTCAAGTCCCTTGCGGAGGAGTTTGGCACGCCCTTGTACGTTTACAGCGCCAGCTACGTAAGGGACAGGCTAAGGGCCTACCGAGAGGCCTTCCCAGACGCTCTCGTGTGCTACGCAGTTAAGGCCAACTACAACCCGCACATAATAGCCTTAGCCAAGGAAGAGGGTGCAGGGGCGGACATTGTATCCGGCGGAGAACTCTACGTTAGCTTGCTGGCAGGTGTAGAACCCTCCAAAATAGTCTACGCAGGTGTAGGGAAGACGCTCAAAGAGCTGGAGTATGCAGTGGACTTGGAGATTCTCCTTTTTAACGTGGAGTCCCCTATGGAGCTGGAGGTGCTGGACCAGGTGGCCCAGAAGATGGGCAAAAAGGCCCGCGTGGCCATAAGGGTAAATCCTGACGTAGACCCCAAAACCCACCCGTATATCTCCACTGGTATGAAAAAGAGCAAGTTCGGCGTAGACATAAAGACCGCCAGAAAGGAGTACGAGCAGGCAAGAAGGCTGAAAAACCTCTGCGTGGTAGGCATCCACTGCCACATAGGCTCGCAGATACTGGACGTGTCTCCCTACGTAGAGGCCTCTCAGAAGGTGGTGGAGCTCTACTGGGAACTCCTCAAGGCAGGCTTTGACATAGAGTACTTGGACTTGGGTGGTGGTCTGGGTATAAAGTACAAGCCTGACCAGTCAAACCCAGAGCCCGCAGACTTAGCAGAGGCCATTCTGCCAGTGGTCAAAGACACCAGAGCAAAGCTTATCTTAGAGCCCGGCAGGTCGGTGGTGGGCAACGCAGGGGTGCTTCTCACTCAGGTGCAGTTTCTCAAAGACAAAGGGCATAAGCACTTCGTCATCGTGGATGCGGGTATGAACGACCTTGTAAGACCCGCCATGTACTCCGCCTACCACCACATAGTCCCCGTGGAGAAAAAAGACAGACCTTACGTAAAGACGGACGTGGTGGGTCCCATATGCGAGACGGGAGACTTCCTGGCCCTTGACAGGGAAATACCTGCAGTGGAAAGAGGGGAGTACTTGGCCGTGCTGTCTGCGGGGGCGTACGGCTTTGCCATGTCCTCCCACTACAACCTAAGGCCCAGAGCCTGCGAAGTGCTCGTAGAAGGCAGTAGCTACAGGGTCATAAGAGAGAGAGAAGACTACTCCCACCTGGTGGGAGAACTCCTTCCCAAAAAGCCCTGAGTGCACCTTTGGAAAAGCTAAAAAGAATTCAAGAAGACTGCGCCAAAAAGGTTGTTCAGAGGGACGACTTTGACAGGCTTGAGCTCGTAGGCGGTATAGACCTCACCTTTGAAAATGTAAAGCAAAACCCTACCAGGGCTTGGGCCTCTCTGGTGGTGGTGAGACTCGTAGACCTAAGGGTGGTCTACCAGAAGGTGGTAGAGGGCTTGGTGGACTTTCCTTACGTGCCCACCTTCCTTGCCTTCAGGGAGCTCCCGCTGATACTGAAACTCTACCAAGAGGCGGAGCTAAAGCCCGATGTGTTCTTCGTGGACGGTCAGGGAGTGGCACATCCTAGAGGTTGTGGCATAGCCTCTCACTTCGGCGTGGAGACAAACTCCGTAAGCGTGGGCGTGGCAAAGACCAGACTCTTTGGGTACTACAAAGAACCGGAGGGCAAAAGGGGAAGCTACAGCTACCTTACCTACAAGGGTGCGGTAGTAGGAGTGGCACTGAGAACGAAGGACTACTCAGAGCCCGTCTTTGTCTCCGTAGGACACAGGATAAGCCTTAAGACCGCGATAGAGCTGGTTTTGAAAACTTCCCTCTACAGAGTGCCAGAGCCCACCAGACTTGCCCACAACCTTCTGCAGAGGGTAAGGAAAAGCCCGTAGGGCTCAGATGAGGTCCTTTATGTGCTCTACCTGCGTGCCTCTTACCACTACCAGCTCTACTCGGTAGTCCTCCGCGGGATGCTCCTGCAAAAACTTCTCAAGACACTGGGTCATGCGCCGGAGCTTTACCGGAGTGACCCTCTCTACGGGGTCGCCTAGCTCCGCTCCTTTGCCTCCCTTTACCTCCACAAAGACGAGAGAGTCTCCGTCCAAGGCCACTATGTCAATCTCCCCAAACCCGCAGTGGTAGTTTTTTCTCACTATGCGGTAGCCTAAGCTCTCCAAGTGCTTCACCGCCAGCTCTTCAAACTTCGCACCTCTCCTCAAGGCTTTGAAGCACCTCCTGGGGTGAGACCACCGCAGTGCCCAACTTACCCACCACTATGCCTGCACACAGGTTTGCCAGCTCACAGGCGCTGTCCCAGTCCACACCGCAGAGGGCACAGGCGGTAAGCACTGCCACCACAGTGTCTCCCGCGCCAGAAACATCGTAGACCTGTCTGGCTTTTGCCGGGAAGACCTTAAAGCTCTTCTCAAAGAGTGCCATACCTCTCTGACCCAGAGTTATCACTAAGGTCCCAAGGCTGAGCTCTCTTTTGAGTCGCCAGCCTAAGCTCTGCAGGTGCTCTTCGGGGAGCATCTCTCTGGCCTCCTTCTCGTTGGGCGTCATCAGGCTGGCACCCACGTAGAGGTTTTTGTTGACCGGTCTTGGGTCAACGGAGAAGAAGAGCCCCCTTTCCCTTATGCGCTCCATGAGGTCTTTGCACACCACCCCCTTGGCGTAGTCAGACACCACCAGACAGTCCACCTCCACGTCCAGCCTCTGGAGGAGCTCTCTAAGCACCTTGCCCTTTACTGTCTGCCTGCTTTCGCTGTCTATACGCAGGAGCTGTTGGGAGAGGGCTACCACGCGCATCTTCTCCGTGGTGGGTCTGGAGTGGTCTTCCACCAGCAGGTCAACTATTCCCGCCTCCCTGAGAAGACCCTTCACGATGTGCCTTTTGTAGTCCTGACCCACTACGCCCAACAGGTAGGTCTTTACGCCAAGGCTTGCCAGATTGTTGGCTACGTTGCTCGCACCCCCTAAGCGGAACTCCTCTCTCTGGACCTCCACCACCGGCACCGGCGCCTCCGGAGATATCCTCTCCACCTTTCCAAAGACATACCTGTCCAAGATAACATCGCCCACCACCAGAACCTTCAAGCTTTTAAACTTCTCCAGAATCTCCTCTACCCTGTGTCTGTCAAGGTTCATTCAGGACCTTTACCTCTTCTCCTTCTTCTATAAAGGCAGAGTGGAGCTCTCTCACCGCCAGCTCCCCGTACTTGTCCTCAATCAGGCAGGAGATTTTTATCTCGGAGGTGGATATGGCCATGATGTTGATGCCCAGCCTGTAGAGCACTTCAAAGACCTTACCTGCGGTGCCGTAAGAGCTCCGCATGCCTATGCCTACCACCGACACCTTGGCTATGCGGTCGTCTCGCACCACCTCCTGAGCTCCTATGCTCTGGGCCACTTTTCTCACTATCTGCTCCGCCTTAGGTGCGTCGCTTTTGTTAACCGTAAAGGAAAGGTCCGTGTAACCCTGATGGGACACGTTCTGCACTATCATGTCCACCACGATGTGGGCATCTCCCAGTGCCTTGAAAACCTGATAGGCTATGCCTGGTCTGTCAGGCACCCTGACTATGGTTATTCTTGACTCGTTCCTCTCCAGAGTTATGGCTCTTACCACGCTCTTTTCCATCACTTCCTCCTCCGGGACTATCCAGGTCCCTTCTTTGTCGCTGAAAGAGCTCCTCACATGTATGCGCACCCCGTACTTCATGGCAAACTCTATGCTTCTTGCCTGCATCACTTTGGCACCCAGCGAGGCCATCTCCAACATCTCCTCGTAGGATATGACGGGTATTTTTCTTGCGTTCGGGACGATTCTGGGATCTGTGGTGAAGACTCCCTCCACGTCCGTGTATATCTCGCAGTCGCCACCCAAGGCGTAGGCCAAGGCCACCGCGGAGAGGTCTGAGCCCCCTCTGCCTAAGGTGGTTATTTCCCAGCTCTCAGTCACGCCCTGAAAACCTGCCACCACGGGCGTGTAGCCCTCCGCAAGGAGATTCTTTAGCCTCTGGACTCCTATTTTCTTTATTCTTGCCTTGGTGTGCACCTCGTCGCTCACTATGGGCACTTGCCAACCGCAGAGGCTAACCGCAGGGACGCCGAGCTTTTGCAAAGTAATGGCAAAGAGGGCAACCGCCTGCTGTTCTCCCGTGGATACCAGCATGTCCAACTCCCTCTCCGAGGGCATGGCGTCTATCTGGCGGGCAAGGTTTATAAGCCTGTCTGTCTCCCCAGCCATGGCGGAGGAGACCACCACCACCTTGTAGCCTTCCCTTATCTTCTCCAAGACCCTTTTGGAGGCGTTGTGTATCCTCTCTAGGCTTCCTACTGATGTTCCGCCGAACTTGAGCACGAGAATTCTCATCCTGACTATTTTAAACCGTAGGATAATAGTGCCATGAGGTTGATACCCCCGCAGGAGAGGTTTTTCAACTTTGAGGCCTCGGACAGGCTCAAGGGCTTTTTTCTCAAAGCCTGTGAGGTCTTCAAGGACTACAGGTTCATAGTGCTACCCTCTTTAGAGGTTTACCAAGAGGGGCTCTCCGGAGAGTCTCCCTTTGTGGTAGGCAGTCTTCAAGACGGAGGTCTGCTGTGTCTTAGGCAGGACTGGACGGTGAGCCTTGCCCGTTTTCTGAGCTTGCAGAGGGAACTCCCCCTACCCTTGCGGGTCTTTTACTGGGGGAATACTTTTTCTCCCGGAGGTGAGTTGGAGAGCTTTCAGGTGGGTGTGGAGTTCCTGGGTGACACCTCGGTGGGGGCGGAGGTGGAGGTCCTACAGGCCATAGGAGACTACCTGAGAGCCTGTGGCACGCAAGAGCTCACTCTGAGCTTGGGACATGTGGCCATAGTAGAAGAGATGCTAAGAGAGTGCGGACACGGCTACAGGGAGGCAGTGCTGGAGAAGAACTTCTCCGCCCTCTGCCACGTCCCACCTTTGATGGACCTACTTCTTGCCCAAGGCGGTTTAGAGGTGTTGGAGAGCTTCAGCGGAAAGTATCCGCAGTTTTCCCCCCACTGCCAGCACCTTGCCCAAGTGGCCAGTGAGCTGAAGGGCTTTAAGGTGGTCTTTGACCTGTCGGAGATAAGACCCAAAGATTACTACACTGGGCTCGTCTTTGAGTTTTACCACCCAAAAGTAGGTCAGCCAGTGGCGGGGGGTGGGAGGTACGACCGTCTTTACAAGAACTTGGGGAGAGACATATGCGCCTTCGGCGGTGCGGTCTATCTTGACCCCTTGTTGGAAGTGGTCTCATGCGTCTGAGCTTGAAAGTGTCTGGTATGACCTGCGTTAACTGTGCCAAGTCCGTGGAGTTAAGCCTCAAAAGGCTAAAGGGCGTCCAGGAGGTGAGCGTTTCCTTAGAGGCGGGTAGGGTGTGGGTGGAGTTTGCGGAGGACTACATAGACCCCGAGCGGATAAGGGCCCACATAGAGTCCTTGGGCTACCGCGTGGAGGAGCTCCAGAGCAGAGACAGAAGTCTGGAGGTGTTGACCCTCTGCTGGCTTCTGAGTCTGACACTGATGACCCTTATGTTCTGGCACGGCCCTTTCAGCTTAGAGCTCCAGGCCCTTCTGGCCATTGCGGTGCAGGGTGTGGGAGGCTACAGCCTTTACAGGGGAGCTCTCGGTGCCCTACGCACCCGCGTAGGTAACATGGACCTGCTGGTGGCTTTGGGCAGTACCTCCGCCCTTGCCTACAGTCTTCTGTCCTTTTGGGGGCTCCTGCCGGGTGAGCCCTTCTTTGAAACCTCCGCCTTTCTCGTGACTTTTGTGCGCACGGGGAAGTTCTTAGAGGAGTGGGTCAGGGCGAGAGCTCTCAAGAGCCTGCGCGAGCTCCTTTCCCTGCAAACGCTCAAGGCAAGGGTGCTGAAAGAGGGCAGAGAAGAAGAGAAAAGCCCGCAGGAGGTCTTCGTGGGCGACATACTCTTGCTGAGGACTGGGGACGTGGTGCCCGTGGACTGCGTGCTATTAGAGGGCTCTCTTGAGGTGGAGGAGTCCCTGCTCACCGGAGAGAGCACGCCGGTAAAGAAAGGTCAGGGAGACAGGCTTCTCTCAGGCAGCTCCGTGGTCTCCGGCTTTGGTAGGGCAAGGGCGGAGAAGACCTTCTTGGGGAGCTCCGCCAACCTTTTGGCAAAGTTAGTGGAGGAGACCCTAAGCAAAAAGCCCAGGCTTCAGCGGTTGGCGGACCAGCTCTCCCACCACTTCGTGCAGGTGGTTCTTCTTCTGTCCGTGGCGGTTTTCCTGCTCTGGTATCTGAAAACCGGGGAGGTGAGGACTGCCCTCAACTTTGCCCTTTCGGTGTTGGTGGTGTCCTGCCCCTGTGCCTTTGGTATTGCGGTCCCACTGGCCCTCACGGTGGGACTTTTAAGGGCTCAGCGCAGGGGCGTCCTTATAAAAGACCCCTCCGCGGTGGAAAAGTCGGTGCAGGTGCTCCTCTTGGACAAGACAGGCACGCTGACTGAGGGTAGACCAAGGCTGGTGAGCTACACTCTGTGGGAGGAGGGAGCTCTGAAAGTGGCCTGTGCCATGGCAAAGGCCTCCAACCACCCCTACTCGGTAGCTCTGAGGGATTTCTGCACCCAAGGGGGCGTGGAGACAGGCCCTGCGGAAGACTGCGTAGAAAAGGTGGGCGTAGGCGTGCTGTGGGGAGAGTACCTGCTGGGAAGGTCGGAGCAGGCGCAGGTAGCGCTTTACCGCAACGGTCAGAAGCTGGCGGAGTTCTTCTTTGAGGACAGGCTCAGAGAAGAGGTGCGCGAAGTAGTCTCCTTCCTGAGAAAGAGGGGCATGCGCCTTGTTATGCTAACCGGCGACAGGGAAGAGAGAGCCAAAGCGGTAGCCAAAGAGCTGGGCATAGAGGAGTTTCTGGCAGAGGTGAGACCCGAGGACAAGCTGAAAAAAGTGAAAGAGCTCAAGGAGAAGGGTCTCCGCGTGGGAGTGGTAGGGGACGGCGTAAACGACGCACCTGCCATGGCGGAGGCGGACATATCCTTCGCCCTGAGCTCCGGGGCGGACATGACAAAAAGGGCAGGAGACGTGGTGCTCCTTAAAGGCATAGGAGCTCTAAAAGTCTTTTTCCAAGAGAGAGACAGAACCATGAGACGCATAAGGGAAAACCTTTTCTGGGCGTTTGCGTACAACCTCGTAGGCATACCGGTAGCCGCAGGCCTCTTCTACGAGCAAGGCATACACCTGAAGCCCGAGCTGGCGGGTCTTATGATGGCTCTGTCTTCCCTTAGCGTGGTCTTGAACTCGGCGAGGAAGTAGTGTATAATAAATCAATTGTTGACCAGGAGGTTGGTATGGCGCTCAGGATAAGGGTTGCCCGATACGGGAGAAGACATCACCCCATATACAGGGTCGTAGTGGCGGAGGCAAAGGCGGCGCGGGACGGCAAAGTGGTGGACGTAATCGCCACCTACGACCCAGTCCAGAAGAGACTCATAGAAGTAAAAGAGGAAAAACTAAAAGACTGGCTTCAGAAAGGAGCTCAGCTTACCGATAGAGCCAAGGCTATACTCAAGAGTTCGAAAATACTCTAACAGGAGGTGGATTATGAGCCAGCTAAGGGACATCGTGGAGATTACCGCCAAGTCCTTGGTGGACAACCCCAACAAGGTGAACGTACAGGAAATTGAAGGGGAGAAGACCGTAGTGATAGAGCTGAGGGTGGACAAGGGAGACCTTGGTAAGGTGATAGGCAAAGGGGGACGCATCGCTAGGTCCCTTAGAACCATTCTGGCCTCCATGGGCAGAAAGATAAACAAGAGAGTGGTGTTAGAGATTCTTGAGTAGCTTATAATAGACCCCCATGGGAAGGGCTATAAAGATGGCAGAGTCCCCCATGGAGGGGCATCCTGACAAGTTAGCAGACCTGATAGCGGACGCTCTGCTGGACGAGTTTTTGAGAAAAGACCCCTACAGCAGAGTCTCCTTAGAGATACTGCTACTCTCTGGGATGACCTTTGTGGCGGGGCATGTGTCCACAGAGAGCTATGTGGACATACCCGGCGTAGTACGAAGAACCATAAAGGAGACGGGCTACAACAGGCCCGAGTACGGGTTTGACGCGGATTCCTCCGCGGTCATAACCTCCATAGAGGAGCAGAGCCCAGACATAGCCTTGGGTATATCCTCCGAGGGTGCGGGAGACACCGCCACGGTGGTGGGTTACGCCTGCAAGGACACGCCCAACTACATGCCCCTTCCCATAAGTCTGGCCCACAACCTCTCCAGAAGGGTTTCAGAACTGCGCAAGTCGGGCAGAGCTCCCTTCCTACGACCTGACGGGAAGGTGCTCATAACCGCGGTCTACGAGGAGGAAAGGCCCCTTTTCGTGAAAGACATTATTCTCTTCTGCCAGCACGACCCGGAGATATCCTTGGAAAAGCTCAGAGACTTCTTAGTGGAAGAGGCGGTCAAGAAGGTAGTCCCAGAGCACATGCTCAAGAGGGAGACCAGAGTGTTAGTGAACCCCTCCGGAAGGTTCGTGCTCGGAGGTCCTGCGGCGGATGCAGGGCAGACAGGCAGGAAAATCGTCTCCGACGCCTACGGTGATGTGGCCTACTCGGGCGGAAGTGCCTTCTCAGGCAAAGACCCCACTAAGACGGACCGAACCGCCTCCTACATGGCCCGCATGATGGCAAAGCATGTGGTGGCCAGCGGTCTTGCGGACCGGTGCATGGTGCAGATGGCCTACGCCTTCGGCATGAGCGAGGTAATAGCGATAGACATAGAGACCTACCGCACGGAGAAGGTGGAGAAAGAACGCATAATGCAAAGGCTCCTTGAAGTTTTTCCCACAAACCCCAGAAGAATGGTGGAGTTCTTAGACCTAAGAAGGCCCATATACAAGCAGACCGCCTGCTACGGGCACTTCGGAAAAGAGGAGCTCCCCTGGGAGAAGCTCACTAAGGTGGAGGACCTCTCGGAGCTCCTGTCCAATTGAGGGAGAGTTTGGCGCGCTGGTGCGGTCCAGGGACTTCAAATCCCGTGAGAGGCCTCGAGAGGGGTCTCTGGAGGGTTCGATTCCCTCACTCTCCCGTGAGCGTTTATAATATCTATCACGGGGGGCAGAATGGAAAACCTTCTCGTTGGTCTTAGTCAGGCTCAAGAGCGTGCGGTATGCTTACAGAGCAGGTATATAAGAGTGATTGCAGGAGCTGGTGCAGGTAAAACAGAGACATTAACTAGAAGGATCATCTATCTGTTGACTACTGATTCTTCTCTGAAACCCAAAAATGTGGTGGCGTTCACCTTTACTGAGAAGGCAGCACAGAGTATGAAAGATAGAATTTACATAAAGCTGAATGAAATCCAGAGACGAGATGTGTTACAGGAAATAGGTGACATGTTTATAGGAACTATACACAGTTTTTGCTTACGCTTGTTACAAGAGCATTTCGGATATGGAAACTATATGGTTCTTGATGACAAGCAGGAAGTAGCTTTTCTTTTCCAACATAATAGAGATGTTTTTAATGATTATATGAGAGATAAAAATTTAAAAGTGAAGATCCAAAGATTTTTAAAACACGTAAACATATTTTACGATGAGCTAATTGATAAAAAAGACCTTGAAAAACACTTAAGTACAGAACAAAGATATCAAAGCTTTTATGAAAGCCTAAAAAAATACGAAAGTCTACTTGAAAAACACAAGGTACTCACTTTTCCGCTTATGACCTATTTAGCTGTAGAGAAATTGAGGCAAAATTCTGATATAATAGAAACGCTTGATATCAAGCACCTAATAGTTGATGAATTCCAAGACCTAAATAAATGTCAGTATGAACTGGTCAAATTAATTGGTCAAAAAGCCAACGTATTCGTTGTAGGAGACCCTAGACAAACCATATACCAGTGGCGAGGTTCCAGTAATGAGTTTTTTGAAGAATTTAGCAAGGATTTTAAGGACGTAAAATATGTACTGATACCTGAAAATAGAAGAAGTGCGACAAGCATAGTTGAATACGCGAACAAATTTTCTGAAAGTTTTGAAAATACTATCAAAGACCCAATGGAAAGTAAAAGAGAAAAAAAAGGTGTAGTACAGTATTATGAATATGAAAATCCAAAACAGGAAGCTGAATTTATAGCAAAACAAATTAAAGAATTGGTAGAATCAGGAAAGTGCCAGTACAGCGACATTGCCATACTCTTAAGAAGCG
>JANXBA010000047.1 GCA_025062075.1 Aquificaceae bacterium
TCTCGCACATTATAGTTTCAGCAGTACGTGAGGTAAGGGTGGTAATATGTAGCCCGCCTCTCTAATAAGCATATCAACCTGATGCCTTATGTAGGGATATACTAAAAGCAAGCCAGAATTCTCCGCATATGCCTTAAGCACACTTCTTTTGACATCCATAGGCTTTTTAAGTCTCAAAACAAGCTCGTAGGAAATGGAAATGTTAATGCTTTCTCTTCTCAGCCTTGCGTTTTCTCTAAAGTTATAAAGTATGCTAATTTCATTCTGGATTTCTGTTGGAATTTTGTTCTTTAACTTCACTTCCATTTCAGTATTTTCGTTAGCTTCCAAAAGCTCAGAAACTTTAAAGCTGACCTCTTTTAGGCTCACTGATTTAACCTCTACATTTTCTAAAAAAGCCCTCAATTCGCTCTTTATATCTTTCATTTAAGCAACCATAGATAACTCGTACAAGGCGCTCGGAATTTCCTTATAAGTGGGAGAGAATTGCCTTAGATTGTCTTCTTTTGATGCGTAAACCAAGTCTTCAAAGCTAATTTTCAGCAGTTTCCTGAAAGGATTCTTAAACATTCTCACAAAACTTTCATACATTTTGTGGCCTTCTGCCCTTATTTTTACGTCTGGGTCTGGAAACTGATAACTCGTTGGGTCCATTGGAGTGAGCTCAAACCTTCCGTAGTCTTCATAACTTCTCTTTACAACGCTTATGTTTCCGCTTTCAAAGACTGCACCTATGGGCTTGATGCCTTTAAGGTAGCCAGCGAGGGATTTTTTATTTTTCACCTCTACCAAGAACCACAGCTCTCCGTCCTCCTCGTCCTTTATCCAAAGGGCGTATAACTCACCGTCCTCGGATACGAGCTCAACGGGTAGGTCAATAACGGATACGACGACAAACCTTCTGGGTTGACCCCTTACTTCTATTTCCTCGTAGTCCCAAGGGTACCTTCTCATCTTACCCACCTTCCTATGGTGCCGGAGGCGGGAGTCGAACCCGCACGCCCTCACGGGCACTGCCCCCTCAAGACAGCGCGTCTGCCAGTTCCGCCACTCCGGCTCAGGTGTATTATTATACTACTACTACTCTACGTTTGCTACCTGCTGTCTCAGTCGGTCTACTTCCGTCTTTATCTCCACCGCAAGGTGTGAGAGCTCTGGGAGCTTGTTAGATAGGGTGGTTATCTCCCGGTGCATCTCCTGAAAGAAAAACTCCAACTTCCTGCCCACGTCCTCGTTGGAGGCCATGAGCTCTCTGGTCTTGCTCAGGTGCGACCTGAGTCTGGTTACCTCCTCCTCTACGTCCATCTTGGAGAGCACCAGGCTTATCTCGTTGAGCACCAGAGCTCTGTTTTCTGACAGTCCCAGCTCCTCCGCCTTTTCCAAGATTCTGGTCTTTACCCTCTCGTACACTCTGTCTTTGTCCTTGAGAATCTCCTCCAAGATTGTTTCAATCTTCCGCAGTCTCTCCTCCATGTCCCTTCTTATGTGTTCTCCCTCCTCTGACCTGCGCAGGAGGAGCTCCTTCAAGGCGTCCGTCAAGGCACCTAGCACCACCTCCTCCAAAGAAGGGTCCACCTCCTCCTTCGGGGCCTCCGAGAGCCTGACCGCCAACTGAAGAACCGTATCGTCGCTCACCAGAAGGGATAGTCTCTCCCTGAGTATCTTAAAGAGGTTTATGTTGGTAAAGAGCTCCTCCAAGTTTACGGGCTCTGCCAGTCCCTTTTTTCTGACGTCTATCTGGAGGCTTACCGTGCCCCTTCTTATGAACTCCTTTACTAACTTTCTTACGGAGAACTCCAAGGACATGAGGTTGTGGTTTGACTTTATGAAGACTTCCAAAGTCTTGCCGTTGAGGCTCTTGGCAAAGACGCTGACTACCCACTTGTCGTTTTCACACAGACCCGAGCCAAACCCGGTCATGCTCAGCATGGGGAGATTATACTCTAAAAGTCCAGGTCCAAGTCCTCCTCGCCCTGGTCTTCCACCTCCGGCTCGTAGCTCTCCGTGTGCGAAGACCCGCTCGCCAGAGGTTTGAAGCTGACCGTGTCTTTGAGGAAGGCCACCCGCACTATGCCCGTGGGGCCTTGTCTCTGCTTTGCCACGATTATCTCCGCTATGCCCCTCTCTTCGGGGGAGGGGTTTTTCTTGTAGTACTCAGGGCGGTGGATGAAAAGAATGAGGTCTGCGTCTTGTTCAATCTGACCAGACTCCCGCAGGTCCGCCATCTGAGGACGCTTGTCGGACCTGTGCTCTACCTGACGGGAGAGCTGGGCAATGGCCACCACCGGCAGAGAGAGTTCCTTGGCAAGCGCTTTGAGATTTCTGGATATCTCCGCCACCTCCTCCTGCCTTGAGACCCTTCTGCTTGCAGGGCGCAGAA
>JANXBA010000023.1 GCA_025062075.1 Aquificaceae bacterium
AGGCCTGCGGGACCAGCGGTATGAAGGCGGGGATGAACGGCGTGCTGAACTTCTCCACCTGGGACGGCTGGTGGCTGGAGGGAGGAATAGAAGGCGTCAACGGCTGGGGCATAGGACCCAAACCCGCATGGCAGGACATGAGCCCCTCCGACGATGAAAAGGATGCGGAGGACCTCTACAACAAGCTCCTCTACACCATAATACCTACCTACTACAGAAGGGAGGAGTGGCTCAGAATGATGAAAAACAGCATAGCCACCGTGGGTTCTTACTTTAACACCCACAGGATGGTGAACGAGTACCTGAGTAAAATATACATACAACTCCTGAGGTGAAGGTCATGGACAGAAAAGAGACCATAAAGATACTCCTTTACGACGTGGCTTTGGAGCACTCCGCCATAGTGCAGTATCTATACCACATATTTCTTATCTCTGACGGCAACATAACCTCGGAGATAGAGGAGATAGCTCGGCAGGAGATGAGACATCTCAAGTGGTTTGCCCAAAAAGTGGTCCAACTGGGAGGTCAGGTAGTTTTGGACAGACTGGAGGACATGATAAGGATAGGGGGGCCAGACTGGGCGGACATGCTCTCCATGGACGTGTGGGCGGAGGACGAGGCCATAAAAACTTACACTCGGCAGTTGGAGCTCGTGAAGGAGGATTCGGTGAAGAGACTCTTAGAGAGGGTCATAAAGGACGAGGAGGCTCACAAGGTGGAGTTTTACGAGCTCATAGAAAAGGTAAAGGAGAGCGCGCTTGGCGTGCCCCAGCAGGAGCAGAAGGCTGACCCGCGCACCGTAGAATTGCTCAACAAGTTCCTCAAAGAGGAGTACCAGACCATCATCAACTACCTTTATCAGTTCTTCCACTCCAAGAACTGCGACTACAAGGATACCATGTTAGACCTCGCCATAGAGAGCATGGTGCACATGGGCAAGCTAGGGGAGAAGATAGGTGAGCTTGGGCACATGCCGGACATAGCCAGGGTGGACTTCTCCCCCAAGCCTTCAAAGAGCCTTCAGGAGCAGGTAAAGGCGGAGATAGCCTACGAGCAGTCAACGGGAAGAGATTACAGCAGGGAGACCGCCTCGGTGCAAGACCCTGACATAAGGAGACTCTTCCAGTTTATAGAGCATCAGGAAGAGTATCACAAGCACAAGCTTATGGAGTTTTTCAGGCTTATGAACCGCCTCACCGTGGGAAGTCTCAAAAAGGAAAATGCTTGACCTGGTCAGGAGCGCCTTCCGGGAGAGTGCCCAGACCAAGCTGGCCTTTGTAGAGCTCTACGCAGAGAGCGTCCTACAGGTAGGTCAGATAATAGTTCAAGCCCTAAAAGATGGCAACAAGGTTTTGCTCTTCGGCAACGGAGGCAGTGCGGCAGACGCCCAGCACATAGCAGGAGAGCTCGTAGGCAGGTTTAAGAAAGACAGGAGAGCCCTGCCGGCCATAGCTCTCACTACGGACACCTCCGTGCTGACCGCGCTGGGCAACGACTACGGCTTTGAGAGCGTTTTTGAGAGGCAAGTGGAGGCCCTCTGCATGCCTGGGGACGTGGCCATTGGCATTACCACCTCTGGAAACTCTCCCAACGTGGTCAGAGGTCTCATGAGGGCTCACGACTTGGGTGCAACCACCGTAGCCTTTACGGGCAAAGGTGGGGGGAAGGTGGTAGAGGTAGCCCACTACAGCTTTGTGGTGCCCTCCTACGACACCGCGCGCATACAGGAGTGTCACATCACTTTGGGTCATGTGCTCTGCGAGATAGTGGACCACCTTCTATGAAGGCTCTACTCTTCGTCAAAGATGCACCCTCCGCCCGTAGCACAGCCCAGGATGTGGAGCGCCTTCTCAAGCTCTTCGGCTTTGAAGTGGAGACCTTCTTCAACAACAGAGAAGCCAAAGAAAAGCCCTCGGTGGAAGGCTTTGAACTGGTGGTGGTAGTAGGGGGTGACGGCACCTTTCTGGCAGGCGCAAGGCTTGCCTCCAGGCACCGCGTCCCACTCTTAGGGATAAACCAAGGACGCTTCGGCTTTCTAACGGAGGTAGAGAAGGAAGAGGTAGAAGAGGTGCTCCAGAGCTTGCTGAGAGGAGAGCTCAAGGTCCAAAGGCGCATGATGCTGGAGGCCACTCTCATAAGAGGCGGTCAAGAGCTCCCCTTAGGGAGCTACCTGAACGACGTGGTTCTATCCAAGGAGAGTCTTGCTCGAATGGTGGAGGTGGAGGTGCTGGTAGAAGAAGAGCATGTGCTCAAGGTTTACGGAGACGGGGTCATAGTCTCTTCCCCTACGGGTTCTACCGCCTACGCCCTGTCCGCAGGAGGACCTATCATCTACCCCCTGTCGGAGGCCTTGCTTCTTGTTCCCATATGTCCTCACACCCTCTCCAACAGACCTCTCCTGCTACCCTCCGAGGTAAGGCTAAAGCTGATAAACCTCTCCGACTCCGGCATGGCTTACCTGACGCTGGACGGACAGGAGGGCATGAGCCTACAGAAGGGGGACGCGGTAGTGGTAAGAAAGTCTGAGCGCCACTGCCTTATGTACCCAAACCCGAAGAGGAGCTTCTTTAGTATCCTAAAGGAAAAACTGCGTTGGGGGTAGCCCATGTTTGACCGATACAAGGCATTTCGCTTCAGAGAGGGAGAGCTCCAGCCAGTGTCTTACCCGCACGTGCCAGACTTCAACAGCCTCCTCCACATAGACTACCAGAAGGAAGTGCTTTACAGGAACACTCTTCAGCTCCTGCACGGGTTGCCTGCCAACGACGCCCTCTTGTGGGGAGAAAGGGGGACGGGCAAGTCCTCTCTGGTAAAGTCCCTGCTGGGGCTTTTCGCTCCAATGGGCCTGAAGCTGGTGCAGGTTTACAAGATGGACATAATGCAGCTCTCGGACCTCTACGGAGTTTTGAGAGACCGACCGGAGAAGTTTATTCTTTTCTTTGACGACCTCTCCTTTGACCCCTCGGAGGACAGCCTGCACGCGCTAAAGTCCGTGATGGAGGGGGACGTAGAGGAGAGGCCCTCCAATGTGGTGGTCTACGCCACCTCCAACCGGAGGTACCTCATGCCCCAGAGGGAAGAGGAGGAGAAGTTTCCGGAGGAGAGCTACTCAGAAAGGGCTTCTCTGGTGGAGCGCTTCGGTATAAGGCTTGCCTTTCTTGCCTTTGGCAAAGAGCAGTATCTCTCCATCGTGAAACACTTAGCCCGCGGAGTTGAGCTGGAAGAGGAGAGGTTAGAGGCTCTCGCTCTTGAGTGGGCTCTTCAGAGAGGCTTTTCTGGGAGAAGTGCCAGCCAGTTTGTAAAACACCTGCAAGGCATGAAGGCTCTCGGCCTTTTGTGAGAGATGCTCTTCAAAGAGCTTGCCCAGTACTTTCAGAGGGTAGAGGAGACCACCAGCAGGCTGGAGATGGCGGACCTACTTCGGGAGCTCCTCCAGAGTGCGGAGGCCGGGGAGGTGGACAAGGTGGTCTACCTGACGCTGGGAGAGTTGATGCCCTCCTTCAGGGGCGTGGAGTTTGGGGTGTCGGAGAAGCTCCTCATGGACGCCCTCTCCAAGGCCTGCGGTATAAAGGTAAAGCAGGTGGAGGAGCTCTACAAAAAGAGAGGTGACCTTGGGCTGGTAGCTCAGGAGATAGTAAGGTGGCAAGGCAGAGAGCTCCAACTCCTGCAGGTTTACGCAGAGCTCAGCGAGATAGCCCTGAGCAGGGGCACGCTGGAGAAGGTGATGGGGCTTGTCAACCTCCTCAAGGGTCTTTCTGGCTTTGAGGCAAAGTACGCGGTCAGGATAGTGTTGGGCAAGCTCAGGCTGGGGGTGGGCGACGCCACCGTAATCGAAGCCCTTTCCATGCTCTCGGGGGACAGGAGCGTAAAGCCCCTCGTTGAGAGGGCTTACAACCTCTGCTCTGACCTTGGGCTGGTGGCGAGGCGAATAAAGGAGGGGGGAGCAAAGGCACTGGAGGACTTTAGGGTGCAGGTGGGCTACCCCATAAGGATGGCACTTGCGGAGAGGGTGGCAAGCGCCCAGGAGGTGGTGGAGAGACTAAACAGGTGCGCAGTGGAGGCAAAGTACGACGGTCTGAGGCTTCAGGTGCACAGAGAGGGCGAGAAGGTGGAGATATACTCCAGAAACCTTGAGCGCGTAACGGGGATGTTTCCCGAGATAGTCAGGGCGGTCCTGCAGGAGGTAGGAGCTCAGAGCTTTATCTTGGAGGGGGAGGCGGTTGCGCTGGACGAAGAAACTGGGGACTTCCACCCCTTTCAGGTCCTCATGCAGAGAAAGAGAAAGCACAACGTAGAAGAGTACGCCCGAGAGTACCCCATCAAGCTCTTCTGCTTTGACTTGCTTTTTCTCCAAGGTGAGGACTACACGCTCAAGCCCTTTATCCAGCGCAGGGAAAAGCTCCAGGAGCTCATAAAAGAAGGGAACACCCTCAGGCTCTCCCAGATGCTCCTAACGGACAGCGTGGAAGAGGTGGAGTCCTTCTTTCAAGAGGTAGTCAGCCAAGGGCTGGAGGGCATAATGGCAAAGAGGCTGGACGCACCCTACACCGCAGGTGCCAGAAACTTCAACTGGATAAAGCTAAAGTGCAGCTACAGGGGGACGCTGGCGGACACGGTGGACGTAGTGGTGGTGGGCTACTACTACGGCAGGGGCGCGAGGGCAAGGCTGGGCATAGGCGGACTGCTGGTGGCCCTCTACGACCCGCACACGGACACTTTCAAGACCGTGAGCAAGGTGGGCTCGGGCTTTACGGAGGAAGAGTGGATAAGGCTCAGGGAGATGCTCCAGCCCCACAGGCTTAGCTGCAAGCACCCAAGAGTAGACAGCCTCATGGAGGTGGACGTGTGGGTAGAGCCTAAGTATGTCATAACGGTGAACGCAGACGAGATAACCCGCTCGCCCCTACACACCGCAGGTAGGAGCCCCCAGGAGCCCGGCTACGCTTTGCGCTTTCCGAGGGCGGTGAGTTTTGTGAGAGAGGACAAAAATCCCGAGGATGCTACCACGGTGGAGGAGCTCATAAGACTCTACCAGCTTCAGAAAAAGGTGTCAACTCAGTGGTGGCGGCGGGAGGACTCGAACCTCCGACCTGAGACTTATGAGATCTCCGCTCTAACCAGCTGAGCTACGCCGCCTTACGCATTTAATTATACGCCATCCAGGAATTCCCGAACAAGTATTCCCTCTTTCAGACCCCAGTCGCTCACCCTCAGCTGGTCTTTTCCGAAGAGGAGCATGCTCCTGTAGAAGATAAGAAGTCCGGGGATTATAACCCTTGCCCTCTTGGGCTCTATGTGAGGAAAGGTGGAGATTCTCTGGCTCTCCTTCATGGCGCTGAGTGTCTCTATCCAGAACATGAGCCTGTCAAGGCTCAGAGTCTTTCCGTGCACCTCTTCCCCTTTGTAGGGGTATATGTTGTGCTCTATGGCAATCAGAGTAGTTATAGTGCCTCCAAGTCCCACAAGCTCGTCGCAGGGCTGGACCACCTCTTTTATGTGTTCGTCCAGAAAGTTTTTCAAAGATTCCAGCTCGTAGTTTCTGGGCGGGTCGTGCCTGAGGAACTCCTCCGTAAGGTTCACTATACCAAAGGGAAGAGACTTGAGGCTCTCTACCTGGTATCCCATCCCGCACACGAACTCGGTGGAACCTCCCCCTTGGTCTATCACGCAGAACCTACCCGTAGGTCTGAGAGAGTAGGCAACGGACAAAAAGGCGTACCTGCCCTCTTCCTCTGGCGATATCACCTCCAGCTGGTAGCCGGTGAGCTCCTCAAGCCTTCGCAGAAACTCCTGGGAGTTCTTTGCCCTGCGCAGGGCCTCCGTCCCCACCAGTCTGACCCGCTCCGCACCCAGAGACTCCGCCTTTTTCAAAAACTCCTCCACCACGCTCAGGGTCTCTGCCATTCTATCCTCTAAGAGCATTCCGCTCTCCTGCAGGCGGGTGGCCAAGGCGGTTATTCTCCCCTCTTCGTGAATTATCTTCAGCTCCTTATCTATGTGGGCAACGCTTAGCCTCACCGAGTAGGAACCCACATCTATGCTGGCAACCTTCATGACCAGTATTATAAAAGCCTTGTTGAAATCACCCCCTTGGGAGGATATATTTAATAGGAATGGAGTTCACGCTAGACTTTAACAGCGACAAGGTTTACGACGTGGTCATAATAGGGGCAGGGCCGGCAGGGTCCTCTGCGGCCATATACACGGCCAGAGCCGGGCTTTCTACGCTGGTGCTCTTCAGGGCGGAGGCGGACGGGGCACTCGGGGTCACCCAGCAGATAGAGAACTACCCGGGCATAAGAGGTCCCATCTCTGGCTACGAGCTCCTCAAGCTGATAAGAGACCACGCAAAGGCCTTTGGGGCTGAGTTCGTAAGGGGGAAGGTGATAGCTACGGACTTGCTGGGAGAGGTAAAGAAGCTCTACACCATAGACGGAAGAGAGTTCAAGGGCAGGGCGGTCATAGTGGCTTCTGGTGCTATGGAGAGGACCAACAAGTACAAGGGCGAGGAGGAACTCTTGGGCAGGGGCATCTCCTACTGCGGCGTTTGCGACGCGGCCTTCTTCAAAGGCAGACCGGTGGCGGTGGTGGGAGAGGACGACTACGCCCTTGAGGAGACCGAGTTTATAGCACGCTTTGCCAGCAAGATATATCTGGTGGTGCCCTCCAGCAGGATAAAGGCCCCTCACGAGATGGTCTCTGAGATAGAGTCCAACCCGAAGGTGGAAGTGCTCCTCCACCACAGGGTGTTGGAAGTGGCCGGGAACTCCGTGGTAGAAGGTCTGTGGGTGCAGAGCGTGTCCACCAAAGAGAAGAAGCTCCTACCTGTGGACGGCGTTTTTATATTTCTGGGCGGGAACAAGCCCTCTGTGGACTTTCTCATGAACCAGGTGGAGATGACCGACGAGCACTGCATAGTGGTAAACGAGGAGATGATGACCTCGGTGCCAGGCGTGTTTGCTTGCGGGGACGTGCTTTGCAACAACATAAAGCAGGCGGTCATAGCGGCCGCAGACGGCGTAAAAGCGGCCCTTGCGGTGGACAAGTACCTGAACAAGAAGGCAAAGATTACCGCCCAGTGGTAGATTAAGGTTATACTGTTGCAGCGCATGTTGAGCGCCCAGCACATAAAGGAGAAGATACTACACTACTTAGACCCTGAAGTAAGAGAAGTTCTTGACATAGGGCGCTACCTTATCACCTCCGGTGGGAAGGGGATAAGACCTCTCCTGACCCTGATGGTGTGCGACGCCTTGGGTGGGGATGTGGAGAAAGTCTTGCCCTTGGCGGTAGGCATAGAGTACGTGCACGTTGCCTCCCTTCTTCACGACGACGTGGTGGACGGAGCTCAGACCAGAAGGGGTAAAAAGAGCGCCAATGTGCTCTTTGGCAATCAGGCGTGTATTCTGACGGGAGACTACATGTACGCAAAGGCGCTCTCTCTCTACGCCCGGTACGGCAACCTTCAGAGCGTAGAGGTGCTGAGCGATGCGGTCATGAAGATGTCTCAGGGACAGCTCGTAGAGCTCAGAAGCCTTGGCCAGCTCATTGACATGGGAACTTACATAAAGATAATAGACTACAAGACTGGAGCTCTCTTCGGTGCCTGTATGGCGGTAGGAGCTCTGATGGCAGGCAGGAGAGACTACTGGGACTTTTACAGAGTAGGTATTTTGGCGGGCAGGGCCTTCCAGCTGGTGGACGATGCTCTGGACTACTCGGGGCAGGAGGAGAGGTTGGGCAAACCTGTGGGCTCGGACTTGGCGGAGGGCAAGTGCACCTACCCTCTTATATGCCTCTACCCTATTTTGGGAGACGAGGTAAAAGCTCTTTTCTACGAAGGGAGGCACGATGAGCTCAGGCGTAAGGTGTTGGAGCTGGGCGGGGTGGACACGACCGTTCGTAGGGCTCAGGAGGAGTTAGACAAGGTCTTGGACTTTCTGCAGGGCCTCGGCGTGGGGGAGCAACTCAGGGAAATCCTCGTCAAACTCGTTCAGAGGGAAAGTTAGAGGTGTTGACAGAGGAGAGCCTAAAGAGGACCTACGAGAGGAACTACCAGATTATGGGGGCGAGAGCTCCGGGACTCCTCCAGACCCTGCTACCCTTTCAGAAGAGCTACAGGCTGATTCTACAGGAGGGCAAGCTGGACGTGGACTTTGGAAGAGGGGGCATATACAGGGGAGACGCCCTTAAGTTTAGCTTGCTTCAGGTGCAGGCCTTTGAGAGGCATCCCACCAGGCTTTTCCCGGACTTTGACTTTGGGAGCGACAGCTTTTCTACGGACGGAAGTCTCATCTCCCACAGATACGCAGGCGAGCTACACAAGAAGCTAAGGGGGAGCTTCAAACTTCTGCCCCTTGAAGAGAGCAGGCACATACCTCTGCTCGTCTTGGCGGGCTTGGGCTTTGGCTTTCATCTGAGAGCTCTCCTCGAGCGTTACGAGGTCCAGAACTTGATAATTTTGGACGTGCCTGCCTTTTTTGCCCTGAGCTTGCACACCTTGGACTGGGGCCTAGTCTTTGACTACTACTCAAAGCCCGGCAGGAGCTTGCACCTGATAGTCGACGACAAGCTACTGCTGGAAGAGAACAAGGACAAGGCTTTTGAGGAGGTCCTGAGAGTGGCTCAGCGGATAAACCCTGGCCTCTTCTACTGGGGTTACTACCTTGAACACCTCCAGTACACGCCCACCCTTGGGTTCACAGAGTGGCTTCAAAGCTCGCCGCTTTTTGCGGAGCTTTTTCTGGGCTACTTTGACGACGAGCTGTGGTCTCTCAGGTGGACGCTGGAAAGGTGCAGAGGAAAATACCTCTCTACTTTCCTGAGAAAAAGGTCCCGCAGGGCTCGGTGGCCTTCGTGCTGGGAGCAGGTCCTTCTCTTGACCCGGCCATGGAGAAGATAAGAGACTGCCAAGATAGGGCAGTCATCTTCTCCTGCGGTTCTACCATCTCCGCCTTGAAGAGGGCAGGCATAGTTCCCGACTTTCACGTGGAAACCGAGAGGACTAAGTACACCTACGAGCTTCTGGTAGAAGTAGGAAGGGACTTTCTCAAGAAGACCCGGCTCATAGCCAACAACCCCCTGTGGACCGACTGCTTTAAGCTCTTCAAAAAGGGCTACATGTTTCTCAAGCTCAACGACACAGGTGCTTTGCTACTTGAGCAGGCAGGCTCGCCCATCATATGGCACACTGGACCTACAGTGACTGCGGCGGGCGTAGCCCTTGCGGCGGAGCTCGGCTTTGAGGAAATATATCTTTTCGGCGTAGACCTTGGCTCAAAGAACCCGCAAAGGCACCACTCGGCGCTCACCAACTACTACGACCCTGGGAGCATACTCTCGAAGACTCCCGTGGAGCTCAGTATGACTGCCCCCGGAAACTTTGGTGGTACAGTTTACACCAACCGGTGGTTTGCCTCCACCAGGTACTCCATAGAGCAGACTATAAGGAAAAAAGGTGTAAAGGTTTACAACGCCTCGGACGGCCTACTCATAGAGGGAGCCATACCGACGCCCCTTGAGACCTTACGTCTTGAAAGGACCATCCACAAGGAGCAAGTCATAAAAGCGGTGGAAGAGAACTTCCACACAAGATACCTGAAGGTGGTAAGACCCACCGAGCACCTTCAGAAGCTGGTTTTGGACTTTGAGAACCTCGCGGAGAGGGTAAAAGACTACGGCAAGAGGTTTGACTTCAGGAAAAGAGAGGAGGCGGTGCAGAGCTTTACCGAGCTTGTAAAAGACCTCATTGGCCTGAAAAACCCCCTTCTGTATAACCTTCTGTATCACAACACTCACCAGTGGAGTCAGATAGCCCTCGGACAGGCCCTCAGCATGGAAGAGGGAGAAAGAGAGGAGTTCCTGCGCTTTTTCTGGGAGCTCTACAGGGCTTTTCTAAAAGAGGCTACTGGGCAGGTCAAAAAACTTGCGGAGGAGTTCCGATGATAGACATAGGCGGAGTCAAGGTAGGTGAGAAGGTCCTTATCGTGGCAGAGCTCTCCGCCAACCACCTGCAGAGCCTTGACCTCGCCCTCAAGACCATAGAGGCAATAAAGGAGGCAGGTGCGGACGCGGTCAAGCTCCAGACCTACACGCCCGACACCATAACCCTGCCGGTGAAGAGCTCCCACTTTAGGATACAGGAGGAGACGCTCTGGGACGGGCAGTACATGCATGAGCTCTACAAAAAGGCCTACACGCCCTGGGAGTGGCATCCAAAACTCTTTGAGTTTGCCCGACAGCTGGGTCTTGTGTGCTTCTCCTCTCCCTTTGACAGGACTGCGGTGGACTTTTTAGAAGAGCTCGGCACGCCTGCCTACAAAGTGGCCTCCTTTGAGATAACGGACGTACCCCTCATAGAGTACATAGCCAGCAAGGGCAAGCCCGTAATCATATCCACGGGCATAGCCACCCTGTCGGACATAGAGGAGGCCCTCCGGGCCTGCAGGAGGGTGGGCAACGAGCAGGTGGTTCTCCTCAAGTGCGTCTCTGAGTACCCTACGCCCTACGAGGACGTAAACCTCAGGACCATTCCCAACATGAGGGAGACCTTTGGAGTGCCCGTAGGCCTGTCAGACCACACCTTGGGCATAGCGGTGCCCGTAGCAGCCGTGGCCTTGGGCGCGGTAGTGGTAGAAAAGCACTTTATACTCGACAGGTCCTTGGGAGGGCCGGATGCGGAGTTTTCCTTAGAGCCTGCGGAGTTCAAAGCCATGGTGGAGGCAGTGCGTCAGGTAGAAAAAGCTCTGGGTAAGGTCACTTACGAGCTCACAGAAGGTCAGAGGAAAATGAGAAAATTTGCCCGAAGCCTCTTCGTGGCGGAGGACATAAAGGCAGGAGAGGTGTTCACAGAAAAAAATGTAAAGAGCGTGCGACCCGGCTACGGACTCCCACCCAAACACCTGAAGGAAGTCTTAGGAAAGCGGGCGAGGGTTGACCTTCCCAAGGGCACGCCCCTGAGCTGGGAGGTGATAGAGTGAGCTTTTTAGAGGGCAAAGTCCTGCTCATAACAGGAGGCACGGGCTCTTTCGGCAGAGCTCTGACCCGCCACCTCTTGGAGCACCACAGACCCAGAAAGATTATTATCTTCAGCAGGGACGAGTTCAAGCAGTGGCAGATGTCGAAGGAGTTTCCCGAGGAGCTCTACCCACAGCTCAGGTTCTTCCTCGGGGACATAAGGGACAAGGACAGGCTCTGGTTTGCCCTTGACAGGGTGGACTACGTGGTGCACGCAGCGGCTCTCAAGCACGTGCCCATCCTCGAGTACAACCCGCTGGAGGCGGTCAAGACCAACATACTGGGTGCGCAGAACCTGATAGAGGTGGCTGTAGAGAAGGGGGTGAGGAAGGTGGTAGCCCTCTCTACCGACAAGGCGGTAAACCCCGTAAACCTCTACGGGGCCACCAAGCTCACCATGGAAAAACTCTTCATCGCAGGAAACGTGTACGCAGGGGCAAAGGAGACCTCTTTTTGCGTGGTTAGGTACGGCAACGTAGTGGGAAGCAGAGGTAGCGTCATACCCTTTTTCCTCAAGCTCCTGTCGCAGGGGGAGAGGGAGCTCCCCATCACCGACGAGAGGATGACGCGCTTTTGGATAACTCTGGAGGAAGGCATCAGGCTGGTGCTCTTTGCCCTGGAGCACGGCGAGGGGGGCGAGGTGTTCGTCCCCAAAATACCGAGCGTGCGGATAGTGGACATAGCGAGGGCCCTCTGCCCTAAATGCTCTCTCAAAATAGTAGGCATAAGACCAGGGGAGAAGCTCCACGAGACCCTGATATCAGAGGAAGAGTCCAGAAACCTTTACCTGGTTAAGCACGACGGGAGAGAGTACTTTGTCCTGCTACCACAGTTCCAGTTTGAAGCAAGAGCCCCCAAAAAGTGGCTGAGCTATCCCAGAGTGCCTGAGGGCTTTTTCTACAGGAGCGACGCCAACGACTGGTGGCTGGAGGGGGAAGAGCTCAAGGAGTTTCTTCGGAAGGCTATAGGGGGCCTGCAGGCCCCGGCGGATTAGACCGCTACCTTCTTGGGCGGTGGTGGCAGGAAAGCCTCAAGCCCCTGCTCCTGAGCCCACCTCTGGGCAAGCTCGTAGGCTGCCCTTGCGGTGTTTAGGTTTTTCTCTATAAGCTCCAGCTTCTTCTTGAACTTCCTCTCAAGGGCGGAGTCCAAGGAGGCAGTCCCGCCGGAGGCCACAAACTTCTTCAGGAACCTTGACTTTATGCCCTCTTCGATGGCCTCTACACCTACCACGCCTATGGCACCGAAGAGAGCTCCTATCATAGCCATGTTGGTGGAGAGCTCCGTGCCTGCGATGTCAATGGCGAACTTGGTGGCAGGGAAGTTAAGAACCTTCACCTCCAAGCTCTCCAACCTCTCTTTGTCCTCCTCCGTCAGCAGGTCTTCCTCCGTGTTTATTATCACCAGACCCTTTCTTTTTATGCCGGAGTAGAAGGGCATGGTGTAAGACTTGCCCATGGTTATGACCTGCGGGTGGAAGACCATTATCACGTCCGGGTAGACCACCTCGCCCCTGTCGTAGATGGGCTCCATGCCTATGCGGGCGTAGCTCTCCGCCGGTGCCATCCTCTTCTCCGCGCCGAAGAAGGGGTTAGAAACTGCGTAGTAGCCCTCGTAGTCCGCCGCGGTAGCTATGATGTGCGCTGCGGTGACCGCACCTTGACCACCCAGCGCAGGCATGCGTATGTTTACCCTTCTCCTCTTCATAGCAGACCCTCCTCTTTCTTGCGCTCTATGACCTCCTTTGCGGGCTCGCTCATGTACTCAAAGAAGGAGAACCTCTCCTTGTCCCTCTGTCTCATCTCGTCCAGACCGTCGTCGGAGTTAAGACCTATCTCAAGAATGCAGGGCGTATACAGGTGCACGTAGGTGGGTCCTACTTCCCTTGCTACGTATATGGCCTTCTTTATGACCGTTTCCACCCTCTTGGGGGAGGACACGGTAAGCCTTGCCACGTAGTGGCATCCCGAGTCTATGGCTATCTGCCAGAAGGGCACCTTGTCCCACTGCTTGCCCTTGGGTGCCATCTTAAACACGTGCCCCTTTACCGTTAGACCGCTCTCCTGACCACCCGTGTTGGCGTAGACCTCGTTGTCAAAGCATATGGTGGTTATCTTCTCCTGTCTAAAGAAAGACTGAAGAGTGCAGTCCAAACCTATGTCCACCGTGGCACCGTCGCCCGCCAGCACCACTACATCTTTGACCTTGTCAGGAAACCTCCACTCCAGCACCCTCTTTATGCCGGAGGCCACCGCGTTCTGGTTTCCAAACAGGGAGTGAACCGTGTGCAGGGCTATGTGAGGAAAGACCAAGGAGGTGCATCCGGTGGAGTTTACTATGATGGTGTCCTCGGGGTTGGGCAGGGAAGCCAGTATGTACCTCAAGGCCATGGACTCGGGGCATCCCGCACAGAGGGAGTGCTCCTCTATGAGCTCCTTGGAGTAGGGCAGGTCCATCACACCCCTTTTGGGGTTGCCCCAGGTGGCTTTAAACTGCAGGTCTTTTATCTCCTGGGGCATCACATCCAGCAGGTCTTCGTTTATCTCGTATACCTTATAGGACATGTTTTACCTCCTTGCCGGTAAGTTTCATAACCTCTTTCACTATAAACTCTGGGGGCATGGTCATTCCGCCTGCCACTCTGGGAGCTCCTATTACCTCCGCGTCGCACACGCCGTAGAGGTATCTCCTCACCTCACGCTCTAACCAACCTACCACATTGAACTCGGGCACGAAGATGTACTTGGCACCCTTGACCGCCTGTCTGAGCTCTTCTACGGGGAAGGGTCTTATGGTCTTGAGCTTTAGCACTCTGGCCTTTATGCCCTCTTCCTCTAAAAGCCTTACCGCTTCCTTTGACTGGGCAGCGGCGGTTCCGCAGGCTACGAACAGGAGCTCTGCGGTCGGGTCTCCGAACTCCTCGGTGAGACCTCTCAGGTAGTGCTTTGCATATGGTCTTGACCTTTCAATGGCTGACCTTACCTCCCACTGCCAGCTGGCGTGAGTGGCGTAGGATATGTAGTTAGACTTCATGACGAAGGGGTCTCTAAGAAACCTTCCCGGGGGCACTTCCGCATCTATGACAGGCATGGGTGCTTTGTAGGGGTTGTAGGGTGGCAGGGCTATGTCGTCAGGCGGTAGCATGACCGCCTCTCTGGTGTGAGAGACGAAAAAGCCGTCCACGGCGGTTATCACTGGGACATGCACATCTGGCTGTTCTGCCACCACGAAGCCTGCGATTATCATGTCAAAGAGGTCCTGGGCGTTCTCCGCGTACCATATCATGCACCCCGTATCGAGGAGGAAACTTACCTCCAAGTTGTCAGGCTGTATGGAAAGAGGGGAGTTTACACCTCTTGCCATAAGCACCAGCTGGACAGGTATGCGGGTACCCGCCCACATGGGGAAGTTTTCCATAGCTCTCAGCGTTCCCGGGCCTGAGGTGGTGGTTATGGCCCTCGCACCGGCCATGGCACAGCCTGCCAGCTCGGACATAACTCCAAACTCCGACTCGCCCCTGAAGTAAACACCCACATAGCCCTCCACCCAGAGCTCTCCTATCAAGTGCGCCGCCTCTGACTGGGGCGTGATAGGATAAGAGACTGAGGCGTCCACGGAGGACCTCTTGACCGCCTCCTTGACCGCTTCTGAGCCGGTCATGAAGTGTTTGGTTCTGGGCGCTTCAAAAAGAAGGTAGTCTGGCGAGACCACTCTCTGCCCCGCCCTGTTGTATACCACTGTCTCTGTAACGGTTTGCATGGCAACCTCCTTAAAGTTTTATTTAAATGTATAGAAGCGGGGGGTTAAAAGCATGATTTTAGTCACCAAACACCTCCTTCAGATCCACGCACAGACCTTCCAACAGCTTGGAACACACTTGACCTTGTTCGTAAGCCCAAGAGTGCACCTTGTACTCTAAGCCTTCAAGGGTGAAAACTTCTATGACCTTCTCTTCTGGGAAAAGAAGCCAAAGCTCCTTGATGCGGTAGCTAGCGTAAAGCCTTCTTTTGTCCTCCGTGTCTTTCTTAAGGCTTGAAGGTGAGACTATCTCAACCACTAAGTCAGGTGCACCAAAAATGCCCTTCTCCTTTACCACGGAGAGGTTCTCCTTCAAGACCACCACCAAGTCAGGCTGAACCACGTTTTCTTCGCTCAAGACCACATCAAAGGGGAGGAGGTAAACCTCGCCCACCGCCTTTTCCTCTACATGTTTGCTAAAGGCAAGGGCAAGCCTAGGGGCGGTTCTCTGATGCTTCCTGCTTGCGCTGGGCACAGGGTAGAGCTCCCCTCCTATTGTCTCATACCCTTCGTCCTCATCCAGCTTAAGGTAATCTTGATAGGTCCAGACAGTGGTTTTCATAGGCCTAACTCTTTTTTTACCTCTTCCGCAACCCTTATGAACTTCTCCATCTCCTCCACATGCTGGTCTCTTAGGGTTATCATGGCATCTTCGTGCCCTGCCATACCGCACATGGCTATGGTAAAGCAGTCTGTTTCAGCCCTTATTATCTTGAGTGCCACGTTGGCGTAGTGACAATGCACGCCCACAAAGATGCAGGCCTTTATCCTGTTGTGCCATATGGTCAGGTTGGGGTGGTTGGGGTTTATCTCCACCGCAGGGTTTATCTTTGGGTACTTCGGTCTGTAGTCGTACATGGGGATTATTTTTGCGCCCAGCACCTGAGCCATTTTCTTGACAAGCTTTGCTTTCTCTTTGGCCTCCTCGTTCCAGGCGTAAAGCACCTGAGGTCCGGGGAAGATGGTGGGGTTTGCTCTGGTGAGCATGGCCTTTGCCGCCTCTCTCATGGCCTGTTCCTCTTCCACTATCTCGTTAAACATGAGGGCGTATCCGGGCGGCGGGTTTAAAAGACCTTCGTAAACTGCCACTGGGTAAGGTGAAAAGCCACTCGGTCCAAGTGTAGCCACAGCTTACCTCCTTTTTTACTTCTCTGCATGCACTTCTGGCATTATCATGTGTATGGCGTTTCTTTTAAGGAGGTTCACGCACACATACACGCAGAGGGCACAGCCCTTACAGCGGTTTTGGACCACAAAGGCGTGATGCTCCTCGTCAGTGTACATCAGGGTGTTAGGCTCCGGGCAAAAGAGCGTGCACTGTTTGCAGTTGTACTTGGAGCACTCCTCATTTATGACCTCCGCCACGTAGTACATGCCTTGCCTCCTGATAGCCTGTTTTAGTGGCTTTATAAGTTATTACCCTTGAAGCTTTTGTCAACAGAATTATATTTTCTTTAGAATATATGGGTACATACCTGCTTCTGATACTGCTACTCTTTCGTGTAGCCACTGGGGCGGAGTCCTGCTCCCGCGAAGAGCTCTTCTCAAGACTTAACGCGCTCCTGGAGAAGCACTACCTGTGGTGGGACAGGATAAAAGACGCAAGCTGGAAGGACGAGAAGGAGCTTATGGAGCAACTTAGAAAGATAGGGGACCGGTGGACCTCCATAACCCGGCAGGAGGAGGACAGGCTCTGGTACTTAAGCTCCCGTATGGTGGGCTTGGGCATAAGGTGGGACAACAACGGGTATGTGACCAAGGTCTTTCCGGGCTCGCCCGCAGAGAAGCACGGTATAAGAGAAGGTGACCTGATAGTATCCATACAGGACATAACTGACAAAAACCTCTGGAGGAAGGCCATAAGAGAGGTAGAGAGAGGACAGCCCATTAGGGTAGAGCTCATAAGGGACGGGCTTTTCCTGAGTTTGCAGGTGGAAAAGGGGGACTTCGTAGTCTCGCCGATTGAGGAGGTCAGGATAATAAGGCAAGGAGACAAGGAGCTAGGCTACATCAAGTTAACCAACTTTACCCAGCCTGCCCTGCAGGGCTTTAGGGAAGCCATGGAAAACTTCAAGACCAGAGGGGTGGACGTCTTGCTCATAGACCTGCGGGACAATGGCGGTGGTCTTATCTCGGTGGCAAAAGGCATCGTGGACATGCTGGTAGGGGGTGAAGGCATCATGTTCTACTTGGAAGGTCGGAAGGGTAACATGGGCGTGTATCAGTTTAAAAACCCTGAAGGCTTCAAAAAGCCCGTGGTGGTGCTCGTCAACAGGCAGACCGCTTCAGCTGCGGAGCTGATGGCAGTGCTTTTAAGACGCTATTCTAAGGCGATTATCGTGGGCGAGAACACGGTAGGCAAGTACGTGGGGAGCAATCTCTTTACCCTTGATACCTGCCTAGGTTTGGTGCTCAGGTTGATTACCTTTGAGATGAAGCTACCTACCGGCGAAGCGATTACCTCAGAGAGGGGTATAACCCCAGACTGTAGGCTCGAGAACAAAGACCCTATTCAGGTCTCTCTAGAGTGCCTCTCCAACCATTCTGTAGGAGTATTTCCTGCAGGGCAACCTTGAGCTCCTCCCTGCTCCGTTGGGTGTTCACAGGTATAGCGTAAGAGGGAGGCGTAAAGCTCTCCTTCTGCTTGAGGTAGACCTCCACTCCTGCGTCGGATATGTCTTTCCTGTCTCTGAGCCTTTTTAGAATTTCCTTCTCCTCCGCCTGAGCCAGCAGGAAAAGGGCTTGGGGGAAGCTATCTCTTACTAAGTTTCTTTGCCAGCTTTCTAGAAAGGTGGCGTCCAAAACTACATCTTTGCCCTGCTCTGCTATCTGTTGAGCTCTTCTCATGAGCTCTTGGTAAACTCTCTTTGTCCACTCTTGGGAATATATGCCTTGGCGGTAGTCCGCTGAGGCCTTCGTGTTTGGGTCTATGCCTGCCAGCTCTTTGCGTATCTGGTCGCTCCTGAGCCATTCAAAACCTAAGTCCTCGTGGAGTATGCGGGAAAGGAAGGACTTGCCGGAACCGGAAAGACCCATAAGTACCACTATCATTTGATGCCCAGCTCTTCCAGAAGCTTTGGGCTGTAGCCTTCTATCACCTTATAACTGCCCAGAATTATGTTGTAAGGAGTGCCTTGCACGTTTAGCTTCTCCGCTATCTTTATGTGTTCTTGAAGCAGGGGACAGTCTCTGGTCTGCGGAGGCCTGCCGTCAAACTTGCCCGAGAGCACCTCCTCCAGCGCCCGGAGCTTGTCCTTGGAGCAGGCTATGTATCGGGACTTTGCCTCGCTCTCGGGAAAGTTCTTAAAGGGCAGGAGAAAAATGTAAACCTTGACCTTGTCTAAGTGGGGTTTGAGGGCCTGCCACTCTTTCCTGCAGTGCCCGCAGTCTGGGTTTATGAAGGTTATGAGCTGTTTCTCACCTTTGCCTACCACCAGGGCCTTCTGGAGGGGAATTTCTCTGACCTGGGCTTTTATGTATTCGGTGTACAGGTCCTGTGCCCAAAGAAGGCCGAAGGCAAAAAGCATAAAAAGCACGAGCCCCATACTTTTGGATTATACCACCAGCTCTTGAATGCGTCGCACCGTCTGCTGTATTATCCAGTCCGGGGTAGAGGCCCCTGCGGTGATGCCCACCTTTTTCACGCCCTGGAACCACTCTCTTTGGAGCTCTTCCGGGGTCTCTATGTGGTAGCTCTTGGGGTTGAGGCTCTTGGATATCTCGTAAAGCCTGCGCGTGTTTCCGCTGTTCTTGCCCCCCACTATCACCATAAGGTCCACCTGCGGTGCCAGCTGGTAAACGTCCTCCTGCCTCTCCGAGGTGGCATTGCATATGGTGTTTATGACCTTGACTTCTCTTGCCCAGAGAGCTATCTCGCCTACCACCTCCTTAAAAAACTGCTCGTTCTGGGTGGTCTGGGCCACTATGCCCACCTTGTCTTTGCCAAGCACCTGTTTTAGGTCTTCCCTGCTTTCCACTACCACTCCCTTTCCACCGCACTCTTGTAAGTATCCCAGAGTGCCTATCACCTCCGGGTGTCTCTTTTCTCCCACCAGCACTACGAAGTAGCCCTCCTTGGACAGCTTTACCACCGCCTCGTGGACCGCCTTTACGAAGGGACAGGTGGCATCCACCAGCTTGACCCCCTTAGAGAGGAGCTCTCTTTCCCGCTGAGGTGGTATGCCATGAGAGCGCACTATGACCGTGCTGTTCTCTCCCAGAGAATCTTCCTCTTGGAGAAGACTAAGGCCTTGCCTTTCCAGCCTATGAACCTCCTGAGGGTTGTGAATGAGAGGACCCATGCTGAAGACTTTTCTACCTTGATTGGTGTCTTTCAAGGCCTCTTCCGCAAGCTGTATGGCCCTCTTGACTCCGAAGCAGAAGCCTGCGTGCTCCGCCACAATTATTTGAACCATGGTATGTATTATATGCCTCTAACCTTGACCGTGGTTGAGCTCTCTCATGCAGAGGAGGGCTTCCTCCGTCAGGATGCCTTCAAAAACTTTGCAGACACCCCCTTCCAAGAAAACCTCTTCCATTTTCTCGTCGAAGTCTATTCTCAGGAGCTCTCCGCCTGCGGTGAGCACCTCCACGGGTTTTTCCCGCACAAGACCTTTCCCGTAGGCCACCAGGGCGGAGGCGGTGGCACCCGTTCCGCAGGCAAGGGTCTCCGCCTCCACGCCCCGTTCGTAAGTCCTGACCTTTACACTGCGGGAGGAGACCGCCTGCACAAAGTTCACGTTAGTGCCCCAAGGTTGGAAGGCCCGGTGAAATCTGAGAGCTCTGCCCAGCCCTGCCACGTCTACCGCTTGCACATCCTGAACTATGACCACCAGGTGGGGCACGCCCGTATTCAGAAAGCTCGCCTGTATGAGCTCTCCTTCTACCTCCAAGGAGACCTCCCTGTAGTCCTTGGGCTTCGTCAGTTGGACTTTGACCCTGCTACCCCCCTCCAGCACCTGGGCCCTTATCACGCCTGCGAGGGTTTCAAAACTTACCTGCTCTCCCGCTATTCCCATCTCGTAGGCAAACCTGACCGCACAGCGAGAGCCGTTTCCGCACATCTCCGCCACCGAGCCATCCGCGTTGAAAAAGCGCCACCTAAAGTGGTTTTTAGGGTCTTGAGGGTGCTCTATGAGTATGAGCCCGTCCGCACCTACGCCCGTGTGAGGCCTGCAGAGGTTGACCACCAGCTCCTGAATTGACATACGGAGTTTCTGGAGTAAAAGCTCTACCTTGTCGTCCCTGTTGTCTATCAGGATAAAGTCGTTACCTGAGCCTTGCAACTTGCTAAATTTCATGTATATAATTAAATAATATACCTCTTACCCCCAGCAACCCCATGGCTCACCTCCTCCTTCCCCCCGACCCGGGGGGATGAAAAATACGGTCACGGGCTTAAAAGTGCTTGCCACAAGCTTACTTTGGTGCTATTCTTTAGAGAACTTACTCCTGCAAGTGTGGTGCGGTCAAATCAAGTGCATATTCCTGTCCCACCAAGACCCAGACATAGTGGCTTCTCTAAACGGCTGGCTTATGACCACAAAGCTCTGGATGCGTTTTCTACCGCACTTCGGGCTGGACTCTCAACTGACATGGTCTTTCCCGCAGATAACCGCAAGACCGTGCTGACGCTTGGAGGCGACTGTAAGATTTACCTACTGCCTGTATGCACTCTGAAAGATTCTGTACTTCGTAGCTGAGGACTTTGACAAGCACGTGAGATACATGGAAGGGTTCCACAGAAGGCACATGGTGAGCAACAAAGTGCTCCGTTTCTGGGCAAACATGGTAAGGCAGTTGGACATTGAGATGATAGTACCATAGCACGGTGCCATAGTCAAAGTAAAGGAGGCGGTAAACCGTTGCTTACTTCATCGCCTCCACTGCGTTTACTATGTCTATGAGCTCTGAGGTTATGGACTCCTGACGGGCCTTGTTGAAAAGGAGCGTCCAAGTTTTGACCAGCTCGTCCGCGTTTCTGGTGGCGTTGTCCATGGCCACCATGCGGGCAAAGTGCTCAGAGGCGTTAGACTCAAGCATCGCCCTGTAGAGCTGATAGTTCAGGTAAAGGTCTATCAGTTTGTTTAGAAAGAGCTCTCTGTCCACCTCAAACTCGTAAACCGCAAAGTCTGAACCGCCCTCGGGCTTTTCAAAGGGCAGGAAGGTTCTTACCACGGGCTTGTAGTTTACCCGAGTGGTCATCTCGTTGTTGACCAGATACACCCCGTCCGTCTCCTTGCGGGCGTACCTCTCCCTAAGGAGCTCTCCCACCTCCTTAACTACGCCGAAGTTTATCTCCTTGCGGAAGACCTCCTCGTAGGCTTTTAGAATAGGATAGGCACGCTTGCCAAAGTGCTGGACGCCCTTGCGTCCAATCAGGGTAAGGTGCACCTTTACGCCCTTTTCCTGCTTTTCCTTTATTATGTCTTCGACCCGCTTTATCAGGTTGGAGTTGAACGCCCCCGCAAGACCTCTGTCTGCGGTTATGACCACTATGTCGCAGACCCTTTCTTCTCTGGTTTCAAGAAGGGGATGGCTCTCGGGGTCTATGTGGGTGGCCAAGCTTCTGAGCATCTCGTAGAGCTTCTCCGAGTATGGTCTGGAGGCGTAGATGAGCTCCTGGGCTCGCCTGAGCTTGGCGGCGGAGACCACCTTCATGGCGTTGGTTATCCTGCGCGTGTTTTTGATGCCTTGAATTTTCCTCCTTATGTCCCTGGGCGAGAGCTTTGGCATGGAGATATTATAGCACACCCATGTGGCTCATCACGTGCATCATGTCCTTGTCGCCCCTTCCGGAGAGGTTAAAAAGCACTATGCCCTCCTTTCCCAGCTCTCGGGCCAGTTCTACCACCTTGAGGACTGCGTGGGCGGGCTCTAAGGCAGGGATTATGCCTTCAAGTTTGGAGAGGAGCTTAAAGCCCTCTAAGGCCTCCTGGTCGGTGGCGTAGGTGTACTCAGCCCTTGAGCTGTTAAAGAGGTAGGCGTGCTCCGGTCCTACACCTGGGTAGTCCAGCCCTGCGGAGATGGAGTGGGTGGGTAGTATCTGACCCTCCGGGTCTTGGAGAAAGTAGGACTTCATGCCGTGAAGCACGCCCGGAGAGCCACCGCACAGAGAGCTGGCGTGTTTTCCGCTCTCCAGCCCAAGACCGCCTGCCTCCACCCCCACGAGCCTCACCTGAGGGTCTTCTATGAAAGGGTAGAAAATGCCTATGGCGTTGGAACCTCCGCCCACACAGGCAACTACCGCATCGGGAAGCCTTCCCTCCACCTGCAGGAGCTGAGCTCTGGCCTCCTCACCTATGACCTTCTGAAAGTCCCTGACCATCATGGGAAAGGGGTGAGGCCCTACCACCGAGCCTATTATGTAGTGGGTGGTCTCCACGTTGGTAACCCAGTCTCTGAGGGCCTCGTTGATGGCGTCCTTTAGCGTCCGTGAACCGCTTCTTACCACCTCCACCCTTGCACCGAGGAGCTCCATCCTGAAAAGGTTAAGCTTTTGCCTTTGGGCGTCTTCCTCGCCCATGTAGACTACGCACTCAAGACCCAGCAGTGCACAGGCGGTAGCGGTTGCCACGCCGTGCTGTCCTGCCCCCGTCTCCGCTATGACTCTTTTCTTGCCTATCCTCTTTGCCAGAAGTGCCTGTCCCAGCGTGTTGTTGAGCTTGTGAGCCCCCGTGTGCAGGAGGTCTTCCCGCTTTATGTATATCTTGGCACCGCCCGCGTGCTGGGTGAGCTGTCTGGCGTAGTAAAGGGGCGTGGGCCTGCCTGCGAAGGTGGTAAGGTAGTGGCCGAGCTCCTCCCAAAAGCTTGCGTCTTCTTTTATCTGGGCGTAGGCCCTTTCCAGCTCCTCCAGAGCGTACATGAGGGTCTCTGGCACGTACCTGCCACCAAAGTCTCCGAAGTATCCTCTCTCGTCCGGGGCGGTGTAGCTTTTGACCTTCGTCATGACGCCTCTCCTTATGGGTATATGGCCAAGGGTCTGTAGAAGGTGTCCCTTTCCACGGGCACCTTTCCCGCATCTCTTATGAGCTTTATGAGCCTTTCCTTTGTGTGCCCTACCGCAGACTGGGTGCCTGCGGCGTGAACGATTCTCTCCTCCTGCACGGTGCCGTCAAGGTCGTCCGCACCCATGTTGAGGGCTAGCTGTGCCACCTTCTCCCCGAGGGTCACCCAGTAGGCCTTTACGTGGTCAAAGTTGTCCAGGAAGAGCCTGGCTACCGCTATGGTTTTGAGGTCGTCCACGGAGGAGGTTCTCTTGCCCCCTAACCTGTTGCCCTCGGGCCAGTAAGCGAGAGGTATAAAGACCTGAAAGCCCCTCGTCTGGTCTTGGAGCTCCCTGAGCTTTTCCATGTGCTGGACTCTCTCTTCGTAGGTCTCCACGTGTCCGTATAGCATGGTAGCGTTTGTGGGTATGCCTAACTGGTGGGCGGTGCGGTGCACCTGCAGGTATTCCTCCGCACTTGCCTTGTAGGGGGCTATTATCTTTCTCACTCGGTCTGAGAAAATCTCCGCACCACCGCCGGGCAGGGCGTCCACGCCTGCCTCTTTGAGCTCTTCAAGCACCTGCGCATAGCTCTTGCCGGAGATTTTGCTCATGTGGTGTATCTCCACTGCAGTCCAGGCCTTTACCACAATCTGGGGAAAGGCCCTTTTTATCTCCCTTACCAAGTTCAGGTAGTCCTCGTAGCGCCAGTGAGGTGGTATACCGCCCACTATGTGCACCTCGGTGCCACCTTGAGTGTAGGTCTCCTCCACCTTCTGGAGCACCTCCTGAAGGCTCAGCTCGTAAGCCCTTGGGTCCGACCTGCTGACCCCAAAACTGCAAAAGCTACAACTGTATATGCACACATTTGTAGGATTTATCTGACGGTTTACCACAAAGTAGGCAAACATACCGCTCTTTTTCCTGTTGACATGCTCGGCCAGGCTTGCCACGTAGCTAAGGTCCCCCTTGTAGAAGAGGCTGAGAGCCTCCTCGGGGGAGAGCCTCTTGCCCTCTAATACCTTCTCGCCTATGGCTCGGAGAGCTCCGTCTTTGTTCCTTTCCACGAGCAGTTCTACCTGCATCTTTTCCTCCTGACGAGCAATTAGTATAGGCTAACCCAGCAGTTTTCTCTTCATCTCTACAAACTTCCTGATGCCGTGGATGTCTTGAGTGTTTAGCACCCGCTCGGGGGTTGCCCAGCCCCTTCTTGCCAAACCCACGCCCAGCTCCATGTAAGAGAGGTGCCTGACCGAGTGGGCGTCGGTCACCACGGCGATGGTCACACCCGCCTCCACGCACTTTCTTATTCGCTCCGGCGAGAGGTCCGCCCGGGGGGTGTTTAGCTCCAAGGCGGTGCCCGTCTCCTTTGCCACTTGGATTACCTTGTCCATCTGGAGGGGATAGCCCTCCCGACTGCCGTAGGCCTTGCCGGTGGGATGTCCTATGAGGTTCACGTAGGGGCTCTCCATGGCTTTGAGTATCCTGTAGGTGTTGTCCTGGTTGAGCTTCATGTGGATTGAGGCCACCACGAAGTCAAACTCCTCCAAAAACCCCTCAGGCAGGTCTAAAGAGCCGTCGGGCAAGATGTCTACCTCGCAACCTCTGAGTATGTAAAAGCCCAAGGGCTCGTATTGCTCTCTCAATCTCTCTATTAGCCTGAACTGCTCTCGGTAGCGGGCGGGGTCCAGTCCGTTGGCAACCTTGGAAGACTGAGAGTGGTCTCCTATGACCATGTACTGGTAGCCCAGCTGGTAGCAGGCCTGCACCATCTCCTCCAAGCTGTTGGCCCCGTCGCTCCAGTTGGAGTGCATGTGAAAGTCTCCCTTTATGTCTTTCAGTTCCACCAGTCTGGGCAGAGCTCCTGCCATGGCCAGCTCTATCTCGCCAGCGTTTTCTCTGAGCTCGGGCGGTATCCACTCCATGCCCAGTAGGCGGTAGACCTCCTCCTCTTCCCTTCCGCCTATCCGCTCGCCCGTGTCCGCCCGGAAAAGGCCATACTCGCTCAGCTTTAGCCCGAGAGCTCTGGCCATGTCCCTTAGCCTTACGTTGTGCTCCTTTGAGCCGGTAAAGTACTGGAGGGCGGAGCCCCACTGCTCTGGCTCCACCGTTCTAAGGTCCACCTGCCTGCCCTCCTGCGTAAGCAGGCTAGACTTGGTCTCACCCCGCAGGAGCACCTCCTCGCAGGGAGACTTGACAAAGTGCTGGTGGAGTCTTTCCCAGTTTTCCCTTTTGGCGGACAGAAGGAGGTCTATGTCTCCCACGGTTTCTTTCCTCCTGCGCAGGCTACCTACCAGCTCTGCTCTCTCGTAGAGGTCTTTTAGGGGCTCAAAGTGCTTTAGAAGAGCTTTTCCTAAGTCGTAAGCCTGGATAAGGCTCATGCGTTTTTTGCTGTTTTCCCAGAGCTCAAGCCCTCGCATCAGCTTCTGAACCTTTTTGTCTCCCATGCCGGGCAAGAAGGCTATGCGCCCGCTTCTGACCGCCTGTATAAACTCTTCCTTGCTTCTTACTTTTAGCTTGTCGTAGGCAAGCCTCAGGGTTTTCACGCCAAGGCCGGGCACCTCAAGGAGCTCCATGAGCTCCTCCGGAACCTTTTCTTTTAGCTCTTCGTAGGCCTTTATCTTGCCCGTGCGGAGGTACTCCTCTATCTTCTCAAGGGTGGCCTCGCCGATGCCGTGCATCTGGCGGAGCTTACCACTCGCAAGGAGCTCCTGCAGGTCCTCCCCAAGCTGGGACAGGAGCTCCGCCACCCGCCGGTAGGCCCTCACCCGGTAGTGGTTCTCCCCCAAAAACTCCAACATGTCCGCCATTCTCTCAAAGAGGTGGGCAAGCTCTTTCTCCTTGTCCATACAGTAGAATTTATGGATGGATATGCTTTTTTACTCCCTTTTTTGGGAGGGTCTTCTGTCCGCCCTCTTTATAGCCCTCTCCACCTCGCTGGTGGGGGTCTTCCTGCTCATTAAAAGGCTTGCCATGCTGGGGGCTGGGCTCTCTCACGCCGCCTTTGGGGGCGTTGCCCTGGCGGTGGTGCTCCAGTTAGAGCCCATGGTCTTTACCCTGTTCTACACGGTGCTCTTGGGCCTGCTTACGCAGTTTCTTACAGAGAAAAAGTCCCTACCTGCGGACACGGTGGTGGCCCTGTTCTTCTCGCTGGGGGGAGCTCTTGCAGTTCTGGTGCTGGGCATCACCGACAACTTGGGGGCAAATGTTTTTTCCTACCTTTTTGGGAGCATGCTTACCGCCACCGAGATGGACCTCCTGCTTGCCCTGAGTGTTTTCTCCCTTACGCTACTGTTTGTTACGCTCAACTACAGAGCTCTTGTGCTCCTCTCCTTTAACGAGGAGCTGGGAAGGCTCAGAGGTGTGAGGGTGAGCCTGCTGAACTACCTGCTGGTGGCCCTGTCTTCTGCCAACGTAGTGCTCTCCATAAAGGCGGTAGGGCTGGTGCTGTCCGCCAGCTTTATCTCCATACCCGCCATGACCTCTCTGATGGTCTCTAACTCCCTTCTTCAGAGCTTGATTTTTTCTACCGCCTTTTCTCTGCTTTCCCTGCTCTTTGGGGTGCTTCTGTCTTTTCTTTTTAACCTACCGCCCAGCGGTGCGGTGGTAGGCTGTATGGTCTTGCTCTTTCTGCTGGTATCTTTGGGCAAGTTCATAAGAAGAAAGTTTTCAGGAGTTTAGCGCTCTCCACGGGGTCTTTCCTGTGGAGCTCTCTGGCTAAGGTCATAACCTCCGGGGAGGAGCCCTTGGGTAGCTGACGCTTTTTGAGCCACTTTAAAAACTCTGCCCTGGCCAACACGCTGGCAACCGCCACGGGAAGCCTCTTCTCCCCGCCGGGCTCAAAGACCACCCAATCGCCGAAGGGGTTCTTGGAAGAGTAGGCATCCACGAAGAAGTCCGCAAAGGGGTGCTCAGCTCTGAGGGGCTCCAAGAGCTCTCCGTAGAGGCGGTCAAGCAGGCGGTTTAGGTTGCCCACCTGTCGGTGCATCGCGTTTAACTCCTGGGGCTCTACCACCTTGCAAGTGTGCTCGCCAAAGGAGCTGTAAAGGTCAGCCTTTCTGAGGACCTCTTCGTCTTTTATCCTCTTGCAGTCCTTTAGGTTGAGCTCTAACACCTTCGCGTAGTAGTCGGGTCTGAGAAGGGCACAGCACAGCACGAGAGGTCCAAAGACGTCCCCCTTGCCGGACTCGTCACAGCCCACCGAGCACCTCTGCGGCAGGCCCACCTTGGAAAGGAGAAAGTCCTTAAAAAGAGGGGCTCCCTTGCCCTGCAGCAGGAGCGTGCCAGAAGGGTAGAGAAGAAGGTGCACTCCTTCCTTGCTCACAGACCACTTGGTGCCGGGGACCTCCCTCTTGCGAAAGCCTACGGACAGGAGTTCCCGCAGTAGGGCTTCCTGAAGTTCCTCAGGCACTTTCAAAGTCAGACCGCTCATGGAATTATAATAGAGACATTCCTAAGGAGGTGCGTGAATGCTTGAGTACGCCCAGAGGATAAAAAGCCTGCCCCCCTACCTTTTTGCCCAGATTGACCAAAAAAAGAGGGAAAAACTGGCTCAGGGTGTGGACCTCATTGACTTGGGCGTGGGGGACCCTGACATACCCACCCCCCAGCCGGTGGTGGAGGCTATGAAGAGGGCGGTGGAAAAGCCGGAGAACCACCGCTACCCTTCCTACGAGGGCATGCTCTCTTTCAGGGAGGCGGTGGCGGACTGGTACAAAAGGCGCTTCGGCGTTCAGTTAGACCCTGCCACCGAGGTGGTAACCTTGATAGGCTCCAAGGAGGGCATAGCTCACTTCCCGCTGGCCTTTGTAAACCCCGGGGACGTGGTACTGTGCCCAGACCCGGCTTACCCGGTCTACAAGATAGGCACGCTCTTTGCCGGCGGTGAGCCCTACTTTATCCCCTTGAAGGAGGAGAACGGTTTTCTGCCGGACTTTAGGAGCGTGCCCGAGGCGGTGCTCAGAAGGGCAAAAATCATCTGGGTCAACTACCCCAACAACCCCACCTCCGCCACCGCCGATGAGTCCTTCTACAGGGAGCTCCTCCAGTGGGCAAGAGAGAGAAATATCGTAGTAGCTTCAGACCTTGCCTACTCGGAGATATACTTCGGAGACAGAAAGCCCCCTTCCATCCTGCAGATAGAGGGGGCCAAGGAAATAGCCATAGAGTTTCACTCCTTTTCCAAGACCTTTAACATGACGGGCTGGCGCTTGGGCATGGCGGTGGGCAACAAAAACCTCGTGGCAGGCCTTGGAAAGGTCAAGACCAACGTGGACTCAGGACAGTTCCAGGCGGTGCAGGAGGCGGGCATAACCGCCCTGAACCTGCCCGAGAGCGAGCTTGAAAAAATAAGAAGCACCTACAGGGAAAGAAGGGAGGCCATGGTGAGAGCTCTACAGGAGGTGGGTCTGGAGGTCTTCAGGTCGGAGGCCACCTTTTACCTTTGGGTAAAAGTGCCCAAGGGATACACCTCTGCGGAGTTTGTCTCTAAGCTCTTGGAAGAGTGCGGTATCGTATGCACGCCCGGCAACGGCTTTGGGGAGCACGGGGAGGGCTACTTTAGAATCTCCCTTACCGTGCCCACGCGCAGACTCTTGGAAGCAGTGGAAAGAATAAGAGGTCTGAAGCTATGAAGAGAGAGGTTTGGGCTTCAAGGGTAGGGCTTGTCTTTGCGGCGGCGGGCAACGCAGTGGGCCTTGGAAACCTCCTCAGGTTCCCCTCCAAGGTGGCGCTCTACGGCGGTGGTGCCTTTATGTTGCCCTACTTCGTGGCCCTCTTCCTGCTAGGCATACCGCTGATGGTCTTGGAATGGGTAATGGGAAGGTATGCGGGGGCAAAAGGGCACGGCTCCATGACAGGCATAATGGGCTCTCTCTTTGACAACGCCCACTGGGCGAGGGTGTTGGGTTCTCTGGGCGTGGCCATACCTTTCCTAATAGCCTGCTACTACATCTACATAGAGTCCTGGACCTTGGGCTTTGCGGTGCTTTCCCTACTTGGTCAGATGCCAGAGCCAGTAGAGAGCCCAGACCCAAAGACCGCCATGGAGCCCTACGTGAAGTTTTTCAACGACTACACCGCTCCCTCAAAGCTGGCAATTTTCTTTCTCCTCGTGACCTTGGGGATAAACTGGCTGGTGCTCCAGAGGGGGGTGGTCAAGGGCATAGAGCTCACCGCCAAGTTTGGCATACCCGCACTGCTCCTCATGGGCATATTCCTGGGCGTGGTCTCCCTGTCCATAAGAGGAGGCAAAGGCTTAGAGGGGCTGCTTTACATATACACGCCGGACTTCAGCAAGGTGTGGGACCCGCAGGTGTGGCTGGAGGCCTCAGGTCAGATATTCTTTACCCTTTCTTTGGGCATGGGGGCCATAGCCACCTACGCCAGCTATGTGAAGGAGAAGGAGGACGTCCTTAAAGCAGGCCTGTGGACTGCGGGCATCAACGAGTTCGTGGAGGTGGTCATAGGGGCCTCCATCGCCATACCGGCCGCCTTTGCCATGTTTGGGGCCATGGCAGTGCCCGAGCTTGCCAAGGAGGGCATCTTTCGTCTGGGCTTTATGTCCATGCCGGCGGTCCTGATGGCCCTGCCCTTGGGCTGGCTTCTCTCTGCGGTGTGGTTTTTCCTGCTCTTTATTGCCGCCCTTACCTCTTCCCTTGCCCTGATGCAACCCTTGGTGTCTCTCTTTGAGGACGAGATGCGCTGGAGTCACTCTACTGCGGTCGGCGTGTCCATACTCATGTTAACTGCGGGAGCCCTGCTCTCCGCCTTTCTCCCCGGCTTTGTTGACGAGGTGGACTTCTGGGCTGGGACGCTCATGCTGGTCTTTTTTGCCCTTGTGGAGATAGTGGTCTTCGTGTGGGTCTTCGGCGTTCACAGGTTTCACCACGAGCTTACCAGAGACGTGTTTCTCAAGGTGCCCAAGGGCGTAGTCTACTTCTTTGCGGTGGTCTCTCCCCTATTTCTGCTGGTGCTCCTCTACCAGTGGGGCGTGGTCAAGCTACCCCAAGTGCTTGCCAACAAGGACGTTAACATAATACTTGCCAGACTCTTTGTTCTTGCTACGCTGGTGCTTATGGCCTTCTTTGCGGTAAAGAGCAGGAAAAGGTACCTCTCGGGACCGCACCTATGAGGGACATAGAGCTCTCCCAGCTTGCTACCGGCGTGCCCAAAATTCACTTTGACCTGAGCGTGAGAGAAGCCCTGCGCTCCTTTGAGGAATACGGGCTTTACGAGTTTCTGGTGGTGGAGCGCAACCGCAAGCCCGTGGGCATAGTAAACAGGCTGGACCTCGTAAAGGCTCAGCACAAGGAGAGCCTCACGGTGGGAGACCTAGCCCGACCTCTGATGAAGCTAAGGACATGCTCGGTCAAAGACGAGGAACTCATATACCTGCTGGACTTTTTCAACGCGGAAAGGACCCCACTCCTTCTGGTGGACAGAAAGGGCGCTTACGTGGGAGTTCTCTTCTACCAAGTGATTCTCCACCACATAAGCCTCCTGAAGGAAACCGTCGTCCCCATATTCCAGAGACTTAGAGCTCTCTTAGGCCGTGAGCACTACTTTTATTGCTTCTACATGGGCGACCTTAAAGGTTTAGAGGCGTCCACGAGGCAGAGCCTCCAACGCATACTGTACGAGGGGGTAAAAAACGGCGTGCCCGGTGATGTGGGCATGTCCTATCAGGAGGGCGAGGTGTACGTTCTGTCCAAAAGCAGAGTTGACGAGGAGGAGATAAAGGAGCTCTACCGGGAGTTTCACAGGGAGTACACCCTGCTCTTTGGGGAGGCAAGACCTGTTTACCTCTACGGCTACTGCTTTTCTCTGAAAGAGGTGCAGAACTTCGAGGAGTTCTTTAGCCTGAGCTCCGAGCTGAAAAAGAGGATGAAAGGCGTGCAGGAGGTCTCTTTCTTTATCTTCCACGGGGAGAAGACCTCGGTAGTGCTCTGCGAGTACGAAAGGCGTGAGCTCATACACCAGATAAAGCTGAAGATAAAAAGGGACTTTGAAAAAATAGTGGAAGGCCTGAAGAGGATGGACAGGGACCTGTGGGAGGTAACCCTCTATGACCTTTTCAAGGCCTACCCCTACTTTGAACTGCTTTACATCATAGGGGAGAGCGGACTTCAAGTGTCCAACAACGTAGTAAACCCCAAGCTCGCTTACCCCGTCAAGGCGGGCAAGAAAGGAGCGGACAGGTCAGGAAAGGAGTACTTCAAGAAGGCCTCTCACGAGGATGTGTTCATATCCAACATATACATCTCCCAAGCCACGGAGGACTTCTGCATCACCGTGTCCAAAAGGTTTACCTACGGGAGCAAAACCTACGTGCTTGCGGGGGACATAAACTACAGAGAGATTCACACGCTGGTAAAAGCCTATGCGGAGACAGGCGAAGCTGATAGGTAGCTTCAAGTACAAAAGTCTAAGGTACGCCCCGAACCACCCCTTGAGGATACCCCGGGTCTCGCTCCTGCTGGAGCTCTTGCAGTCCTTGGGGCTGGTAGAAGACCGGGAGAGGGTAGAAAGCAGGGAGGCCCTGTGGGAAGAGCTCCTACTTTTTCACACTGAGGAGTACCTGAGGGCTTTGCGGGAGTGCGAATCAAAGGGGCGCTTAAGCAGGGAGCAAAGAGAACTCTTTAACTTGGGCAACTACGAAAATCCTATATCTCCTGCCACTTGGAGAGGTTCTCTCTTGGCTACTGGCTCTTCCCTGCAGGCAGTGGAGCTCTTTCAGGCTGGCTATGTCCCTTTTAACCCCGCCGGGGGCATGCACCACGCTTACCCCTCTAAGGCAAACGGCTTTTGCTTTATCAACGACCCGGGCATAGCCCTTCAGGAGCTCCTAAGAAGGGGCTACAGAAGGGTGCTTTACATAGACTTGGATGCGCACCACTGCGACGGCGTGCAGGACTTTTTTTACGAGGAAGATAGGGTCTTCGTCCTGTCCCTGCACCAGTCTCCCGAGTACGCCTTTCCTTTCAGAAGAGGTTACCTGCAGGAGAGGGGCGAAGGCAGGGGCAAGGGCTACAACCTGAACCTACCTCTGCCGCCGGGCGTAGGAGACAGGGAGTTTCTCTATGTCTTAGAAAAAACCCTGCCTTTGGTGGCAGAGCTCTACAGACCTCAGGTCTATGTGCTACAGCTTGGCACGGACACGCTGCGGGAGGACTACCTTTCCAAGTTTGAGCTTTCCAACGAGGGTCTTCTCAGAGCCTTTGACTTAGTGAGGGAGGTCTTGGGAGAGGGGATATACTTGGGCGGAGGGGGGTACCATCCGGTAGCCTTGGCCAGGGCTTGGAGTCTTCTGTGGTGCAGGCTCAGCGGTAGAGAGGTGCCAAAGAGCCTAAACCCAGAGGCCAAAAAACTGCTCCTGTCAGTAGACTTTGAAGAGTTTGACGAGGAGGTGGACAGAGGCTACCTCTACGAGAGGCTTTTGGACCCTCTCAGGGAAGGAGACCTCCGGCCAGAGGTAAAAAAGGTGGTGCAGGAAGCCCTATCTTACTACTTGTGACTTATATTTATTTAGGGCCATGACCCTCAGAGTAAACGGCAAAGAGATACAGGTAGAGGACCATATAACTCTGCAGGAGCTCCTCAACCACTTGGACATACCGATAAGACCCGTGGGTCTTGCGGTGGCGGTCAACGAAGAGGTGGTCCCCAAAAGCAGGTACGGAGAATATGTGCTAAGGGACGGAGACCGTGTGGAGATAGTAAACCTTGTAGGAGGTGGTTGATGCTTGACTACGAGAGACTCTTGGAAGAGGACTACCTTGAGATAGCGGGTAGGCGCTTCCGCTCAAGGCTCATCATAGGCTCTGGCAAGTTCAAGAGCTTTCAGGAAAACAAAGAGGTGCTTGAAGCCTGCGGTGCGGAGATGATAACAGTGGCGGTCCGCAGGGTCAACATAACGGACAGGAGCAGAGAGAACCTGCTGGACTACATAGACCCCAACAAATACCAGATACTTCCCAACACCGCAGGTTGCTACACCGCAGAGGAAGCCATAAAGACCGCCATGCTGGCCAGGGAGGCCACGGGCATAGACTGGATAAAGTTGGAGGTCATAGGCGACCAAAAGACGCTCCTGCCCGACATGGAGCAGACTCTCAAGGCGGCGCAGTTTTTAGTGAAAGAGGGCTTTGTGGTCCTGCCCTACATCTTTGACGACCCGGTCTATGCCAAGAAGTTTGAGGATGTGGGCTGTGCGGCGGTGATGCCCTTGGCCGCACCCATAGGCTCCGGGCTTGGCCTGCAAAACCCTTACAACCTCATCTTCATAAAGGAGGCAGTCTCTGTGCCCGTCATAGTGGACGCAGGCATAGGGACCGCAGGGGACATACCGCCGGTGATGGAGCTGGGCGTGGACGCCATACTCACCAACACCGCACTGGCGGAGGCAAAAGACCCCATAAAGATGGCGGTGGCCATGAAGTATGCGGTCATAGCGGGCAGGCTTGCCTACTTGGCAGGCAGGATGCCCAAGAGGACCTACGCAGTCTCCTCCTCTCCCCTCAAGGGCATACCCTACAAAACATGATAGAGGTTGCGGTAGTAGGTGCGGGCATCTCGGGCCTCTCCGTGGCCTGGCACCTCTCCCAGAAGGGCTACCGCGTGCTGGTCTTTGAAAAGGAGGAGGTACCGGGTGGAAACATACAAACCTTGAGAAAAGACCGCTACCTTTTGGAGCTGGGGCCGCAGACAATCTTGGCGGACAAGAAGGTAGAAGAGTTCTTCAGTCAAGTGGGCATAAAGCCCGAGCACGCAAAGGAGAGCTCGAAGATAAGGTACGTTTACAAAAAGGGCAGGCTCATCCCCCTGCCCCTGTCCCCTCTGAGCTTTTTTACCTCTCCCTTGCTGTCCCTTGGCTCAAAGCTCAGAGTTCTAAAAGAGCCCTTCGTGCCTCCTTCCCCAAAGAGCGAAGAGAGCGTGGCAGAGTTCGTCCGCCGCAGGCTGGGTAGGGAGTTCTTAGACTACATAGTCGCCCCCTTCATCTCTGGCGTCTACGCAGGAGACCCGGAGGAGCTCTCGGTCAAGCACGCGGTCAGAAGGGTTTACGAGCTGGAGCAGAAGTTCGGAAGCCTCATAAAGGGTGCCATAAAGCTCAGAGCTCTCGGCCCCGGCGGGAGGCTGGTCTCCTTCCCGGGCGGAAACCACGCCCTTATAGAGCACCTGTCTTCTAAGTTAGAGGTGGACACAGAGAATGTAGTGCTAAGAATAAGACGCAAAGAAGACAGGTATGTGCTAGAGGCCAAAAAGGGCAAGTACGAGGCAAAAAGCGTGGTGGTTACCGCACCTGCCACGTCCGCAGGTTATCTCCTGCGGGACATCTCCTGGAGTGCCTCGCAGGAGTTTGACAAGGTCTACTACGCCCCAGTAGTGGTGGTCCATGTGGTGGTAGAGTCGGGGGCAGTCCCGCCAGGCTTTGGCTTTTTGGTGCCAAGGGTAGAAGGAAAGAGAATGTTGGGAGTTCTTTTCTCCTCCCAGCTCTTTGAGGGCAGAGCTCCAGAGGGAAAGGAGCTCCTCACAGTTTACTTAGGAGGTGCCACAGACCCAGAGCTGGTAGAGCAGGAGGAAGAGACTATAAAGGCCACGGTGGAAAAAGAGCTGAGGGAAATCCTCTCCGTAGGCAAGGTAGAAATCCTTCACACTACCCGCTGGAAAAAGGCCATACCCCAGTACACGCTGGGCTACGGCAAGTACTTGGAGCTGGCACAGACCTTGGAAGGCGAAAACCCGGGGCTTTTCCTTGCGGGCAACTACCTCTTCGGCGTCTCCGTGTCCGACTGCATAAGAGCTTCCTACCAGGTGGCCAAGAAAGTGGAAGAATACCTGTCAGGTGCGCCTGATTAGCTTCAGAGTGGAAGGGGCACCTGGACTGCACAAGCGGGCTTTGGCAAAGGCCGGCTCGTTGCCCCTCAAAGTGCTTGACAGGCAAGTCAGCAGTCAGTATATTATATTTTTAGCCAAAAAATTTGGAGGAGGAAGCCATGAAAAAAGCTCTGTTTGTCCTACTCCTGGCATGTGTGGGCCTTCTCTCTTCCTGCGGAGGTGGAGCAGGCGATAGCATCAGGTCTGCCCTCTTTGGAGAGGGCGCAAGGCTGAGACCTATGCAAGCCTGCGACATCACCGTAAACAGCGTAAGTGCCCTTCAGGTAGCTCTGACGCAAGCCCAGAGCAACAACCAAAACGATGTCATATGCATACAGGCGGGCGAATACGAAGTGACCCAGACGCTGACCTACATCACGCCCAACGGCGACGATGGACACAAGCTTACTATAAAGGCAGTGGGCGGAACTGTGAGGCTGAACGGTAACAACTCTGTGCAGATAATGAGAATTGACACGGACAGCGACTACAGCGCAAGCA
>JANXBA010000035.1 GCA_025062075.1 Aquificaceae bacterium
AGGAACGCAGTTCTACCCGGGCCTTTGGAGTCTTACCACCACTTTCTCCTCGGGAAAGGTCAATGTCAACACCGCCCCCCTGCACGTGCTCATGGCCTTAGACAGAGGTATAGACCAGTCCTTAGCCAGCAAGATTGTGGAAAGGCGCGCAAGACAGCCCTTCAAAAGGCCAGAAGACCTGGTGCTGGTGGAGGGCTTTACCTTGGACATGCTCTACAGGATGAGAAACTACGTAGACACCCGGAGCAGGTTCTTCCACGTGGTGATGGACCTAAGGACGGGAGGCTACGCGGTGAGCTTCTCCGCAGTCTACGACCGGCAGGAGGGGAAGTTTGTCTACAAGAGGATATACTGAGCTTTTGTTGTACGGCCTTCTACTTTTTAGCCTGCTCCTGCACAGGCTTTTCCAACTGCCCAACCTGAGCCTTGTTTTTCTCCTTTTGCCCCTCTCTTTTCTGCCTGCGGAGAGGTTTGGTCTCAAAAGTCCGTGGAACGCAAGCCTTCTGTGCCTGCCCTTTTTGTACCCGCTCTACCCTCAGGCTTTTCTCTCCCTTGCCCTGCAGGCTTTTGCGGAGGAGCTCTTTTTCAGAGCCTACCTCATGGGCAGGTTCTCCAACCTGAGGGTGTCCCTTATGTTTGTCGTGCCTCATGTCCTGCTTTACGGAGACCTCTGGTCTTGGCTTACTTTCTTCCCGTCCCTTCTTTACGGCTTTGCCTACAGCAGGACCTCCTCCCTTGCCTTGGCAAGCGTGCTACACCTGGGTAGCAATGTGCTGTGGTTTGGCTTTATCTCTCAGGAGCTGTCTAACCTCTCCTCTATGAGCCTTAGGATTTTCTCGTAGGTGTAGCGTAGCTCGTAGGCGAGGTCCACCAGCCTTTTCTGCTGACTGCTCTCGGCCCTTCTGACCAAGGGCATGACCGTTCTCTCCAGCTGGTCTTTGTACTCTTGCAGGTCGTGGAGCAGCTCCTCCTGCGTGAGGTCTTCTACGATGACCGTGTAGCTCCTGTGGAGCATGCGGACGGATACGAGGGTGTGCTCTAACTCCTTTTCCAAGTCGCCTCTGTCCAGTCCCGCTCTCGTGAGGTCCGCCATCAGGGTTCCACCACCACGCAGTGATGTATTTTAAGGTACTTCTCCCGGAGGCTCCGCACCTGCTGGTAGCTGACCGCCCTTACCCTGTCCGCGTACTCCTGGTCTGTCCTCCAGCCAAGGCCCATAACCTCAAAAAAGCCCAGATACCAAGCCTGTCTGAGTCGCGTTTGACGGGCAAGCAGGAAGTCTCCCACCACCTTGTTCTTTGCCAGCTCCACCTCCTCGGGCTCTACGGGCGCGCTTTTTACGAGCTCCACCATGTCCCTGAGGGCTTCTTCTCTCTTTTCGGGGGAGGTGCCTATGTAGGCTATAAGCCTTGGAGAGGTAAGACGGGTGGGGTAGGTGGAATACACCGCGTAGGCGTAGCCCTTCTTCTCTCTGAGCTCCTTAAAGAGCCTTGAGGTCATGCCGTCCCCCAAAAGGGCGTCTAACACCTTGAAGGCAAAAAACTCCTCCCCGTGCACCGGGGGTGCGTCAAAGGCGCAGAGCACCGTTGCCTGAGAGCCCGGCCTTTTGACCCTCTCAAGCCTGCTTTGTTCCATCTTCACCTCTTTTGGTCTCAGCTCGTACCTGCCCGCAGGAACGCTGAGAAAGACCTCCCTGAGAGAGGGCAAAACTTCCTCCGTTCTGAAGTCTCCCACCAGGCTTACCACCACGTTCTCGCCCCTGAGTATCCGCTCCCACCTTTTTATCACATCCTGTCTGTCTATACTCTTGAGCCCTTCCTCCGTGCCTATAGGTAGCACCTCGTAGTTAGAACCGCGGTAGGTGAGCCTTCTGAGGGCGTCGGTGGCCAGCTCTTGCCCCCTCTCCCTTCTGGACCTTACCGCCTGCAGGAGGTTTTTTCTCTCCCTCTCTAAGTCCTCGGGGGCAAAGAGGGGCTCGGTGAGCACGCTCTTTATGACCACAAGGGCTTCTCTGAGACCCTCCACCTTGGTGGAGAAGCCTATCTCAAGGTAGTCGTCGCTTACCGAAGAGTAAATGCTTCCTCCGTAGTCTTCAAAGGTGCTGGCTATTCGGTAGGAGTCATAGCTTTTCGTGCCCTTGGTGAGGAGGTTGGCGGTCAGGTTTGTAAGACCCCTTTTCTCCTCTCCGTGAGTGCCCGACCTTACAAAGATTACGCCCGAGACTATTCCCCTGCCCTTGGTCTCCTTTAGGATGAGCTTGACCCCGTTTTCTAAGGTGTGCTCCCGCACCTTGGCACCTCCTAAGCTCAAAAAAAGCAGGAGAAGTATTATAAGCCTCATCTTTCTGGCACCATGAAAAGCTCTGCGTAGGGTCTGTTTAGAACGTAACTGTCCAAGACCCTGAGAACGTCCTCTCTTCGCACGCTCTTTACGTTGCTTTCAAAGTATCTGTAGTAGTCCAGCGTGCCCACCACGGCGAGGGAGTAGCCTATGTAAAAGGCCTCCCTCTCCACCCTCTCCAAGGAGAAGGCCTCCGAGTTTATCAGCCTGCTTTTTGCCTTCTGGAGCTCCTCCTCGGTAAGAGTTTCTTTCAGAGAGCTCAGGAGCTGAAAGGTCTTTTCCTTGACCTCTTTGAGCCTGTTCTCCTCCAGCGTAGCTGAGATAAAAAACAGGTTGTCCCTGGGCCTTCCCAGGTCGCCGGTGGAGACGCCGTAGACAAGGCCCTTCTCCCGCAGTTCCCTGTAGAAAAGAGAGGTCCTGCCGCTACCCAAAATCTGGTCAAGAAGGGCCAGGGCGTAGTACTCTTTCGTGCCTATGGCTGGGGCTCTCCAGCCGATGAGCCAGTAGGCCTTTTCTACTCTCCTGTCCCTGATGGTCTTGGAGCGGTTTTCTAAGGCCTCGGGTTCTGGGGGTATGTCCACTCGGGGCAGGCTCTTGCCCACCTCCCTACCGAAGGTCTGCATGACCTCTCTGTAGACCTCCTCGGGCTCTACCTGACCCACCACCACAAGAAACATGTTCTTTGGCTGGTAAAAGCTGTGGTAAAACTTCAGGAGCTCCTCCCGGGTAAACTTCTGGATGGTCTCCTCGTAGCCTATGATGGGGTCCCTGTAGGGGGATACCTTGTAAAAGAGCTTTTCAAACTCCTCCCAAAGGAGGGTGGTGGGGTTGTCCTTACCCCTTCTGAGCTCCTCTATGACGATGGGCTTTTCCTTTTCCACCATCTCAGGGAGCAGAAGGGGCTTCTGAGTTAGCTGATAGAGGACCTCCAAGGCCTGTCTCCAGTAAGGTCTGGCGATGGTTACGTGGTAGAAGGTGTATTCTTTGGAGGTTCCTGCGTTTAGGTTGCCACCGAGGCTTTCTACTATGTAGTCCATCTGACCATAAGGGTACTTCTCCGAGCCGTTAAAGAGCATGTGTTCCAGAAAGTGAGCCATGCCCTTCTGGTGGTAGTCCTCGTAGACAGAGCCCACCCTAAACCACACGTGCAGAGCCACCGCCTCCGTGTCCTCTCTCCTGTTTACTACCAGCTTGGCTCCGTTGGGAAGCTTGTAGGTCTTTAACTCTCCTGCGGTTGCCAGTGTGACCATAAGCAACACCTCCAGCAGTGCTAAAAGAGCTCCCATGCCCTTTTAATATACGACCTTGAGCTGGGCGTAGCCGTCCTTTTTTTCCACTTCAATGCGCTGGGAGAACTTCTGCGCCACGTCCTCCACGTGGGTGATTATACCCACCATGCGGTTGGTGGACTCTCTTACCAAGTCAAAAAAGTCCGAGAGGGACTCTCTTGTCTCCCCGTCCAGCGAGCCAAAGCCCTCGTCTATGAAGAGGCTCTCAAGGGGGGCGTTCTGGGAAAGGATGTCCGCCACCGCAAAGGCAAGGGAGAGGCTCGCCAAAAAGGTCTCTCCACCGCTCAGGCTGGAGACCGTCCTGTCCTGTCCGGTGCTGTGGTCAAGCACCTGCAGGTCCCCTTCCACCACCTTAAAGGTGAACTGCCCCGAGGTTAACTTGAAAAAGTAGTAGTTAGCTCTGTCCGCCACCTGGCGTAGCATGAGCTGGCTGACAAACTCGGGAAATTGACTGTCACCAAAGTCAGACTTGAGCCTCTCGTAGAGCTCCAGCTGAGCTCTAACCTCTCTTAGTTTGGCTTCTAACTCCTGCCTCTCTTGGAGCTCTTTTTTTAGCTTTTCCAGCACTTCACGCAGAGTGCCGTAGGTCTCCCTGTTCTGATGCAAGGATTTCTCCACCTGCAGTAGGTCTCCCTCCGCAACCGCCGTCTCGGGAAGGCCCTCAAAGCCTGCCAAAGCCCTCTGGAGCTCCTCCAGCCTGCTTTCTAAGGCGTGCAGGTTCTTCTCGTAGCTCTCCAGCTCCTGCTGGAGAGCTCTTATCTCCTCCTGCTTGAGAAGGTTTTTCCTTACCTCCTCAAGGTTTCCAAGCCTCTCCTCCAGCTGGTAGAGCTCACCCGCTATGGCGCTTTTGCGTCTATTGAGGTTTTCCAAAAAGCTGTCTATGTTCTGAAGGTCAGAGCGAAGGTTGGCCTCTTTTGCTTTCATCTTCGTAAGGTACTCGTTGCACTTGGCGTACTGCTCCTGAACCTCAACTATCTTCTGGGAAAGCTCCTGAGCTTTTCTTTTTAGCTCCCTCTCCAAGTGTGGGGAGACCGGCTCACCAACCAGCAGGGTTATCTCCCTCTGGAGCTCTTCCGCCTTGCCTTTTCTGTCCTCCAGCTGGAGCTCTAAGCCCTTCTTTCTCTCTTCCAGACCCGCCAGCCTTTTTTGGCTCTCCGAGAGCTCCCTCTGGAGCTCCTCCAGCTCCTTCAGGCAAGACCTCTCCCTTTCTCTTATTCTCTTTAGCTCCTGATAGCCTCTTTTTATGTTCTCCACCTCTTGTAGGACCTGCTCAGGGCTTTTGCCTAAGGCTTTTTCAAGCTCTTCTATCTCCGTCTGGAGGTCTTTTAGCTGGGTTGACTTTGAGGAGAGCTGGCTTTTGAGCTCCGCCTCCTTGCTCTGGAGGGTCTGGAGCTCTCTGAAGAGCTCTCTCTGTCTAACCATGAGCTGGTCCAGCTCCCCTTGAGCCTTGCCGAGCGCAAGCTCCTTCTCTCTGAGCTCTCTGAGCTTTTCCTGAAGGTAAGAGAGTTCTCTTTCTATGTCATCCCTTTGAGCACCTTGGAGCTCTTGGGAGAGCCCTTGGCTTCTCTCCTCTAAGAGGGAAATCTGAGTGTCTTTTGCGGAGATTTCTTTGGTGAGGTCTTCTTTTCTCCTCTCTGTCTGGGCGAGCCTGTCGCTCAGGAGCGAGAGGTCTTCTGAGGTCTCTGCGGGGTGCTTTTCGCCTACCACTCCTCCGCAGACCGGACACACAGAGCCGGGCTCAAGGCTTGACCTTATCTCCGCCGCGTAGAGCTCCAGCTTTCTGCCCTCTAGGTCTCTGAGCTCCTCCTGCAGGGTCTGGAGCTCCTGAGCGAGCCTTTCCCTCTCCCGCTGGAGCTTTTGCTTCTGTAGGAGGAGACCTTCTAACTCCCTCGCCTTCTGGAGGAGTTCTTGTGCCTTTGCCTCTCGGCGCAGGAGCTCCTCCTTCTGCTGGACGTCCTTTCTGAGCTCTTCCAGTCTCTGCCTTAGCTCTTCTATCTCTTGGTTTAACCGCTCGTAGGCTTTGAGGGCTTTTTCCGAGCTCTCTTGCTGGGCCAGGAGGGCCTTTTCGCTCTCTGCCAGTTCCTTTGCCAGCCTTTCCCTTTTTGCCAGCCCCTCCTGAAGCCTTCTGAGCTGGTCTTCCAGCCTCTGGGCTTCCACTATTTTCTCCTCCGCCCACTCGTAGGCTTTTGTGCGGTCTTGCAGCTCCCTAAGGAGCTGAGAGCTCTGGAGGAACCTGTCTCTTACCTCTTTTTCTGAAAGTCTCTCCCGCTGTAGGTCTTTTTCTGTCTTTGCGAGGTCTTCTTGGAGGGTCTGGAGCTCTCTCCGCACCTGCCAGTAGCTGCCGAGCGTCTGCAGGGTCTGGTTGAGCTTGACCACCTCTTGGTTGTACTCACCAATTCTACGGTAGTCCTGCTCTATCTTCTTTAGCTCCTCCTCCACCTGCCTTATCTCTTCTGAGTAACTTCTCAGCTCCAGCTCCTTCTGGGTTTTCCGCCTTCTGTAGTCCTCCTCCTGCTCTGTCAGGCTTTCGTACTCTTCAAGCCTCGGAAGATAAGGAAGGAGCTCCAAGGCGAGCTCTAACCTCTCCCTGAGCCTCTGCATGTCCTGCTTTTTTGAGTTCATCTCCTGCAGGTTTTGCTGGAGCTTGGAGAGCTCCGCAAGGAGGTTGTCCCTTTCCCTGCACCTTTGGAGCTCCTCTTGGGCTTGGGCGCGCTCTTGGAGGAGCTCTTGGTACTGGGTTTGGAGGGTCTGCAGGTTTTCCTCCACCGTCCTTATCCGCTCGGGGGTGGCGTCCTGGAGCTGGCTCAGTCTGGACTGCAGGAAGTTTGCACTGCTATTGAGCTGGTTGTGCTCATTCTTCACGAACTCCTTCAGGGAGCTGAAAAGGGTAGAAAAGCCAAGCAGGGAGTTGAGTATGTCCGTTCTCTCCTTCTTGTCCCCGGGCTTTAGGAAGCGGTCAAACTGGTTCTGGGGCAGGAGCAAGACTCTGGTGAAGGTCTTGTAGTCCAGCCTGAGAAGGTCCTTTATGTAGGCCACAAAGTCCCTATCCTTTATAGGTCTTGACTTTCCCCCCTCGTGAAACCTGAGCTCTGAGTGGTCCTCGCCTCTTCTCACTTCGTAGGCGCGCTCCACTTTGTACCTTTCACCTTTCACGGAGAACTCCAAGGCTACGTACATCCTCCTCTGGCCCTTTGAGATAAGGTACTTGTGTGCCTTTACCCCTCCGTAGCGGGGCACCGCACCAAAGAGGGCGTAGCAAATGGCGTCTATGAGTGTGGACTTACCCGAGCCCGTCCTGCCCTTTATCACGAAAAAGTTAAGAGGCGAAAAGTCAAGGCTGTGCTTACCAAGATACACTCCGAAGTTTTCCAGTTCAAGACTTATGGGTCTCATGGCTCACCCTGTCTATGAGTTTTGCCAGGAGCTCCTCTAACTTCTCCAAGGGTAGTGCGCCGTACTTCTCCCTGTGAAACTCCCGATAGAGACTTAAGAGGTCAAAACTCTCTATCTGACCGTTGGAGCCTTCCTCCTCTCTTATGGGCTCTAACTCCAGTCTGGCCAGCTTTTCTCCCAGTATGCTCTGCACCAGCTCCTTTTTTGCGCTGTAGGAGGGGTCTGAAAGTCTTACCTGCAGGTGCACTCTTACCAGCACCTGCCTGCCTGCCAAGGGCTCAAGGAGCTCCTGTATGTTCTGACCTTCCTCAAGGCGTATCTCCAAGAGTTCTCTCTTGAGGTCCAGCTTTATGGGCTGGACCTTGACCATGTGGTCTTCTAAAATAAGCAGGTTCACATACTTCTCTGTGCCCCTCTCGGAGAAGTCTATCTGGTAAAGACTGCCTGCGTAGTAGGCTTTGGTGGGAGCGCCTTCCACTCTCTGAGGCCGGTGCACATGCCCCAGTGCCACGTACTGAAACTCCTCGGGCAGTGTCTCCGCCTTGACCGCGTAGTAGGGGCTCACGCTGGACTGGAGTTCACTACCCGCAATCTTTGCCTTGTCCACCATGAGATGTGCCAGCATTATGCGGTAGGGGGCGTCCGCCACCTCTCTTGCCAGAACTCTCATGTACTGGGAGAGCTTCTCCGCATAGCTTCTCTCTTTATCCTCCTTCAAGTGAGTGAGAGCTCTCTCGTCCGGGTAGGGAAGGCAGGCAACCTTCAGGGGTCCGTAGTGGAAGACCGCATCTGCGGGGTTTTTAGCAGGTCTGTCAAAGACGTGAATGTTGGAGAGCTTCCTGAGGTTGGTGTATATTCTCATAAAGTCGTAGCTGTCGTGGTTGCCCGCTATCAGGAGTATGTGAAGCCCCATGGCGTTTAACTCGGTGAGAAACTCCAGCAGAATCCCTTGGGATTCAAAGTCCGGGCTCTTTTTGTCAAAGATGTCCCCTGCTATGAGGAGCACCTCTACCCCGTTCTCCTTGCATATGCCCTTTACCTGCTCTAAGGCGTAAAGGAGGTCTTCGTTCCTGCTGATTCGGTCGTACAGACGCTTGCCAGCGTGCAGGTCCGCTATGTGCAAAACTCTCACGGCAACACCCCTGCGTTATTAAGTATAACCCTCAGACGGGTCAGCATCTGACTGTAGCCCTCCTCCTGTTTCAGTTTTTGGTAGAGGTTGTGCATCTCCTCCAGCACCAGCTCTACCGCCTCCTCTGGCGTGTCGCAAAGGGAAAGGAGCTTCAGGTCCGACCTGTTGATGGTGCCGTAGCCCACCATGGTCTCCTGCATGAAGCTTAAGAGCTTCTCCCAGTAGTCTTTGCCGAAGAGTATGATGGGAAAGGCGGGGCTTTTGCCGGTCTGTATGAGGGTGAGGGCTTCGAAGAGCTCATCCAGCGTCCCAAAACCGCCCGGGAATATAAGGTAGGCGGTGGAGTACTTCAGGAGCATGACCTTCCTGACGAAGAAGTAGTTAAAGTTCAGGGATAGGTTCTGGTAGGGGTTGGGCGTCTGCTCGGTGGGTATCTGGATGTTTAGACCCACTGAGAGGGTGCCTGCGTCCTTTCCGCCACGGTTGGCCGCCTCCATGATGCCTGGACCTCCGCCCGTCACTATGTGAAAGCCTAAACTCCCGAGCATGAAGGCGGTGCGGTAGGCCATCTTGTAGTAGTAGTGCTCCTCGGTAAGCCTGGAACTGCCGAAGAAGGTTATGGCAGGACCGACAGAAGACAGGGCGTCAAAGCCCTGCACGAACTCGCTCATTATGCGGAGGACGCGCCAGGTATCCCCTTGGCGTATTTTTAGCTCTTCTATGAGTCTGAGCTCTTCAGTGTTCATTCAGGTCCCTGACCATGCCCTCCAGCTTGAGGAGCTCGCCCTCCTGCGGTCTGTTTATGTTCTTGGCGTAGCGAGGTCTTTTGTAGGTGGCCTTCTTCTTGTAGGCGCTGGGTCTCTTCGCCTTGTAGTGGGGAGCTTTCTTAGCCTTTCCCTGCACGACCTGTCTTTTAGGGCCTGCAAAGGACAGGTCCACGGGCACGGAGAGGCCAAGCACTCCCAAAAGTGCGGTCAAAAAGAGCAGTTTTCTCATGGGCTACCCTCCTTTGCTAAGAAACTATACCCCGGTGGGTAAGCCCGTGTCAAGAAGGGAGAGCAAGTCCTGGGGAAGGTCTTCTCGGTTGCCCTTGTCCACCTGCAAGACCACCGCTCCCCTTAACCTTCTTATCTCCGCCACCAGCGGGTCTACGTCCCTTATGGGTATGGTAAGTAGCATTCTTTTGCGCGGGTCGTATACCAGCCTTCTGAGGAGTTCTTTAAAGGCCTTGGAAAAGAGCTCCATCTTGCCCACTTCGTCCACCACTATCACCTTGTCTTCCCGTAGGGCCCTCTCCAGCAGGGGCAGGGCAACTTGCTCAAACCTCTGCACGTTCACGCCGTAGGAGCCCACCAAGTGCTTGGAGGTAAAGGTCTTGCTGGCAAAGAGCACGCTCTGGCCCTCCGTGCTGACCACCTTAAAGCCCGTGCGCCTTCCGCTCTTGGGGTCTCTGACCTCCTCCGTCCAGAAACCTAAAGCCCTGTCCTTGAGAACTCCTACTGCTTTTTTTACTAGCGTGGTCTTGCCTATGCCTGGCTCACCGGTAAGCACCACCTTCATAGGTCCTGCAGGGCGTATACCTTGAGCTTACCCTCGTTCTGTATGTAGCTCCTTATTGCCTCCAGCATAGCGTATCCCCCTCTCACGGTGGTAGTGTAGGCAATGCGGTGCTGGACCGCAGACCTTCTTATGTGGTAGGCGTCGCTCCTCTCTCTCCTACCAGTGGGCGTGTTTATAACCAGGTTTACCTCCTGGTTTTTTATCATGTCCACCACGTTGGGTCTGCCCTCGGAGACTTTGAGCACGTGTCTCACCTCAAGACCTTTGCCCTTCAGGAAGTTGTAAGTGCCGTGTGTGGCGCAGACTTCAAAGCCAAGCCTGAGGAAGCCCTCCGCCAGTTCCACCACCTTGGGCTTGTCCCTGTCCGCCACGCTTATAAAAACCTTACCGCCGGTGGGAAGCCTGTTGCCTGCGGCCAGCTGTGCCTTGTAGTAGGCAAGACCAAAACACTCCCCTATGCCCATAACCTCCCCCGTGCTCTTCATCTCGGGTCCGAGCACTGGGTCCTCCTCGGGAAACCTCCTCCAAGGAAAGACTACCTCTTTTACCGAGTAGATTTTCCTCTCCAGAGGCATGAAGTCGCTGGCGGGGTGGGCAAGACCCTTCTCCAGCCTTTCAAAGACCTCCGGCACCAAGCTTCGCAGACTTTCGCCCACGCCCACCAGTGCGGAGAGTTTGGCCAGAGGATAGCCCACAGTTTTGCTCACGAAGGGGACCGTTCTGGAGGCCCGGGGGTTTACCTCCAGCACGTAGACCTCCCCCTCTTTGACCGCAAACTGCAGGTTCACCAGCCCCTTCACCTTCAGCTCCCGGGCTATGAGCTTTGACTGTCTTTTTATCTCCTCTACCACCTCGGGAGGGAGGCTGTAGGGGGGTATGCTGGCAGCACTGTCGCCCGAGTGGACTCCTGCCTCCTCTATGTGTTCCATCACCGCCCCTATGAGGTAGTCCTGCCCGTCGCCTACTGCGTCCACGTCCACCTCCACGCTGTCTGAGAGGTACTTGTCCACCAGTATGGGCCTGTGGTAGCTGACGCTGACCGCCTCTTCCAAGTACTCTGAGAGTTCCTCTGCGTCGTAGACTATGCGCATGGCCCTGCCCCCCAGCACGTAAGAAGGCCTGACCAGCACCGGGTAGCCTATGCTCTCCGCCACACGCAGGGCCTCCTCTTTGGTCTTTGCGGTTCCGCTCTCGGGCTGTTTTATGCCCAGCTTTTCCACAAGACGCCTGAAGAGCTCCCTGTCCTCTGCTATGTCTATGCTCTCGGGAGGTGTGCCCAAGATGGGCACGCCCAGCCTTTTGAGAGGCAGGGAAAGTTTGAGAGGCGTCTGCCCGCCGAACTGCAAAAAGACACCGTCTGGCCTCTCTCTCCTTATGACTTCCAGCACGTTCTCCAGCACCACTGGTTCGAAGTAGAGAGTGTCCGCAGTGTCGTAGTCGGTGGAAACCGTCTCTGGGTTGCAGTTGAGCATTACGGTCTTTATACCTCTCTCCCGCAGGGCAAAGACTGCGTGCACGCAGGTGTAGTCAAACTCTATGCCTTGACCGATGCGGTTAGGACCACTGCCTAATATGAGAACTTTTTTCACTAAGGTTTATATTTTACCACTTCGTCTTAGAGAAGAGAGCCTCTCCTTGAACTCCGCCAGCTTCAGGAGTGCCTGCAGAGGCGTGAGGTTGGCTATGTCCAACTGTTGGAGCTCTTCCAGAAGGAGTCTTTCCTCCTCTTGAAGGCTCTCTATGTAAACTCTCTCCAGCACGGGAAGGCTGTCGCAGGAGCGGAGCTCCTGGAGGAGCTCCTGTGCCCGTCGAACCACTTTTTCGGGAAGCCCCGCCAGCTTGCCCACCCATACGCCAAAGCTCTCCTCCGCCCTGCCTGGTCGGAGCGCGTAGAGGAAGTTCACCTCCTCGCCCTCTCTGCTCACCGCCATGTGGTAGTTTTTCAAACCTTTTTTCTCTATCTCCGTGAGCTCTGTGAAGTGGGTGGCCATCAGTGTGCGCGCTTTTACCTCTTCCAGCAAGTACTCCACTATGGCCTTGCTTATGGCTATGCCGTCGTAGGTGGAGGTGCCTCTACCTACCTCATCGAGCACTATGAGACTCCTGCTGTCTGCGGTGTGGAGAATGCTGGCCACTTCCAGCATTTCGTTCATAAAGGTGGAGACGCCCAGGGCCAGCATGTCTCCTGAGCCAATCCGCGCATGCAGGGAAGAAACAAGCCCCACGGTGGCGGACTTGCAGGGTAAAAAGGAGCCCATGTGGGCCATCAAGGTAAGCAGTGCGGTCTGCCTTATGTAGCTGGACTTGCCCGCCATGTTGGGACCGGTGATGAGAAGAAGGAGGTTCTCCTCGTCCATCCGGGTGTCGTTGGGCCGGTAGCTCTTTACGTGCTGTTCTATGACGGGATGCCTGCCCTGCTCTATGTAGAGCACCTTCTCCTCCACCACCTTTGGCTTTACCCAGTCTCTCTCAAGGGCCACGCTAGCCAGAGACTGAAGGTAGTCAAGCCAGCCAAGCCACCGGGCGTTCTGGGCCAGCTCCTCCAACCTCTGGAGCACCCTCTCCCGAAGGGAGAGAAAAATCTCGTATTCTATCTGATTTACTCTGCTCTGGGCTGAGAGCACTCTCTCCTCCAGCTCCTGAAGGTAGGGAGTGGTAAACCTCTCCGCGTTGGAGAGCGTCTGCCGTCTGCGGAAGTATTCGGGCACATGGGGTAGGTTCGGCTTGGTAACCTCTATGTAGTAGCCCATCACCCTGTTGTGGCCCACTTTCAGGCTTTGGATGCCCGTCTCTTTTCTGAGGTTCTTCTCGTACTCTTCCAGAAGCTCCTGGGCCTTGTCCCTGTAGCGTCTGAGCTCGTCCAAGTTTTGGTCTACGCCCTCCTTGATGAGGCCACCTTCCTTAGGGTTCAGGGGTGGGTCTTCCACCAACGTCCTGTCTATGTCCTCTCGCAGATCGGCGAGCTCTAAGAGATTTCTCTGGACCTCCTGCAGGGCGGTGGCGCTGAGAGGTCTAAGAACTTCCTTTAGGGACTCAACTGCCCGAAGGGTCCTCTTTACCTGCACCAGGTCTCTGGGGGTGAAGAGCCCACCGCTTATCCTGCTTATGAGCCTCTCCAGGTCCGGCACAGACCTGAGCAGGTCTCTGACCTTCTCTAGAAGTCTTCTCTCTTTGAGGAGTTCCTCGACTGCCTCCTGCACTCTTTCTATAGTGCTCTTTTCCCTGAAGGGGTGTAGGATGTGGAAGCGTAGCCGTCTTCTGCCCATGCCCGTAAGCGTCCTGTTTATGACCCCAAACAGGGTGTAGGCCTCCGAGCCCTCGTAAGACTCAAGAAGTTCAAGCCCCCTGCGCGTCCTGTAGTCTATCCTCACATAGCCCTGGTCTGCGTAGGGCTTGGGCTTTCCTACAAAGGGCAGGAAAGACTTCTGAGTCTGGCGTAGGTACAGGTAAAGACCGCCGAAGGGTAGGAGCTCCTCTTCCCTTTCAAAACCTAAGCTTCTGTGGCTGTGCACGCGTAGGTCTTCCAGCATGGCCTTCAGGCCCTTTTGGAAGAACTCTTCCTCCACCCTGCTTACGAAGAGTTTTGCCCCTTTTACTTCAAAGGGGGTGTTTTCGGGCAGAAGGAGCTCCTGCGGTGTAAACTTCAAGAGAAACTCCACCGCACCCTGCAGGTCAAAGGGAGCCCCTACGAACTCTCCGGTGGAAGGGTTTAGGTAGGCGCAGAGGTACTTTCCTCCCCTTTTGACCACGCCTGCCAGTCCGCAGGACTCCTTTTCAAAGTAGGTGCCCGGCGTTATTACCCTTAGCACTTCTCTTCTTACTATGCCCTTGCTCTGGGAGGGGTCTTCCACCTGCTCGCACAGGGCTATCTTGTAGCCTCTGGAGACCAGCTTGGAAATGTAAGAGTAGGCAGAGTGGTAGGGCACGCCACACATGGGCACTCTTTCTCTGCCCTTGCCCGCAGGTCTGGAGGTGAGTGCAAGACCAAGCTCCTGCGAGCCCACCTGCGCATCCTCGTAAAAAAGCTCGTAAAAGTCCCCCAGTCGAAAAAAGAGCAGGCAGTCTGGATACTGCCTCTTGAAGTGGTGGTACTGGGAGAGCATGGGAGTCATATCTTCATTTGGCGTACTCCACATGTCTGGTCTCCCTTATGACCACCACCTTTATCTGCCCGGGGAACTGCATCTCCTCCTCTATCTTGCGGGCTATGTTCTTAGAAAGTAGGTATGACTCCTCGTCGCTTACCTCCTCTGGGTTTACTATCACTCTGACCTCTCTACCTGCCTGCACCGCGTAGGCGTTTTGCACTCCTTTGAAGGACTTGACTATCTCCTCCAGCTTTTCCAGTCTCTTCAGGTAGGCTTCTAAGGTCTCCCTTCTTGCGCCGGGGCGTGCGGCAGAAAGGGCGTCTGCGGCGCACACCAAGGCCACCTCTGGGTAGCGCACGGGCTCTTCGTTGTGGTGAGCTCTTATGGCGTTTAGCACCGGGTCTGGCTCGCCGTAGCGCTTGCAGAGCTCTATGCCTATGTCCGTGTGAGAACCGCCCAGCTCGTGGGAGACTGCCTTGCCCACGTCGTGCAGAAGACCAGCCCTCCTGGCCATCTTTGCGTCCATCCCGAGCTCCTCCGCCAGCATACCTGCGATGTATGCCACCTCCTTGGAGTGCAAGAGCACGTTCTGAGAGTAGCTGGTCCTGTAGTAGAGCTTTCCTATGTAGTAGTAAAGCCCGGGGTTTATGTCGTAGAGTCCAAGCTCCATGCAGGTCTCTTCGCCCATCTTTCTTATCTTTTCGTCCATCTCCTTCTTGACTTCCGCCACCACCTCCTCTATGCGGGCGGGGTGTATCCTACCGTCCTGTATGAGCCTCTCTAAGGCGTCCTTTGCCAGCTCCCGTCTCATGGGGTCAAAGGAGGATATGGTCACTATGTCGGGTGTGTCGTCAATAATTAGGTCCACGCCCGTCAGAAGCTCAAAGGTCCTTATGTTTCTCCCTTCCCTGCCTATTATCCTGCCCTTGAACTCGTTGTTGGGCAGTTCTACCGCGGTGGTGGTGTAGTTTATGGCAATCTCCGAGGAGAGCCTCTGGACTGCGGTAGCCACAATCTTCTTGGCTTCAAACTCCGCTTTCTCCCTTGCCTCCTCCTCTATTCTCTTCATGAGCCTAATGCTTTCCAGCCTTGCCTGCTCCTCTACTCTTCTGAAGAGCTCCGCTTTGGCCTCCTCCAAGGTCATGGAAGCTATGCGCTGGAGCTCCAACTCCTCTTTCTGTCGTAGGGACTCTATCTCTTTTTCTTTCTCTTCAAGCTCTTTGAACTTCGTCTGTAGGCTTCGCTGTGTCTGGTCTAACTGCCTCTCCGCCTCTCTTACTTCCTTCTCCCTCCTGTAGAGCTCCTCTTCTCTCCTGTCTAACATCTGGACCCTTCTCTCAAGGTGGGACTCCTTCTGCTGTAGGGCCTGCTCCAGCTTCTGGACCTCCTGCTTTCTCTCCGCCAGATACTCCTCCACCTCCTTTCTCTTTCTTTCTGTTTCCTGCCTTATCTTCTCCGCCTCCTCCTTGAGGGCAGACCTGAGCCTGTCCGCCTCCTCCTGAGCCAGCTTTACCACCTTCTCCGCCTCTCTTTCTGCGGCCAGCCTTATTTCCCTTGCCTCCTCTTGGGCTTTCCTGAGGAGCTCTTGGGCCTCCTCCCTTGCCCTGCTTAAGGCCTCCAGGGCCTCCTTTCCGTCGGGCTGGTTCTGGTCGGTAGAGGCCTTTCTCTTTGAAAAGAGAAGTCCTACGACGAAGCCAAAAACCAGTGCAAAAAGACCTGCCGTGATAAAAAGCACGCCTGCGCTCATCTTTCACCTCCTTTGTAAGTGTTCTTCTCCGTAATTACCAAGTTGACGGGAACGTCCCAAGGGTCTGTTGGCACTTTATCCAGCACCTGAAAGTGGTAGCAGACTCCCACCTTCGTACCTCCCAGCTTCCCCATCAGTCTGTCGTAGTAGCCCTTGCCGTAGCCTACCCGGTGGCCAGCCCTGTCAAAGAGCAAGCCTGGTATCAGGGAGAAGTGAACCTCCTCGGGCTTGACCTCTTCCCCGCCGGGCGGTTCGAGTATGCCGTAGGCGCCGGGGAGGAGCTCCTGGGGGTCTTGCACTTTCAGGAGTTTTAACTCCTGACCTGACACGCGGGGCAGAAGGAGCTCCTTACCCTCTCCCAACACCCAGGAGAAGAGAGGTCTTATGTCGGGTTCTCCCCTGTGAGGGTAGAAGAGGAGCACGGACTTGGCCTCTCTTAGCTGTGGCAGTTGGAGCACTTTCTCCACTATACGCAGGGAGAGCTCCCTTCTCCGTTCTGGAGGGAGGGCTTCCCTCTCTTTTATGAAGCATCTCCTAAGTTCTTTCTTGAGGGTCATCTTCCGCCTCCTTTTCAGGAGGGGAAGGCAAGTGTAAACCCGCCCATGCCGTGGGAGAAGGAGCTCCGGTGGGCCCCGGAACAAACAGGTGGGTGCCCTCCCGAAGAGCCCAACTGGGCCTCCTCGGAGGTCGGGCTCCCTAACGCCTCACCTTGTGGACCCCAATGTACACTCCTTCGCCACGCACAGGGCAGGCTCTATCTCAGCTTTGCCCCAAAGTGGTCTTCCAACTCCTTTAAAAGCCCTTCTACCAGCTTACTGACCTGTTGGTCAGAAAGCGTCTCCTCCTTACTCCTAAGGGTAAGCCTCAAACTCACGCTCTTCTTGCCTTCCCCAAGCTTCGGGTCCGTGTAAATGCTAAACACCTTCACCTCTTCCACCAACTCAAGTTTTTTGACGTAACTTATTAATTTATCCACGCCCACATCTTTGTCTACCAATAGAGTTATGTCTCTGACCGCAGGGGGGAAGTAGGAGAGGGGCTTGTAAGCTTTTCTCTGAGCCCTTAGCTTGCTCAGCCTTACCTCTCCAAGGAGGACCCTGTGCCGGAGCTCTAACTCCTCCTGCAGTTCAGGGTTTAAGACCCCCACTACGGCGACCAGCTCTCCGTTCAGAGCAAAGCTCCTCTGCAGGTTTGGGTGGAAAAGGCGGTAGTCTGAGGCCTGCGACTGGCAGTCCGCTCCGTAGAGCTCCAAAAGGTCCTGCACCAGCGAGAGGGCCTCGTAGGGCGTGTGCTCCGCCTGCGGGAAAAGGCTTCTGTATCCTGTCATGAGAAAGCCAAGTCTCAGCTCCTCCTCCTCTTCGTAAACTTTAGCCACTTCAAAGATTGCCATGTGGTGGTTGTAGTTTCGGGCATTTTCAAGACAGACTCTAAGCAGGGAAGGAATCAGT
>JANXBA010000061.1 GCA_025062075.1 Aquificaceae bacterium
CTTCTTCCTGAGCGTGGTGGCCATCATATACACGGCCATGATGGCCATAGCCCAGACCCACATAAAGAGGCTTATCGCTTACTCTTCCATAAGCCACATGGGCGTGGTGACCTTGGGCACCTTTGCCATGGACATCAACGCTCTAAACGGTGCCATGTACATGATGGTGGCCCACGGGCTCTCTTCTGCGGCTCTGTTTATGTCTGCTGGCTTTATCTACGACAGGGTGCACTCCTACCACATGGACGACTTGGGCGGACTTGCCCGCTTCCTGCCTAAGCTGGCGGTCTTTTTCATGATTTCAGGGCTGGCAAGCATAGGCTTTCCTGGGCTGGCGGGCTTTGTAGCGGAGTTTTTGGTCTTTTTGGGCACTTACAAGAACTTCCCTCTTTGGGCTTTCGTTGCGGGCGTGGGCGTGGTGCTTTCGGCGGTTTACTTCCTCTACATGTACAAGAGGGTCATGTTTGAGGAAGAGACACTCTCCGAGTACAGACTGGAAAAGTGGAAGCACCTAAAAGACCTTGAACCGCACCACACGCTTTCTTTTCTGCTCCTTCTTGTCTCCGCCTTTATCATGGGCCTATATCCCTACCCCTTCGTGAAGGTGATGGAGCAGACCTCTAAGTATGTGCTGGGAGGCTAAAGGTGAACTGGAACGCCCTTCTGCCTGAGCTTTTGCTGTCTTTTGGCACGCTCTTTGTTTTCATTCTTGACCTTTTTGCGACCAAAAAGCACTACCGAGCTCTCTCTTACCTGTCCGCTTTCGTGCCTGTGGCTTCTTTGCTGAGCTTGTTCTTCGTAGAGTATCCTGCCAAAGGCTTTTTTGACCTTTTCCACGTGAACGCAGTGAACCTGCTGGGCAAGGCGGTACTGTACGCGCTTACCAGTCTTCTGCTCTTTGCCATGCACGACTACTACGAACGCAAAAACTCGGTTTACACCGAGCTCTCTTACCTTCCCCTGCTTGCCACTCTTGGTCTTTCTTTGCTTATATCCTCCGCCAACGTGGTGCTTTTGCTCCTGTCTTTGGAGCTGGCGAGCATAAGCATGTATCTGATGGTGGCCCTCCTGCGGGAAGAGTACATGCCAAAGGAGGCAGGCTACAAGTATCTGATACTCGGTGCGGTAGGCACTTCTATGTTTGCCCTTGGTTCTGCCTTTTACTACGCCAGCACGGGAAGTCTTTTTTTCAAGGAGTACAGGGACGAGAACACGCTGTTTTTGCTCTCCACGCTCCTTATTCTGTCCGCTCTGGCCCTGAAAGCCTCCGCGGTGCCCTACCACTTCTGGACGCCTGACGCCTACGAAGGAGCTCCCACTCCTATCGCCGGCTACCTCTCCTCCGCCCCCAAGGTGGCAATCTACTTCCTGCTGGTCCAACTGCTCCCTTACTTTCATCACCTGAAGCTCTGGCTTATTTTAGTGGCAGTTCTTTCGCTGCTTTCTATGTTTTACGCCAACCTGGTGGCCTACGCCCAGAGGTCCGTAAAACGCCTCCTGGCCTACTCAACGGTAGCCCACGCAGGATACTTTTTTTTGGGCATAGCCACCTTAGAGCCTCAGCTTCAGAAGGCACTTCTTTTCTACGTTAGTCTGTACGCCTTTGCCAGTCTTGGGAGCTTCGTGCTCATGTCCGCGCTGGAAAAGCGGGAGGGTTTTAGCCACCACCTCTTGGACTACAGGGGGCTATACAGAGAGCACCCTCTTCTGGCCTCCGTGTTCGCCCTGTTTCTCTTCGCCTTCATAGGCATACCTCCCATGGCTCTCTTTGTAGGCAAGCTCACCCTCTTTATGGGCTTGGTGCAGTCTCTTCTCGTGCCCCTCGCCCTTGCCTTCCTCGTGGCCAGCATCGTCTCCGCCGGCTACTACCTGAGAGTGGTGGTCTTCATGTTCTTGGAGGAGGGGGAGAGAAGGTTTCCTGCAACGAAGGTCTCTGGCGGAGAGGCCCTTACCCTGATAGTGTGCTCTCTTTTGGTGCTAATCTTGGGCCTTTTCCCTCACATTCTCTACGACCTTTTTAGACTCTGATGCTTTTGAAGGTTCTCTCCGTAGGACCGCTGTCTGTTAACTGCTCGCTGGTGGTGGACGAGGAGACCGGCAAGGCAGTGCTGGTAGACCCCGGGGCGGACCCGAAGAGACTGCTCTCCGCCGTAGAAGGGCTGGAGCTGGTAGGCATACTGGCAACTCACGGACACATAGACCATGTAGGCCAGGTTAAAACCCTGAAAGAGAGCTTCTCCGCCCCCTTCTACATGCACCCTGCGGACGCTTTCCTCCTGAAGGACACCCTCTGGCCCGGCTTTGAAAGACACATAGGAGCATCCTTGCCCTGTCCAGAGCCGGACGTGGAGCTAAAAGAGGGCATGGAGATACCCGTAGGCAACTCCACTCTAAGGGTCATACACACGCCGGGGCACACGCCGGGCCTGTGCTGTTTCTACTCAGAGGAGAGCAAAATACTCATAGCGGGGGATTTGCTCTTCAAAGGTGGCGTAGGCAGGTGGGACCTCCCCGGCGGTGACGTGGGAGCTCTGAAAAAGTCCTTGCAAAGGGTGTTCAGCGAGCTTGAGGACGACGTGGTGGTGGTCTGTGGACACTACGAGGAGACCACCATAGGCCACGAACGGAGGTTTAACCCCTACCTAAGAGCTCTTTGAGTTCAGCTCTCAGGACAGCACCCTTACGTTCTTGGCTCTGGGTCCCTTTGCGTCCTGCTCCACTTCAAACTCTACCTTTTGCCCCTGTTCCAGGGTCCTGAAACCTCTTTGTTGAATGGCGGAGAAGTGGACGAATACGTCCCCCCCTTGGTCGTCGCGGGTTATAAAGCCGTAACCCTTCTCTTTGCTAAACCATTTGACTGTGCCGGTGAGTGGCATGAAATAGACCTCCTTCGATGTTACTCAAGCAAGCTCCGAAAGGTAAGTGCTTTATCCTTTCTTTACCTGCTCTTTTACTTATCATAGTCTGTCCCCTTGTGTTTGTCAAGGGAAAGGCATATAATTAAGCCCAAGGAGGTAAAGCTATGCACTTTCCCCTACCTTGGCAGTTGGTGCTAATCCTGTTGGTTATACTGGTAGTCTTTGGTGCAAACAAACTGCCCGAGTTTGGTAAAGGGTTGGGCGAGGGCATAAGGAACTTCAAGAGAGCTCTCTCTGGCGAAGAGGAAGAGAAAAAGCCCGAGAAGAAGGAGCAAGCATGATACCTCAGCTCTCTTTCACGGAGATACTGCTGATTCTCTTGGTCGTGCTACTCCTCTTTGGTGCAGGTAAACTACCAGAAGTAGGTAGGTCTCTGGGCGAGGGCATAAGGAACTTCAAGAGAGCTCTCTCTGGCGAAGAGGAGAAGGTAAAGGAAGTGAAGGGCCAAGAGGTAAAAGAGGGAGAAAAGTCCTAATCCTGTAGGCCTAACCTTTCCCTGAGCACCCTTCCAAGTATGCCGTTGACGAACAGCGCGCCCTTTTTACCTGCGTACCTGTGAGCCATCCTCACGTAGTCAAACACCACTGGCTTGTAGTTTTTAGGCGACATATACAGGAGCTCCACCAGAGCTACCCGCAGTATGTTTTTCTCTACGTATCCTACCCTGTCTATGTGCCACTTTTCTGATAGCTCACCCACGAGCTTGTCCACCTCGGAGGCGTGCTCTGCGAAGGTCCTTACCAGCTTTCTGATGTACCTTCTCTGCTCCTGAAGGGGTATGCCCTTGGTGGATATGTACTCCTCCGCAAGAGCTTGTATGGGCTCTCCCTTCATGTCCCACTGATACAGGATGAGAAAGGCATCTCTGCGGGCTCGCGTCTTGTACATCATCAGAGGGCTTTCAGCAGGTTGACCATCTCTATCACCGACAGGGCCGCCTCCCACCCCTTGTTGCCTTGCTTCGTGCCTGCGCGTTCCAGTGCCTGCTCCAAGGTGTCCGCGGTTATCACACCGAAGGACACTGGCTTACCCGTTTCCAAGCTTACCATTGCCAACCCCTTGGACACCTCGCTGGCTATGTACTCAAAGTGGGGCGTCTGTCCTCTAATGAGCACTCCAAGGGCCACCACACCGTCTACCTTTTTCCTGTTTATCAACTCTTTTACCGCCAGCGGTATCTCCCACGAGCCTGGCACCCTCAGAAGGTATATGCTCTCCTCGGGGGCTCCGTGTCTTACCAAACAGTCCACCGCACCCTCTATAAGCCTGTCAACCAAAAGGTGGTTGTACCTGCTTGCCACGATTCCAAAGCTAAAACCCTCTGCCTTGAGTATGCCCTCGAACCTTTGCATCGCCTATCCTCCAGTTGTCTATGAGACGAGTGTTTCCTACCCAAACTGCAAGGAGTATTCTATCGCCTTCCTTTACCTGCTGAACGGGCCTGAGCTCGGGGTCGGTAATCTCCACGTAGTCCACCTTGCGAACTTTCGGATGCTTGAGAATAAAGTCCTCTATGGCCTTTTTCAGAAGGCTTGCCTCCGTGTTACCGTTCTTTATCAAAGTCTCCGCCAAAAGGAAGGACCTGTAAAGGGAGAGGGCAGACCTTCGCTCCTCTGGGCTCAGGTAGAGGTTTCTGGAGCTCAGGGCCAGGCCTTCTTCGTCCCTTACGGTGGGAACTGCCACTATCTCCGTGGGAATGCTTAGGTCCTTTACCAGTCTTTCCACCACCTTGAGCTGTTGGTAGTCCTTCTCGCCAAAGTAAGCCCTGTTGGGGTTTACTATGTTAAAGAGCTTTAGCACCACTGTGCAGACTCCGCTGAAGTGCCCGGGTCTGAACTGCCCCTCCAGCACCTCTGTGAGCCCTTCTATGCTTATGCGAAGAAGGGGTCTTTCGGGATACATCTCCTCGTCGGAGGGGGCAAAGACCACATCCACCAGCTCCTCCTCGCACAGACTTATGTCCCGCTCTAGGTCTCTGGGGTAGCGCTCGTAGTCCTCACCCTCCGCAAACTGGAGGGGATTTACGTAGATGCTCACCACGGTGATGTCGTTGTGGGCTTTTGAACTCTTTATAAGCCTTCTGTGTCCGTCGTGCAGGTAACCCATGGTAGGCACAAAGCCTACCGTGTATCCCCCATCCTGTTTAGCAGTTTTTATGTAGTTTCTCAGGTCTCTGATTTTTGTAAAGAGCTTAGGCATGGTGCGCTTATAATTATATCAAGTTGCCTGCGAAGGGAAAGTTCCTTATCCTGCGTCGCTTCAGGGCGGGTGACCAAGACCTTATGCTAAAGGCCTACGGGACCTGCGGTATGGTCAAGGTCTACGTGCAGGACGGCCTTCTTCCGCAAGAAGGCATGCTGGCGCTAGTAGAACCATTCAACCTCTTAGAGGCTGTCTACAGACAGTCGGGGGAGCTGGTTTTTTTCAAAGACATTCTGAGTCTTGAGCCCCTCTCTTACCTGTCTTTGAAGGACTACTCTTCCTACCTGTGGATGGAAGAGGTGGCCTCTTTTGTGGAGAGGTGGTTTCTCCAGTACGAGGCAGAGCTCTTTAACTTGGCAGTCTCCTACCTTACCCTTAGACCTCCAAACCCGAAGGTCTTCCTCCTGAAGTTTAAACTTGAAGCACTCCAACGCATGGGCCTTTACAAGGAGGAGGTCTTCAAAGAAGGGCTCAGAGAGGTCGCTCGCTGTCTGGTGCAGGAGGAAAAACCTCTAAGGCTCAGCAGGCTCAGACTACCTTTAGAGCTCCTCTCGGACTTGGAGCAGACGGTGGAGGTTCACCTCTCCAACTCTCTGTAGAGCTCCAGCACCCTGTTTATTATGCCTGAGGTGGAAAGGTTAAACTCAAACTCTACCCTCTCCACACGGCCACCGTACGAAAGCACGAAGTCCGCTCCCACAATGTCCTTTACCTTCCAGTCTGCACCCTTTACCAGCACGTGGGGTCTTATGGCCCTGATGAGGAGCTCTGGCGTGTCCTCTTCAAAGAGGACCACGTAGTCCACTGGCTTGAGGCTGTCCAGCAGGTAAGCTCTGGCGGTCTGGGGCAGGATGGGCCTGCGGGGTCCTTTGAGGCGTCTTACCGACTGGTCTGAGTTGAGACCTACCACCAGAAGGTCGCCCAGCTCCTTTGCCCTCCTTAGGTAGTGGGCGTGTCCTGCGTGCAGTATGTCAAAGCACCCGTTGGTAAAGACTATGGTTTTTTTCTCTCTTACGGGTTCAAGGACATGCAAGAGCTCCTCAAGGCTAAGCACCATACTTTTTCAGCATCAGTGCAGTGGCGTATATGCGCTCCTCATACTCTCTGGCGCTCCTTTCCCAGGAGAAGTCCCTCTTCATACAGCGTTTTATGAGCTCGCCCCACTCCTTTGAGTAGTCGCACAGGTACATGTCGTAGTAAACCCTCGCCCTGAGAAGGGCCAGCATGAGCTCCTTGCCGGAGTATTCTTGGAAGGAAAAGCCCGTGCCCTCCGATGGGTTTTCCAAGCAGTCCACCACCGTGTCCTTCAGCCCACCGGTGGAGCGCACCACGGGCACGGTGCCGTAGCGCATGGCAATCATCTGGGATATACCGCAGGGTTCAAACAGCGAAGGCATCAAAAACATGTCCGCCCCGGCGAATATCTTATGGGCTAACTCCTCGTTATACTCTATTCTGACCCTGACGCTCTCGGGGAAGCGCTTCATGGCCTCTATGAGCATGTCCTGGTACTTTTCCTCCCCGGAGCCCAAAAAGACGAAGTCAAACCCCTCCCTTACCGCCTCGTAGAGTATGTCTTTCACTATGTCCAGACCTTTTTGGGCGGTAAGGCGGGAGACCATGCCCACCAGAGGTTTCTGGTGAGGCGTCTTTAGACCGAAGGTCTCCTTGAGGTACTTTTTGTTGCTTGCCTTTGCCTTTTGAAAGTTCTTTACTCCGTAGTGGTGTTTTATAAACTTGTCTTTTTCCGTGTTCCACACTTCGTAGTCAATTCCGTTGAGGATGCCAAAAAAGTACTTTTTCTCCCTGATGAGCCCTTCAAGCCCGTAGGCGTACTGCTTGAGCTCTTCTCCGTAAGAGGGGCTTACGGTGGTAAGAACGTCGCAGAAGGTGATGCCCGCCTTCAAAAAGTTGAGCTTGCCGTAAAACTCTACACCTCCGTAGGGACGGAAGACCTCCCAAGGGAGGTTAAGCCTTGGCACAAATTCCGCATCGTAAAGCCCTTGATGGAGGGCGTTATGGATGGTGAATACAAAGGGCAGCTTGAGGGCTGAGTAGTGGACCTTCTGGTAGAGAGGGACCAGGCCTGTATGCCAGTCATGGAGGTGGACTATGTCCGGCTCCAAGTTGAGCATTTTAATAACTTCAAGGCTTGCAAGGGACAGAAAGCCAAAGCGCAGAGGGTTGTCCCCGTACTCACCCTTGGGCGTGGCGTAGATGTACTCCCTGTGATAATACTCCGCAAAGTCCACAAAGTAGTACCTCACATGCTCCCTTATGTCCTCGTAGATGTCAAAGTCCCGTCTCTGGTGGTCAAATATGAGGCTTGCGCTACCTACCTTTTGGAGGTTGCCCTTTACGTGGGCGTACTTGGGCATAACTATGTAGACGGAGTGTCCCAGCTTTACCAAGGCCTTTGCCAAGGAGTGAACCACATCACCAAGCCCTCCCGTCTTTACGTAGGCGGAGCTCTCAGAGGTCACCATTAGTATTTTCATTGCTCCCTCTTAAAATTATATTGCATGGTTGACAAACTTTTGCTGAGGTTTCTTGAGGAGGATGTGGGGCACGGGGACCTCACCACGGAGGGCGTATACAGAGGGGAAAGGGCGAGGGCGGTTGTGAGGACGAAGGAGAGGTGCGTGCTTGCGGGCGTCCCTTTTGCGGTGAGAGTCTTTGAACTCTTGGGTGAGGTAAAGGTGCTTAAAGCCTTAGAGGAAGGTAGGGAGTGCGTGGAAGGAGAGGAGGTGTTGGTTTTGGAAGCTCCCGCCTGCGTGCTTCTCACGGGAGAAAGGGTTGCCCTTAACCTACTCCAGAGGATGAGCGGTATCGCCACGCTCACCAGAGATTTCGTAAAAGCCTTGGAGGGAACAAAGACGCGCCTCTTGGATACGAGAAAGACCACGCCCGGCATGAGACTTTTTGAAAAACATGCGGTAAGGGTAGGAGGGGGTGCCAACCACCGCTACGCTCTTTACGACATGGTGCTTATAAAGGACAACCACAAGGCGGTCTGCGGTAGCATAGAAGAAGCGGTCCGCAGGGTCAGGGAGAAGGTAAGTCCCCTGTGTCCAATAGAGGTGGAGGTGGAGAACCTCCAGGAGCTCCAGGAGGCCCTAAGGTGCGGGGTGCAGGTGGTGATGTTAGACAACTTCTCTCCTCAGGAGGTGAGGGAGGCGGTAAAACTGGTAGAGGGTAGGGCAAAGGTGGAAGTGTCAGGCGGGATAGGTTTGGACAACATACGAGAATACGCAGTAGAGGGTGTGGACTTTGTGTCCGTGGGTGCGGTCACTCACTCCGCCAAGTGGGTTGATATGAGCATGAGACTTTTACCACTACGATAACAAAAGCTCAGACCGGCGAACCGTCAGTAGCATAGGGGTAACTTCTCGCCCGAGGTGAATTTTTGCCTGACGTGTTTTTAGAATATAATCAAAAGCTTAGGAGGATGGAGATGTTTCAAGTGCCGGAGGTGGAAGCGCAAGAGGCCAAGGAGATGCTCCGAAGGGAGGACGTGGTTCTGTTAGACGTGAGAACCCCTCAAGAGCATGTGCAGGTGAGGATTCCTAACTCCCTCCTTGTGCCCTTGGACGAGCTCAGGTACGCCTTCAAAGACCTACCCAAGGACAAAACTTACATAGTTTACTGTAGGAGTGGCGAGAGAAGCGCCTTTGCCACCTACTTCCTGCGTCACATGGGGTACGAGGCCTACAACTTGGCGGGAGGCATAATCACATGGCCCTACGAGAAGGAGTCGGGCCCTCCTAAATGAAAGCACTGCCCCTTCTTGTCCTTCTCCTAGCGGGCTGTGGCATAAAGGCAAACCCGGAGGTCTTAAGGGCGCCGGAGGTGGAGGTCAGGAGAATCGGGGACAGGGTGTTCCTCAGGAGCCTTTCGGGGGAGGTAAAGGTTCAGGGCTTTGAAAGGGTGGGCTCCTACTGGGTGAAGGAAAACCCGGAGGCCTTCTGCTTCCTCGTGGTGGGGGAAAGGTCCAAGAGGCTTTGCGTGGAGAGGGCCCTTCGGGAGGTGCCCTCCGTGAAAGTTCTTGAAGAGGAGGCCAAAACGGTGTTCCTACCCTCCGGCTTTGAGCTTTTCCACCTTTACCCGCTGAAGGACGAGCTACCTCTTTTGGAAGGTAGAAGGGTCATCAAGGAGGAGTTCTCCCTGCACAGAGGCTACAGGGAGCAGTGCTACCTGCTCACCGGGGTAAGGGGGTCGGTGGAGAGCCCTCCTATCAAAGTCTGTGCAAGTGCAAAAGAGCCACCGCCCGTGGAGGAGGTAAGCGACCTGCAGATAAGAGAGGGCAGAGACAAGCTCTACCTTCTGTGGTTTTACTCTCGGGACTACAAAGAGTTCGTGGTCTACAAGAACGGCAAGGAGGTGGGTAGGACCACGGGCTTTTCTTTTGAGGTGCCAAAGCCTGAACAGAAGACCACCTTCAGCGTAAAGGTGGTGCACCCGCTGGGCTTTGAGAGCTCCGGCGTGTCTGTGGACTACAGCCCGTAGTAGGCGGCTATGGCAGCGGAGACTGCCAGCGCAAGGGTCTCGGGGTCCGTCTCTCCTTCCACCGAAAAGTCGTAGGTGGGCAGCTTCTCCTCTAAAAACCTTATACCGAAGTGTCCCGAGATGAAGTCAGGGTCTCTTATTATCTCCCTGTGTAGGGGTATGTTGGTGGGCACGCCTCTTACTATAAACTCGTCTATGGCCCTTCTTGCCCGTGCCAGCACCCTGTCCCAGGTGAGAGCCCACACGCTCATCTTGGCTATCATAGAGTCGTAGTAGGGAGGTATGACATAGTCCTTGTAGACGCCTGCGTCCATGCGCACACCTGGTCCACCAGGTGAGTAGTAGGCGGTTAGCTTGCCGGGAGCTGGGGCAAAGTTTCTGCGAGGGTCTTCCGCGTTTATCCTAAACTCTATGGCGTAACCCCTAAAGGTGATGTCGCTCTGGTTAAAGGACAGAGGCTCGTCCATGGCCACCCTTATCATCGTCTCTACTATGTCCACGCCGGTTACCATCTCCGTGATCGTGTGTTCCACCTGCAGGCGCGTGTTCATCTCGATGAAGTAAAACTGCCTGCTGTCTATGTCCACAAGAAACTCCAAAGTCCCGGCGCTGTAGTAGCCCACCTGCATCATGGCCCTTACGCTCATGCCCAACATCTTCTGTCTGAGGTCAGGAGGTAGGACCGGGCAGGGGGTGAGCTCTATCAGCTTTTGGTGCTTTCTCTGCACAGAGCAGTCCCTCTCGCCCAGATGGACCACGTTACCATACTTGTCTCCCAGAATTTGCACCTCTATGTGCTTGGGGTTGTTCAAGTACTTCTCCACGAAAAGGTCGCCCTTTCCAAAGAAGGTCTCCGCCTCCCTGTAGCCTGACTCGAAGAGGCGGGGCAGCTCTTCCAAGCTCCTTACCACCCTCATGCCCCTTCCACCACCGCCGTAGGCGGACTTTAAGATTACGGGGAGACCTATCTCTTTGGCGTAGTGGAGGGCATCCTGGGGGTCTTTCAGAGGTTCGGGAGAGCCGGGTATGGTAGGAAGGCCTAACTTCTCCATCGCCTTCTTTGCCTTTATTTTGTCCCCGAAGAGCTCTATGTGCTCCGGTGAGGGTCCTATGAAGGTTATGCCTTTACTCTCGCAGTAGCGGGCAAAGTCCGCATTCTCCGCCAGAAAACCGTAGCCCGGGTGTATGGCGTCCGCACCTATGGACCGGGCCAAGTCCACGATTTTCACATAGTCCAAGTAAGCCCTGACTGGGTCCCCTGGGATAAGGTAGGCCTCGTCCGCCTTTTTCACATACAGGGACTTGGCGTCCACCTCCGAGTATATGACAGCAGTTTTTATGCCCAGCTCCTCGCATCCTCTTATTATTCTCAGGGCCACTTCCCCCCTGTTGGCTACCAGCACCTTCTTAAACATGAAAAAATTTTAACCTACGCAGGCAGTATCTCCGTGCCTATACCCTCTTGAGTGAACACCTCCAGCAGTATGGAGTGGGGCACCCTTCCGTCTATGATGTGAACCTTTTGAACCCCTGCTTTCAGAGCTCTCAGGGCACTCCTGAGTTTGGGCACCATGCCGCCCTTTACTGTGCCAGCCCTTATGAGCTCCAGGGCGGTCTCCTCTTTTAGAGAGGATATGAGCTTCCCTTTTGCGTCCTTAACCCCCTCCGTGTCGGTGAGAAAGATGAGCTTCTCCGCACCTAGGGCTTTGGCGACCTCTGAGGCCACCACGTCTGCATTTATGTTGTAGGCTTCGCCCTTTTCCCCCACGCCCACGGGGGCAATCACCGGTATGTAGCCCTTGTCCATAAGAGCCTGAAGGAGCTCCACGTTGATGCTCTCCACCTCTCCCACAAAGCCTATGTCCTCTTCTGGCACCTCCAGTCCCAGCTCGGTAAAGTAGCGGTCTTTGTCCAACTTTTTAGCCCTTATTAGCTGTCCGTCCCTTCCTGAAAGACCTACCGCATAGACCTTCTGCCCGCTGTGGGTGTTTATAAGGGCTACGATGTCCTTGTTTATGTCTCCGGAGAGGACCATCTCCACTACGTGCATGGTCTCCTGGTCTGTCTTTCTCATGCCTCCTACGAAGCGTGGTTTAATGCCAAACCTCTCAAGGGTCTGGCTTATCTGGGGACCTCCGCCGTGCACCACCACTACCCTTATGCCTACGTACCTAAGTAGTACCACGTCTCGGGCAAAGCTCTCCCTTAGGCTTTCCTCCACCATGGCGGAGCCACCGTACTTGACCACGAAGGTCTTGCCGTAGAAGTCCCTTATGTAGGGCAGGGCGGACTGCAGGATTCTTGCCTTTTCAACCAGCTTGTCTACCATGGCCTTATATTTTGCCACGGGTGGTAAAATAGGCCTATGCTAAGCCTTGAAAGAGCTAAAAAGGTAAAGGGAGAGCTCCGCGTGCCCTCAGACAAGTCCATCTCCCACAGGGCGGTTATCTTCTCCAGTCTGGCAAGGGGCGAGAGCTTTATAAAAGAGTGGTTAGACTCGGCGGACACGCGGGCTACTCTAAGTGTGATGAGAGCTTTGGGCGTTAGGGTAAAGAGGGAGGGTAAAAATCTCAGGGTTTACGGCAGGGGGTACAGTCTGTCTGAGCCCGTAGATGTGCTGAATGCGAAAAACTCCGGCACCACCGCAAGGCTCATGCTGGGCGTGCTTTCCACCCAGCCCTTTTTCTCCACCCTCACCGGGGACAAGAGCCTGCGACAAAGACCCATGCTCAGGGTGGTAGAACCCCTCAGGCGGATGGGGGCGGACATAAAGGGCAGGCAGGGTGGAGACCGCCTGCCGGTGAGCGTGGTAGGGGGGAGGCTAAAAGGTATTTCCTTCTACAACGAAAAGTCCTCCGCACAGGTCAAGTCCTCTCTTTTGCTGGCGGGTCTGAGGGCAGAGGGCTACACGCAGGTGGTTGAGCCAACCCTTTCCCGGGACCACACGGAGAGAATGCTCTCCGCCTTTGGAGCAAAGCTCAGAAGGGAAAAGGTGCAGGAGGGTCACTTGGTAGAGCTCCAGGGCTTTCAGGACCTAGAGGCCACGGAGATAGTCTGTCCGGCAGACCCTTCCTCTGCAAGCTTCTTCGTGGCACTGGCGGCGCTCTTAGAGGGGTCAGAGCTCCTGCTTAAGGAGGTGCTGGTCAACCCTACCCGCGACCGCTTTTTCAGAAAGCTCAAGGAGATGGGGGCCAGCGTAAGCTACGAAGACCTAAGAGAGCTTTCCGGCGAGCCCGTGGCAGACCTTAGGGTGGAGTACTCGGGCAGGTTAAAGGCGGTGGAGGTCAGGCCGGAGGAGGTCCCTTCTCTGATAGATGAGCTCCCTGTGCTGGCGGTGGTCATGGCCCTTGCGGAGGGCACTTCAAGGGTCACGGGGGCTCAGGAGCTCAGAGTCAAGGAGAGCGACCGCATAAGGGCGGTGGTGGAAAACCTCCGAGCCATGGGAGCCAAGGTGGAGGAGCTCCCAGACGGCTTTGAGATAGAGGGTGTGGAACGCCTCAGGAGTGGGAAGGTAAAGACCTACGGTGACCACCGCATAGCCATGGCCTTCTCGGTGGCAGGCCTGACCGCTCAGGGCCAGACCATTATAGACGACCACAAGTGCGTCTCCGTCTCCTACCCAGAATTCTACAGAGACCTTGACTATATTTTAGTTAGATGACGAGGAAGGCACTTCTTAAGGACGCCACCGACATATACCGCCTTATAAACCACTACGCCAAGGAGGGCCTGCTCCTGCCGAGGAGTCTCAACTCCATATACGAGAACATACGGGACTTCTGGGTCTTTGAGAGGGAGGGACAGGTGTTGGGCTGTGCGGGGCTTCATGTAGTGTGGGAGGACTTGGCGGAGATAAAGAGTCTGGCGGTAAGGGAGGACTGCAGAGGCCAAGGCATAGGCCCTTCTCTGGTGGAGGCCTGCCTGCGCGAGGCGAAGGAGCTGGGCGTAAAGAAGGTCTTCGTGCTTACCTACGCCTGTGGCTTTTTCTCAAAGCTTGGCTTTGAGGAGGTGGAAAAGACCCAGCTACCACACAAGGTGTGGAGAGAGTGTATCAACTGCGTTAAGTTTCCCTCCTGCGACGAGACCGCCATGTGGATGGACTTAGAAAGGGCCTTTGTGGGACAGAGCCTTGGAGTATAGCTACATAAGGTCGGGAGAAAAGCTCTATAGAGTTTACGAGAGCTTAAAAGATGCACCTTTTCTGTTTTTTGACACGGAGGTGTCCGGCGACAGGGTTAGACTGGTTCAGCTGGGCAACGACAAGGAGATTTTCCTGCTGGACCTTTTTGACCTAGGTCAGGAGGGAGTGCTCTTTCTCAGACAGCTCCTGCCCCAAAAAGGTATAGTGGGCCACAACCTGAAGTTTGACCTCAAGTATCTGTTTGAGTACGGTATAGAGCCTTACGCGGTCTTTGACACCATGATAGCCAGCCAGCTTCTGGGCAACACGGACAAGCACTCCCTTCAAAAGGTGGCCATGCACTATCTGGGTCAGGTGTTGGACAAGAGCCTTCAGGCCTCCAACTGGGGACAGCCATTCTTGGGAAAGGAGCAGTTAGAGTACGCGGCGCTGGATGTGAAGGTGGTGCGGGAGCTCTTTCGCCTGTTTCTGCAAAAGCTCAACGAGGTACCCCACCGCGAGGAGACCCTGCTTAAAACCAAAACCTCCAGAGTTTTTGGGCTCTACAACCCGGTAGCCATCGTGGAAATGGCTTTTGTGCAGGAGACCGCCAAGTTGGAGAGGTGGGGCATACCCGTGGACAGGGAGGAGTTAGAGAAAAAGCTCAAAGAGCAGGAGAAGGAGCTCCACAGGAAGGTCATGGACTTCATGTCCCGCCACAGGGTGGACCCTTTCTCCCCAAGGCAAGTAGGTGAGCTTCTGACGAGAAAGTTCCGCCTTGACCTTCCAAAGACGGAGAAGGGCAACGTGTCCACCGACGACAAGGTGCTGTCAGAGCATGCCCACCACCCGGTGGTGTGGGAGGTCCTCCAGATAAGAAGCCTGAAAAAGACCATAGAGAAGCTTCAGGAGATAAAGGAAAGGCTCGTAGGTGAGCGGGTCTATCCCGAGTTCAGGCAGATAGGTGCGGTGACCGGCAGAATGGCCAGCAGTAACCCCAACGTGCAGAACATTCCCCGGCACCTGCGCAGTATCTTCAGGGCTCAGGAGGGGAACACCTTCGTCATAGCGGACTTCTCTCAGATTGAGCTCCGAATCGCCAGCGAGTATGTAAACGAGGAGAAGATGGTAAGGGCCTTCCTTGAGGGTAAAGACCTACACCGCTACACCGCCAGCCTCTTCCTGCAAAAGCCCGAGGAAGAGGTCTCAAAAGAAGAGAGACAACTGGCCAAGGCGGTAAACTTTGGGCTCATATACGGCATCTCCGCAAAGGGGCTCGTAGAGTACGCCAGGACCTACGGAGTGGACCTCTCTTTAGAGACAGCCCAAAGGATAAGAGAGAGCTTTTTCTCCTACTACACCAACATAAGGGCTTGGCACGAGAAGGTAAAGAGGGAGCTCAAGGACTTCAAGGAGTCAAGAGGCCACACCCTGTTGGGAAGGAGCTATGTTGCACACACCTTTCCCGACGCGGTTAACTACCCCATTCAGGGCACTGGGGCGGACCTTCTGAAGCTCTCAGTCCTCATGTTCGGCGCAGAGCTCAAAAGAGAGCACTTGGAGGCAAAAGTGGTCAACTTGGTCCACGACGAGATAGTGGTAGAGTGCGAGGAGTCCATCGCCGAAAGGGTAGCAGAGCTCCTGCGCCGGGCCATGAGGCACGCAGGCAATATAGTGCTTAAAAAAGTCCCAGTGGAGGTGGAGGTAGCCATAAACAAGAGGTGGGAAAAGGGGTAGGGGTAACCACTGAGGAAGAAATCGTCAAGAGGTGGCTCAATAGGGTCAGCGTCAGAAAACCTGTAAACCCCCAGTAAATCTGGAGTGCCACACTTATTTGAAATTTATTACCACCCAAAGGTATTGCTCTCGTGCATTCTTCTATGTCATTCACAAGATAATCTGCAAATTCAGGTAATTAAGTGTGAAGAGTGGCCTCGGGTGTTCCTGGAAACTCATTCCTAAGATAATCTATTACCTCCTTTACTTTCTTAACAACTTGCTGTTTAATTGGCTCTTTCGGCATATTGCACCTCCATCAACCTGACATACTATTATACTTATCACATATTATGTGAATGCAGACCGACAGGCTAGGAGGAAGCCCATGAGGAGGCTCGTCTTGCTCGTGATTGGCCTGTTTTTAGTTTCCTGTTCTTCCACGGTGGTTAACGTGCAGGTAAGGCCAAAAGAAGGACCTACCTTCGTAGTTCTGCCCTTTGAAAACCACACGGAGACGCCCTTTGCAGGGTTGAGGGTGGCTTCTATAGCCGAGGGTGTGGCCTCTTCCAAGGGCTACAACCTTAAGAAGGTTTCTCTGCCCTACGAGCAGAAGGAGTACACCACGGAAGACCTGAAGAAGCTCCTGAAAGAGCTCCAGAACAGTAATGAGGCGGACTACGCCATTACGGGCTCTGTCAACGAGTACAGGTACAAGGCGGGCATAGACGGAGAGCCCGCAGTAAGCATAACTTTGAAAGTCTACTCCATAAAGAGCCAGCGCGTAGTGTACACGGCCACAGCCTCTAAGAGTGGTTGGTACTATCAGTCCGTTTCCACGCTGGCCCAGAGAATAATCAACAGAATACTACCAGATGGCACTGTTAGGTTCTCTGATTAACGCTCTAAAAAGAAGGCTCAGGAAGGTAGAGGACAGGGCACATTCTCAGAGAGAGACGAACCTCAAGATGGTTCTTGTAGAGGTGGTCTTAGCTATAGCTTTGGTGTACTCCATAGGCTTTTTTCTGAACCGAGAGGACCCGCTTTTTGTAAAGAGTAAGTACTCCATCGCTCTGAGCCTTCTACCCATAACCGTTCTGAGTCTTTACTACGGCTTTGTGAAAGGCGTTGCTTACTTGACACTCTTTGTGGCACTGAAGTTTTTCATCTACGGTAAGGTGGAGGGTTTGTACGTTCTGTACAACTTTTTGTTCTTGCTTATATTCTCCGAATTCCACTTTTATTGGAACAAGGTTGTACAGCAGAGTGAGGAGAGGGTGGAATACATAAGCGAGAAGCTCAAGAGCTTGGCAAGGTCCTTATACGTTTTGAAGTTCTCACACGACAGGCTTGAAAACTACCACATCAGCAAACCCATCAGCATAAGAGGCTTTCTAAAAGACATGAAAAACGACATCCTGAAAGGAATAGACCTAAAGGAGGCCTTAGAGAGAATGTGCGCTCTGGTTTCTAACATGTACGCCGTTGAAAAGGCAGGTCTGTACGAATACGAAAGGGGGAGCTTTAGGAAGATAGTCAGCGTAGGTGGTATGGGGGAACTGGACACGAGAGACCCGCTAGTCCAACACGGTCTTGAGCAAGAGGAGATAGCTTACGTTCCTGTCTCTGCGGTAAAAAGCGGTAGCAAGTATCTGTGCTTTATACCCATATACGTAGAGGGGGGGCTCAGATACGCCTTTGTGATTGAAAAAATCCCCTTCATGAACCTTAATGCGGACAGCGTGCTCTCCATGAGCATGCTCTTCTACTACATAGTTTTAGAATACTACGACCTGGAATCGGTGAAAGGCTTCTACCAGAAGTTCCCGCGCATGGACTTAGACATGATAAAGGAAATAAACAGGTGCGTCATGCTAAAGCGCAGGTACGACTTGGACTCGACGATGGTGGTCTTTAAGTTGGGGACTTGGGACGAGAGTTTGTACTATCTTCTGTCTGAGAACGTCAGAGGTCTTGACTACGTGGCAGTGTACAAAGATAGACTCATACTTGTTCTGCTCCCTTTTACCAACCCTGAAGGGGCCTACAGGTTCCTGAAAAGGGTAGAAGGTCTTATAAAGGACTTCAAAGGGTTGGGATTTTCTCAGCTAAAGATATACCACCAAACCTACCGTGTAGAAGACACGGAAAAACTGCTCTGGGAAGTAGAGAAGCTGAGCGCGGACGAACCAGAACATGGAATGGTTGAGACAGGAGCTCAAACGGCTGGAGTTTGAGGGACTTTACCGACAGAGGATTCTGCGAGATGGTCTAAAGGACTTCTGCTCTAACGACTATCTTGCCCTGCGGGACCATCCGCAGGTGTTGGAAGAGTCCGCTCTGGTGCTCCGGAGCTCCGGCTTAGGGTCCGGGGCTTCTCCTCTTGTGTCCGGTTACACCCTGCACCACAAAAGGTTGGAGGAAAAGCTGGCGGAGTTTAAAGGTCTGCCCCGCTGTCTTCTCTTTGGCTCGGGGTACATGGCAAACTTGGGAGCTCTGCAGGCTCTGGCTGGTGAGGGGGACGTGCTCTTCAGCGACGAGCTCAACCACGCCTCCATAGTAGACGCCTGCAGGCTGTCAAGGGCAAAGACCTTCGTCTTCAGACACTTAGACTACCTGCACTTGCAGGAGCTCCTTAGCCTACACAGAAAAGACTACAGAAGGTGTCTGATAGTGAGCGACACCCTCTTCAGCATGGAGGGGGACGTGGCCCATGTGCCTACCCTGAAAAGGCTCTGCGAGGAGTACGACTGCATGCTCTACTTGGATGAGGCGCACGCTACGGGCGTTCTCGGGGCGGAGGGCAGGGGTGGGCTCGAAGCCTTCGGAGAGAGCTGGCAAGAATACATAGTGCTCATGGGGACCCTTTCCAAGGCCATAGGTTCGTACGGGGCCTTTGTGTGCGGTTCGCAGGAGCTGTGCGAGTATCTGGTAAACAAGGCCAGAAGTCTTATCTTTAGCACTGCCCTACCCCCTGCGGTGTGCGCAGGAGCAACCAAGGCGGTAGAACTCATACAAAGAGAGAGCTGGAGAGTGCAAAAGCTCAGGGAGGTCTCTTGGCAAATCTGTCAGGGACTCAAAGACGCTGGGTTGGAAGTGTCCTGCACAGGCACGCCCATAATCCCGCTTATGGTGTACCAAGAAAAGAGGGCAGTGCGGATAAGAGAGTGGCTACTTGAGCAGGGCATTCTTCTGCAGGCCATAAGGTACCCAGCGGTCCCTAAGGGCAGGGCAAGGCTCAGAGTAACCGCGAGCCTGAGATACTCACGGGAGGACATGAGCCTTCTCGTGGAGACCTTAAAGAGCCTGCCCTCTCACCTGCGTAAGAATGTTGTATAATGTGGCTCTCATGAACTTGGCACCCACAAAGGTCCCCCTCACAGTGAAAGAGTTTGACAGAGAGGTCGTGGGCCTGTGCGCAGGCTGTGGCTGTGGCTGTGGATACCTTCTCTACCTAAAGGGAGAGAAGGTGGTAGACCTCTACGGACACCCGGCAGACCGGAGGGGCATGGGGAGTTTTTGCACCAAGGGCATAACCTACGTGCAAGAGGCGCCTCAGAACCCTCTTCGACTGAAGGGCGCGTTCCTAAGAGAGGGGGAGAACTTCGTGCGGATTGAATACCAAAAGGGCGTGCATCTTCTTAGGGAGAAGCTCTCCAAAGGCAGGACCGCCTTTCTTCTGGGCAGAGAGGCGGGGCTTGAGGAGTACCTGCTCTTTAGGGAGCTCGGCGAGGTCTTTGTGGACGCGCCAGTGGTGGACTTTGCCCCTTCCACCCTTGAGCCAACTCAGTGGAAGGAAGCCAAGTTCATCCTCTCGGTGGATGCGGAGCCGGTTTTCTCTGAGGTCATGTCCACCCGGTGGCTGGTAGATGCGGTGGAGAGAGGAGCTTACCTTTTCTGTCTTTCCAGCAGGTACGAGACCCTCTGTGCCAAGGCAAGGGAGAGGCTCCTTCTGAAGCCCGACCTGATGGTAGAGTTCCTGCTTGCCCTGTTGGAGCCCGGCAGAAGGGATCAGAGGGTAGATTTGCTCAAGAAGAGCCTTTTCCTTCTGAGAGGGGCTCTTCTGCTGGTGGGGGCTCACCTGCTTGCCTCCCCCTTCCGAGAAGCGGTGATGCATCTTCTGGCTCAGCTCAGAGAGAAGTACGGGGTCAACTACAGCCTGGTGGGCGACCTCATGCCCTTCCCGGCGGGCACGCTTGAGGAGTTCTTGGACAAGCTGGAAGAGTTTCAGAACGTGGTGGTGGTAGGCAACCTTTTGAGATATTTGAGCGACCAGCACTTGGAGTCTCTGAAGGGTAGGTTTGTGGTGAGCTTTCAGGTCTTTCCAAACTTAAGCGCCCACTACTGTGACCTGCTCTTTGCCAGCACTCTCTTCTGCGAGAGAGACTTTATCAACTACAGGCACGGCTTTGGCTACCTTCTCTACTCCCCAAGCACTCTAAGGCCGGAGGCGGAGCTCTTCAGCCCCTACAGGGTCGTGGAAGAGGCCTTCCAGACCTCGGCGGAGCTCGGGCGCTTTTTGGAAGGCTACGGCGTTGACTACGAGGAGCTCTTAAAAGAGAGAGAGGCCCGTCCAAGGTTTGGAGAGCTCCGGCGAAGAGGGGGTTACCTGCTACCTACAGGCAAGGTTTTTCTCTACGCGGACCGCACCTTGGTGGAGGACATGGGCCATTGGAACCCTTGGACCCACGAGATGGAAAGGCTTCAGAAGGCTTACGTAAACCCCCGCACCGCCAGAGAGCTCGGGCTAAAGGAGAGGTTAAAGGTAGGCAGTGCGGAGCTGGAGCTCCAGCTCACCGAGAACGTGGCGGAGGGGGTTGTCTTCATCCCTTCGGAGTTTGAAGAGTTTCAGCCCTTTGACCCCGGTCACAGGGTGGGCGTTCTGCTCAAAAAGCCCTTCCAGCGCTACGAGGTGCTCCTGTGAGAGTGGGACTGTGCCCCGGCTTGGAACAGGTGCAGGGATACGTAGCCAGAACCTTTGGACTGCAGGAGCTTCAGGGCTACAGGACCGTAGAGTGGGCTGGGGGCGTGGACGTGCTCTTAGAAAGCAGGGAAGAGTTGGAAAAATTTCTGCAAAGATACGGCCAGTTTGTCTACGCGGTAGGAGGGGAGGAGCTGGAGGAGGTGGTGGGTAGGTTGCTGGCCCAGAGGGGCCTTAAACTCGTCACGGCGGAAAGCTGTACTGGGGGCCTGCTCTCTGCCAGAATAGTCAACGTGCCCGGCTCTTCTTCCTACTTCCTTGGTGGTTTTGTGGCCTACGACAACCGGCTAAAGGGCGACTGGCTTGGGGTAGAAGAGGGAGCTCTGAGGAGCTCCGGCGCGGTCTCGGAGGAGGTCTGCAGGCAGATGGCGCTGGGAGCTCTTCACAAGACCGGTGCGGACGTGTCCGTGGCCATCACCGGCATATCGGGACCTGGGGGTGGCACGCAGGAAAAGCCCGTAGGGCTCACCTACATAGCCTTAGCGGACCGCAGGCAGGTCTCCGTCAGGAGGTTTGTTTTCTCAGGTAGTAGAAACGAGAACCGCTTTGTGGCTACCCAGTGGGCTCTTGAGCTCTTAAGGCAGTACCTTCTCGGGAGGACATAGCGTGGCAAGGGTGCACCCTACCGCTCTCGTAGGTCCAGAGGTGGAGCTGGACGAAGATGTGGAGATAGGACCCTACACGGTGATAGAAGGGCGGGTGAGGATAGGTGCGGGCACGCGCGTGGGAGCCCGCGTGAGCATAAGGGGAAGGGTGAGCATAGGTCAAAACTGCAAAATCTACGACGGGGCGGTGATAGGAGAAGAGCCTCAGCATCTTAAGTACGCAGGCGAGGAGAGCGAGGTCCTCATCGGCGACAGGGTGGTCATAAGAGAGTACGCAACCGTGCACAGAGGAACTGCCCTAGGCAAGATGAAGACCGTGATAGAAGAGGATGTCATGCTCATGGCTTACGCCCATGTGGCCCACGACTGCGTGGTGAAAAAGGGTGCCATACTGGCAAACTGTGCCACTCTGGGAGGGCACTCGGAGGTGGGCGAGTACGCCTTTCTCGGCGGTCTGTCCGCGGTGCACCAGTGGGCCAGAGTGGGAGCTTACAGCATGGTGGGCGGTCTGTCGGGCGTGTCCTTAGACATTCCACCCTACACCAGAGCTGCAGGCCATCACGCCCACCTCTACGGCATAAACACGGTAGGGCTTGAGAGGAGGGGCTTTTCCAAGGAGGTGCTCAACGTTCTCAAGAAAGCCTACCGCCTACTTTTTCGCAGTGGCCTGCTGAAAGAGGAAGCCATAAAGGTTCTTCTAGAGGAGTACGGATGCTACAGGGAAGTGGTGACTCTGACGGAGTTCATCAGGAGCTCCAAAAGGGGCGTTTCCAGAGACGCGGGCAGGGCTTAGGTCAGCTTTTGTCCTTCTCTATGAGGGTCTTTAGGTGCTCAAGGGCGGTGTCTATGTCCAAGTCCGTGCGTTCTCCTCTGTGTCTGTCTTGGAGCTCTACTTTGCCCTCCTTTACCTTCTTTCCTACCACCAGCCTGTAGGGGAAACCGCACAGGTCTGCGTCCGCAAACTTAAAGCCGGGGCTCTCGTCCCTGTCGTCGTAGATGGTCTCTATGCCCGTCTGTTGTGCAAGTAGGTAGAGCCTATCCGCCACCTCCTTCTGCTGTGGGTCGGTGGGGTTTACGCATATAAGGTCCAGCTCAAAGGGTGCCACCGGCGTGGGCCACTTTATGCCCTTCTCGTCGTGATACTGCTCCACTACGGCGGAGATGCACCGAGAGATGCCTATGCCGTAACAGCCCATGAATATGGGTCTTTCCCGCCCTTCGGGGTCTCTGTAGAGAGCCTTCATGGGCTCGGAGTACCGAGTGCCAAGGAGAAAGATGTGACCGAGCTCCAAACCCCTGTCTATCTTAAGAGGCGCACCGCACTTGGGGCACGGGTCTCCCTCCTCCACCTGGCACACGTCCACGAACCTCTCCTGTTGGTAGTCCCTGCCGGGGTTGGCGTTTATGTAGTGGTAGTCGGGGCGGTTGAAGGCTATGACCACGTTCTTCAGACCGTAGGTGGAGTTGTCCCAGTAAAGCTTTACAGAGGGGGGCAGGTTAAAAGGTCCGATAAAGCCCTTGCGCGTTCTGAGGAGCTCCCAGACCTCTCGGTCTTCAGCCAGCCTGAAGTTTTCAGTTTTGAGCACCGCCTCCACTTTGCTTTCGTCCACCGTTCGGTCTCCTCTTATCAAAAACATGACCGGCTCTGTGCCCTCCACCAAATAGAGCACCGCCTTGACTATTCTGTCCGCGCTTACGCCCAGAAAGGAGGAGAGCTTTTCTATGGTGTCTGTGCCCGGGGTTTCCACCTCAGTAAGGGGCTTTGGCTCTTCTTCTCTTTCCTGAGCCCTTGGGAGCTTTACCACCTCCGCGTTTCCCGCGTAACCGCAGTTAGGGCAGTGGGCCACCCTTGCCTCCCCGTAGGGGGTAAGCGTGACAAACTCGTGAGAGCTCACGCCCCCTATGGCTCCCACGCTTGCCTCCACCATAAGGGTGCTTATTCTCAGCTTCTTGAAGATTCTCTCGTAGGCAAACTTCATGTTCTCGTAGGAGAGTAGGGCGGAAAGCTCGTCCTGGTCAAAGGAGTAGGCGTCTTTCATGATGAACTCCCTTCCCCTTATAAGGCCAAAGCGCGGTCTTTTCTCGTCCCTGAACTTGACCTGTATCTGGTAAAGGAGCAGGGGAAGCTGGCGGTAGGAGCTCACGTAAGAGCGCACCAAGTCGGTTATCTCCTCCTCGTGGGTAGGTCCAAGGCAGTACTCCCTACCGTTTCTGTCCTTTAGGGTAAAGAGCTCCCTACCGTAGAGGTCCCACCTGCCCGTTTCCTTCCAGAGCTCGCCTGGGTTGAGCACGGTCAGGAGCACCTCTTGGGCACCGCTCCTGTCCATCTCTTTACGCACCACCTGCTCTACCTTTCTGAGCACCCTGACCCCGGGGGGCGTGAGCTCGTAAACGCCGGCGGAGACCTGCTTGATGAATCCACCTTTGAGGAGAAGTCTATGGGAGGGGGCCTCCGCATCCGCGGGGTCCTCTTTGGAGGTGTGCCAGAAGTACCTACTCCAGCGCATCCCCGTGATTATATCACTTGAGAAGGTCCATGACCTTCTTTATGCTCACCCTCATCCTCTCAAAGGACTCCGCCAGCTTGCCTATCTCGTCCTGGGACTTCACCTCTATGGGCTCGTCCACGTTACCCTTGGCTATCTCCTCCGCCTTTCTCTGGAGCTCCTCCACGGGCTTGAAAACCAGTATGTTTAAAGCCACCACTACGAAAAGGCTCATGAGCAGGAACACGCTGAAGACCGCAAGACCACTCAAGAGCCCGTCAAGCTGAGCCTTGAGAATTATGGCTTCAAAGGGCACGGAGACCATGACCGCACCTACGAGCTCTCCCACCTTCCAGTTGGGGTCGTACTGGGGGTTGTACTTGGCTATAAGGCTCTTGGGCATGGCTTCGCGCGTGGAGTGGCATCGCATACAGCCCGCATCCGCTACCTTACCAAAGGCGTGCACGAAGTGTCTCTGTCCGTTCATCTCCACCACGCCCACATACTCCTTCTGGTTGTTGGCCCTCATGAAGTTGATTATGTGGGCCTCTTCAGGTGTAGGTCTGTTCTTGGGGTTTATGGGGTTGTAAGCCACCTGTCTGAGCCGAAAGTCGGGTGTCTTCTCGTTGACCATGTTAAAGATGGAGGCGGTAAAAAAGCTGGAAGACTGAGCTTCCAAGATAAAGTCCTCCTGCACACAGCCCTTCGCCCTGCCCAGAAGGTCAAAAATCAGAGGTCTCAGAGTTCCTCTCACATACTCTCTGGAGCTGTCGCTGAAGGTTATGGCTACTTTGACCCTCTCCTCGGTGATGTAAACCGCGTTGTCCACCTCCGTCTTGTAGGTGTAAAAGCCCGTGCCCAACCCTGCCACCACACCGAAGAGAAGGATGGGCAGACCTATCTTCCACCTTATGCTTTTAGGGAGGATACCTTTCATGACGACCACCTCCTGGTTTTTTCCAAGAATGCCTTTGAGTGCCTCTCGTCAGGTATCTCCTCCGCCAGCCTTTTTATAAACTCTTTAGTCCTATCTACAGGCAGCTTATCTGGCTCAAGCCCCATCTTTTCAAAAACCCTCTTCCAGACCGCCTGCCATATGGGGCCTATGTGCTCCATGAAGAAGTTTTTTATGGCGGAGAGCTCCTCGGTCTTCAGATACTCTACGGAACTCTCCGTGAGGAAGTTTATCTCTATCGGTGATAGACTGGTCTGCACGGGAACTGCGTAGACGTTGAGCGGGAGCTCTCTCTGCTGGCTTAGAGCAGGCCTCTCTTCAGAAAAGAGGCCGTTTTTACTGAGCATTTTGAAAACTACCGAACCATTGTAGAAGAAGGTAAACAGGCGAAGCCCGTAGGTGAGAATTACTTCAAGCAGTAGGTATGGGTCTCTTACCTCTTTAAGGACTTCTCTTACCTGCTGTAGCCGGGAGAGCCTTGTAGTATGCACTTTTTTCATTTTGTCCGCCGAGGCAAGAAAGTTCACAAACTCCGGCTCGGTGCGAAAGACGGACAGGTAAGCATCTGAGAGCTTCATGTGCAGGTCCACTCTTCCGGCGGAGGGCTTGCGCCCTCTGTCAAAAAGAAACACGGGCTTGCCTGCGGAGAAGCCTATCAGCGGGCCAAAGCCTTCTTGCCCGCAGAAGACCATGTAGCCATGCATTTCCAGCGAGGATATGTGCGACAGAACGAGCTGAGGGTCCGTGTGGGAAAGCTGTAGGGAGGCCACCACTTCCCGCCCGTAGCTAACAAAGCTGTAAGGACTCACCTTTTCTTGCAGACTTTCGAGGAATGCGAACACTTCTACGGGTGATGTGCTGTAAAGGGAGAGGAGGCCTGCTTGATGAGGGGGGCGGTAAGACTCGTGGTCTATGAGCTCGCCACCGTCTTCAGACAGGTATCTTATGCCCCCCACCGGCTTACCTCTGAGGTAGTAAAGGTAGTCCTCCATGTTCCAGTAGCTCAGCTTCATAAAGCCGGTAAAGAGCTTTTTGCTGAGCTCCTCCCTCAAGCTTTCAAACTTTATGCTTCCAAGCTCTATGTTCTTATAAATTGCCGCTTCTGACATGCTTACTCACGAGCACATTTCTGACTATTTTCTGGAAGGTCTCCAGCACGCCTTCACCCCTGATTGCCACCGCCGGCACGTAGTCCGTGTTCCAAGGGTTGAACTTAAACTGCATGTCCTCGATGTCCATAGCCTCTAGCAGGTCCCTCTTGTTGTACTGGACCACCACGGGGAGCTTGAGCAGGTCCTCGCCTTGCTCCTTCAGAACGGCTGCGGTCTCTCTCAGCACTAAGAAATTTACCCTTTCCCTCTCTACAGAGCTGTCCACCACGAAGACC
>JANXBA010000011.1 GCA_025062075.1 Aquificaceae bacterium
TATATCGGACGTATGGACTTCTTCTTATAGCTCTAACACCAACGAGATTATATGGGGTGCAAAGTTTGCTACGAGGCTTCCTTGGATAACAGGCGTTATAAGGCTTTCCTCCTACGAGTGTGGTATGGACCAGCCTACCTATACACCGGTGCAAAAAATCGTAGAAGGCTCTGGCACTCTCTTTTTTAAGTTTGGCGAGCTGGATGAAACAAAGCCTGCGGGCAGTGTAAAGATAAGGGTGGAAACCATAGTCTACTACTTAGAGAAGTACTCTCGGGGGATAGTAGAGAGAAAGCTCAAAGGGCTTGGGCCTGTGCCAAGGGAGCTTTTGAGATGACTACCTCAGGAGCTGTGGTCTTTCCAGAGTGCCAGACAGGACAAGCTTCATTCCGCCACCTGAAACCTGACCGTTTATACCGGACCTGAGCGGGTCTGAGGGCTTGAAGACTAGCTGACCGTCGCCCACCAGCTCAAAACCCATCATCTTTACCTTTGCCCTGAAGACCCTACCCCTGAGTTCAAGAGAGAGCTCATCTATCTTCGTGTCTTGAAACTTGAGCCCCTTCATGCTCATCTTACCGTAAAGCCCTTTTCTTACTGACAGGTTGGCGGACAGGCTGTCTGTGCCCGAAAGACAGGTAAAGGACTCGGTGTTGAGACTCATAGACCAAGGGTAGAGCTCCGCGCGGAGACTCTTACCCTCGCACAGGCCAACCACCATTATCTTCAAAAAGCGGAGAGAAATCTCAAGCTTGTCAAAGGTGGCAAGTTTTGACTGCTGGTCGTAGAGCCTAACTTTAGTCAAAGAAAGCCCTGTCAGGCCCTCTTCTACTCTGTCTGCCAGCAGGTAAAGACCAGCCTGGGAGAGCTTTCTGTCAACAAAAAGAAACTTGGGAAAAGTCAAGAAAAACAGCAAAAAAAAGACCGTAAAAACAACCAGCGGATAAAAGAGAAGTTTACTGCTTGGTATTTTCATCCTTTTTCTGGTTTCTCAGCATTTTTCTGAGTTCTTCCGCCATTCTCTGGTGCTCTTGCGTTATTCTGCTGAGCTCTTCAGGGCTGTCCACCACGTATGGGGTCAGAAATACAAAAAGGGACACCTTGTCCTCGCTTCTGGAGTCTCTTCTGAAAAGTCTTCCCAGCAAAGGTATGTCTTTCAAGCCCGGCACTCCCTCCTCCGAGTTGATGGTTCTGGTGCTGACGAGCCCTCCTATGATGATGGTCTGTCCTTTCTCTACCACTACATCTGAGTTAACCTGCCGGTTGGAAGTGACGGGCACTGCGTAGCTGAGCTGTCCCACCTGCGGGCGTATGAAGTCCACAATCTCCTGCACCTGAAGGTTTATGACAAGGCGGAGGTTGTTCTCGGCCACCGTGGGAGTTATCTTGAGGTTGAGTCCTATCTCTTTGTAGTCGTAGGTTATAACGGGCTGTCCGTTTATGTCAAACTTGACGCCTGAGGCAAAAGGCACCACCTGTCCCACCTTTATCTCTGCGGTCTGGTTGTCCAGAGTGAGCACCTTGGGGTTTGAAATCAGGTTAAATCCTGAGCCTTTCTCCAGAAGGGAGAAAAGCAAGACCAGGTCTGGGAAGAAGAGGTTCACCCCACCTATGGTGAGCGTCCTGCCCACGTTGTTGAGAAAGCCCAGCACAAAGTTCCCAGAAAGCAAGGAACTGTACAAGTCTTGCAGGCTTCCCACACCGAAGCCCGCACCGCCTTTTGAGCCTATGGCCTGCCACCTTATGCCTATGTCTAAGGCCTTGCTCGTAGACATCTCCACCACCGAGGTTGCTATGAGCACCTGCCTTCTCCTCACGTCCAGTTTGGATATTAGAGCCTTCAGCGCTTCAAACTCCTGTGGGGTGGCAAAGATGAGCACCGAGTTGGTACCCCTGTCAAAGCCTATTCTTAACCCTTCTCTGGTTTGAATGGGCGGAATGGGTTGGGGCTGTTGTCTCTGAGGGGGCTGAGTTTTCTGGAGGGGAGTCTCCAAACCGCGAAGCGTCTCCTGCGGTGGTGGAGGTGCAGGCTGAGCTGGGGCCACGGTGGGGGACACGCCCGTCAGGAGACTTTGCAGACTTTTGTGGAGCTCCTCCGCCGATATGAAGCGCAAGGGTACCACGTAGAAGCTTCTGTCTTCCGTTATCTGGGAGGCGTTGTCTATGGTTCTTATCACCTCTTCCACCACCGCGTGCACATCCTCTCTGGCAACCACTATGAGAGCGTTGGCATCCTTGCTTATGGTAGCCACCCCTAAAAGGCCCGTCTGCTGTTGAAGTGCGCTCAAAACTCCCTGCACGCTCTGAAGCACGTTCTCCGCCTTCGCCCTTTGCAAGTTGTAGAGCTTCACCTTGAGGGTTTTCTCCGGAGAGTCCAGCTCCCGGAGTATGTTCTTTATCTTCTGTATGTTTCTCGCTATGTCCGCTACGATAAGGGTGTTGGATTGGGGGTGAATGCTCGCCTTGGCGAAGGGTGAGAGAAAGGGCTGTATAGCCTGCTGTAGCTGGGCTGCCTGCGTGTTCTCCGCAGTGTAGAGGTAGACTATCACCTCCGCCCCCGTGGTGGCCCTCCTTGGTTCCGCCAGAGGTATGGCCTGAGCTATGGGGATAATGCGCACGAAGTTTCTGTCTTCTATCACGCCGTAGCCCTGTAAGGCAAGGGACATCACAAAGAGCTCCCAGGCCTGAGAGAGGCTCACAGGTTTGGCGGAGCTAATCGTTATGGTGCCCTTCACGTTGGGGTCAAGCACTATGTTTTTCCCCGTCAGCTCTGACATGAACTTGACCACCAGACTTATGTCCGCGTTGTTGAAGTTGAGAAACACCCTTCCCGTCCTTCTCTGCTCCTGGGCCTGCCTCTGGAGCTCTTCCACCTCCTGGGCGGTCGCAGGAAGGCACAGTATGGCCACCAAAAACAGCGCAAGCACTTTTTTCATCACTCCACCCTCAAGGAGAGTTCTATGAGCTCGTTGCCTCTCTGCAGGTTCAATTTTATACTGTTCTCGTTTCTGAGCACTTGTAGAATTCTAAAGGCGTCCTCTCCGCTCCTTATCTCCTGATTGTTTATGGACAGGAGCACGTCTCCGGGCCTTATGCCAGACCTATCAAAGATACTGCCCGGCTCTACCCACTCAAAGAGAAACCCACGAGTCTTCCCCTCCTGCAGGAAGGGGACGAGCCTTATCTGTCTAAACATAAGGCCTGGGTCTGCGGTGATGCGCTCCAGTTCACCTTTTGACACGCTCGCCTGAAGACTACGGGAAACGCTCGGCGTCGCCCGAGGCTGTTCGGGGGCCTGTGCTTGAGGTGGGGGCTCTGGAGCAAGTCTGAAGCCTACCGCCAGCCTATTGTCACCCTTGGCAAGGACGATGTAGTTTCTCTCTATCTCCACCACGCTGTAGCCTTGCACCTGCGTGCCTATCCGAAGGGTTCTTGGAGTCCCGTCCACCTGAGCAAGGGCCAACCGAAGACTGCCGGTGGCAGTGGCCAACAGCTGTACGGTTGGAACTCTCTCTTGGGCTTTTTCCTGCTCTCGAGGGAAAAGGGCCACGAACTTAGCCAGAAGAGGGGCAAGGTTGACCTCCTCCTTCCTCAGCTGAGGGACCTTCTGGGGAGGGCTCTCCACCCACAGACCGTACATACCGACAAGCACCAGAAAGGAAAGCAGGACAAAGGGGTACAGAAAAAGCATTTTCGTAGATATTATAGACCTATGCTGAGCTTTTTGCCTTCTATGTTCACTTCCACCCACTGGGGCAGTCCTCTGTACTCCTCCAAGTACTGACCACCTACGAAGGCCCTGAAAGAGAGCTCCCTAATCCTTCCTACTTTTACCAGCCTGTCCTCTTCGTAGAAGGTCAGGTCTCCGTAGGGGTAGGGGAACTCGTAGTAGTAGAGCCAACCATCCTTGTAGATGTAAGCGCACTTTACCACCCCCTGGTAGTAGTCTCCCGCAGAGGTTATCATAAAGACGCCCTCTTTGCGAACTGCCACGTCCGTGGCTCCCACGAACTTTCTCTGCAAGTTCCAAAAGAGCAGAACCTCTTCTCTGGTGAGCTCCGCAGACTCCATGAGAGCGTAGGAGGTTCTGGCGGAGGAGTAAAAGCTGTAAGAAAGTACGCCGAAGAAGATGCCCAGCAGGGTCAAGACCAAGAGCACCTCAAGGAGCGTAAAACCCCTCTTCATCTCCTGAGCCGGTAGACCAGTATTTGGGCAGAGCCAAGTTGGTAGGTGACTTCCTCAAGCTCCGGGTAGTCCTTTAGGGGTCTCTTTTCCCGCTCTAACCCCTCAGTTTTGCCTTCTACTATGCGGCTACTTAGCTGGAAGAGGTCTTCTTTGAGAGCTCGGGTGTAGGCTTGCTCCAGTCTTGCTCTTCCGAGCAGTTCAAAGAGTGCGGAGAAGCCTACCGCCACGACCGCCACCGCCACCATGAGCTCCAGAAGGGTAAAGCCCCTACTGCCAGACATCTATGTCGTCCTCCGTGCCTTCCCTCCCGTCAGGACCTACGGACCTAAGCTCGAAGGGTCTGCCTATCCCAGGGGACATGTATATGTAGTCCCTGTCCCAGACATCTTTAGGAACTTTGTCCATGTACTGACGCCACCTTTGAGGCACAGGTGGCGTCGCAGGCTTTTCCACCAAAGCCCTTAGCCCCTGCTCCGTGGTGGGGTAAAAGCCGTTGTCTAGCTTGTACTGTTCCAAGGCGTCCCTTATAGCCTTTAGCTGGACGCGTGTGGCCTCCACCTTTGCCTCGTCCACCCTGCCCGTTATGCGAGGGACCACGATAGCGGCCAGAATGCCCAGTATTATGACCACCACCAAGAGCTCTATGAGAGTAAAGCCTCTGGCCTTCATGGGAATATTATACTACCTGCCAACACCCGTAGATATCTCGCTGAGAGGGAGCACCACGCTCAGGACCACCAGCGCCACGAGAGCTCCTACCACCAACATGGCTACCGGCTCGGCGAACCTAAGCCAGAAGCCTACGGCCCTCTCCGCCTGACGCTCGTACATCTCCTGAAGCATCTTGAGGCTTTTTTCCAGCTCACCGCTCTTCTCACCCATGGAAAGCAGGTTTAGGAAAGTCTCAGGCAAGACCCTTCTTTCTCTGAGCGAAGAGCTTATGCTCCTCCCTTTTGACACTTCCTGCTCCACGCCCAGAAGAGAAGACCTCAGGTAGGCGTTGGTGAGGCTCCCAAGACTGAGGCTTATGGCTCTCGTGATGGGGATGCCAGAGGAGATTGCCATGAGCAGCGTGCCTGCAAGCCTTGAGAGGTTGTAGCACAGAGACACTCTGCCTACGATAGGAAGCTTGAGCCAGTATCTGTCCCAGGTCTCCTTGCCTACGAGCCTGTTTCTGAAAGCGTACAGGAGCAGAAAAACCGGAAGAAGGTAGAGAAGGTAAGACAGAATCTCAGAAAAGAGCAGGAGGGCCTTCGTTATGAGGGGCAGTTCCTTCCCGAGGCTCTGGAGAACTCCAACTATCTTTGGCACCACCAGTCTGACCACCAGTAGGACCGCCAGAAGGCTTGCGAATATGACAAAGAGCGGGTAGGCGAGGGCGGTGAGAACTCTGGCCCTGGCGTCCGAGACCTTCTGCATGTAATCGCCCGATATGCGGAGGACCTGACTCAGGTTTTCGCCCCTTTCTGCGGTCTTTAGCATCTCAAGGAAAAACTCAGGGAAAATCCCTCCCTGAGAAAAAGCTCTGTGTATGCTTTGACCTTTCTCTATGGACTCTTTGACCTTCAGAAGGGCTTCCCTCAAGGTTGTGTCCGAGGTCTGCAAAGCCAACACTTCAAGGGCTTTCAGCAGGCTAAGACCGCCCTCGAGGAGCATAGAAAGCTCCAAGAGGGCAAAAGAGAGCTCTTCGTAGGAAGGTCCTCTCTTGAGCCTTATCTGAACCCTCTTTAACTCCTCCAGCTTGACAGGAAAGCTGAGCATTTCCTATAAGTATAGGACAGTTTAGGGTGTTGAAATGCTATAATTTCCAGCATGTTTTACGGTTCTATAGTAGCCTTGATTACGCCTTTCCGTCAGGGTCAGGTAGACCTGAGAGCTCTGGAAGGGCTCATAGACTTTCACGTAAACAACCAGACGGATGCAGTGCTGGTCTGTGGCACGACGGGAGAGTCTCCCACCCTAACCTTTGAAGAGCACAAGAGAGTGGTAGAGCATGCGGTCAGGCACTCCGCTGGCAGGATAAAGGTCATCGCAGGCACAGGTGCGAACGCCACCCACGAGGCGGTAGAGCTTACCTCCCACGCCAAAGAGGTAGGGGCAGACGCCTGTCTTCTGGTAGCACCCTACTACAACAAGCCCACCCAGGAGGGTTTATACAGACACTTTAAGGCAGTGGCGGAGGAGGTAGACATACCCATAATCCTTTACAACATACCTTCCAGAACCGGCGTGGAGATAGCTCCTGAGACCATCTACCGGCTGGTGAAGGACTGCCCTAACATAGTAGCTTCGAAGGAGTCCACGCCTAACATGGACAGAATATCCGAGCTCAGAAAGCTTTTGGGAGAGAACTTCACCCTACTGTCTGGGGATGACTCGCTCACTCTACCCATGATGGCCTTGGGGGCAAAGGGCGTGATATCTGTGGCCAACAACGTAATGCCCAGAGAGGTAAAGGCCATGGTAGACTACGCCCTGCAGGGCGACTTCCTAAAGGCCAGAGAACTCCACTACTACCTGCTGGACCTCTTTAGGGTGCTTTTCATAGAGACGAACCCCATACCTGTCAAGACCGCCTGCTGGGCCTTAGGTATGTGCGAGAAGGAGTTTCGTCTACCGCTGTGTCCCATGAGTGCGGACAAAGAGAAAAAGCTCATACAGACCCTCAAAGCCTACCAGCTAAAGACCGTGAGAGGTGATGGATAGGCTCTTGCTATTGCTCAACTCCGCCTACTTGGGTCTGGGGGCCTTCTTTAGCTTCTTCGTCGCTCCCACCCTCTTCCGGGTGCTGAGCAAAGAGCAGGCAGGTAGCGTGGTTCAGAGGGTCTTTCCCGTATACTTTTACATAGGGTTGGCAGTCTCCTTCCTTACGCTCCTGCTTGGGCTCAGAGTAGGCAAACTGGTGGCACTTCTGGCGCTGGTTAACCTCTCGCTCCACGCACTGCACCTTTTTTATGTGCTTCCTACAGTTCACAGTCTCAAGGGCGTGGACCAGAGTGCTTTTGCCAAGTGGCACGGCATTTCTATGGGCCTTAACCTGCTGAGCTTGTCCCTAACTTTCTTGCTATGTGCACTGCTCCTGAGAAAGTAGTAGAGCTGTGGCTTTCCATGCTCCCTGTGCCCAAAAGCAACCGCTACATAAGGAGAAAAGGGGGCAAGGTGTTCAAACCTCCCCGCGTAAAAAACTGGGAGGCCAGAGCTCTGTGGGAGATAAGGGAACAGTACTCCGGAACGCCCATAGAAGGTAAGGTTTCAGTCTACGTAGAGCTGCTCCTACCTAACCACAGGAGAAGGGACATAGACAACATGCTCAAAAGCCTGTGGGACGTTCTGGAGAAGGGCGGGGTCATAAAGAACGACAACCAAATTTACGAGGTAAGGACCATAAAAAAGGTCGTCAAAGGTAAGCAGGGCACTTTGGTGTGCATAAGAGGGTTTCAAGAGGGGAGCTCCCCTTAGTTGGTGGACTTTATGTACTCGGTGGGGTCTAAGGGGATGCCTTCTTTGTTTCTGAGCTCAAAACGGAGGACGCACTCTTCAGAGCCACCCCTCTTGCCAAGTTTGGCTATGACCTGACCTTTGCCCACCCATTCTCCCCTCTTCACCAAGTTCGTCTCGTTGTGGGCGTACAGAGATATAAAGCCTTCGTGCTCCACTATGACCATGTTGCCGTAGGCCTGAAGGTCGCCCCCGCTGTATATGACCCGGCCCTCTTCCACCGCTCTCACCGGCGTAGAGCAAGGGGCCTGTATCTCTATGCCCTTAGGCACCCGCGTTACCTTTCCCTCCACCGGAAGAGGAAGACTCAGACCTTTGAAAGTGGGCAACTGGGGGCTGGGTGCGTTGCCCTTGTCTATCTCTCTAAGGGCTATGCGTTCCTCTTTTCTATTGGGTGCTTCCTGAGGTGCCCTTGTGTTCTCCTCTTTCTCGGGCACTTTCACCTTGGTGCCTGCTTGGAGGTTTCTGTCCTTAGGAACGCCCGTGGCCTTCGCCACATCCTCGAGCCTGCCCCCGCGCCTAAGAGTGTAGAGCTCGTAACCTTCTTGGGTTTTTACCTCCCTCTCTTTTTGAGGCACCTTCACCTGCGTGCCCGGGTTCAGCCACTTGTCCTTGAGGGTTGGGTTTAGCCTTTCCAGCTCTTTAAGTGGCGTGCCCGTAGCCTTAGCTACGTGCTCTAACCTTCCACCTCTCTTTACCGTGTAGAGCTGGTAGTTTTCTCTTCTGTCCTTTGCGGCTTTTGGCACTTTCACTTTGGTGCCCGTCTGCCTGTCCTTAGGAACGCCCGTGGCCTTTGCCACATCCTCGAGCCTGCCCTTGCGCCTTTGTAGGTCGTAGCCTTCCTCCGCTCTTGCAGTGCCACGGGCAGGGATTTTTATCTTCTGCCCTTCTACCAGCCTGTCGCTTTTTAGCTTGTTGTACTCCTTGAGAGTTTCCACATCTACCCCAAAGCTTTTGGCTACCTTTTCTAAGGTGTCTCCCCTCTTTACTTCGTAAACTGCGTACTTCTCCGAAGCCTTTGTCTTGAGAGGAACACACAAGCTCTGACCTACTCTGAGCTTGTCCTCTCTTAGACCCTTGTTGGCAGCTTTGATATCTTTTATGTCCACCCCTTCTCTGCGGGCTATCCTTTCCAGGGTGTCACCCTCTTTTACCACGTAATTCTTGCACTCGGACCCGAGGGCAAAGCCCACGCTAATACAGAATATTAAAAGTCCTCTCCTCATCCCTTGGCACCTCCTTGAGGATTTCCATACGGTTCACCTTACTGGCGGGCGGACCCTCAAAGAGCTCTCCCAGAAAGCTCCAGACCACTTCCTTAGAGCCCTGGACGAAGAGCTCCACCCTACCGTCAGGCAGGTTCCTTACCCACCCGCTCAGTCCGTAGCTCTCTGCGGTGCGCTTGGCAAAGGCCCTGTAGCCGACACCTTGCACTACACCGCCGACAAAAACCCTTAGAGCAATCATCCTTGATTAGAATTTTAACCTATAAAAGGTGGGTTGAAAAGTTTTAGCCACCTGTGTTATGATAGAAAGGTCTTACCCTGTCCGGGAGGTGTAAAGATGAGAGGGATGGTTCTTCTGGGTATTGTGTCTTTTTTGTCCGTGGTGGCAGGTCAGGAGTGCAAGGTGCGGGAAGGATACGCCAGCTGGTACGGAGGCAAGTTTCACGGGAGAAAAACCAGCTCCGGAGAGCCTTTCAACAAGCACAAGTACACTGCCGCTTCAAGAGACTACCCTATCGGCACTTACCTCTTGGTGAGAAACTTAGAGAATAAAAAAGAAGTGATAGTGCTGGTCAACGACCGGGGGCCAAAAAAAAAGAGCAGAGTGTTAGACCTGTCCATGTCTGCGGCCGAGAGGCTGGGCTTTTTGAAAAAGGGAGTGGCAAGAGTTCAACTCATACCCCTGTTCTGTCTTTCTGAAGAAGAGATAGGGGAAGACCAGCAAGAAAAGGTCATAAAAGACTTGCTAAACACGCTGTAGAGAGCTAACACCGCTACAGCCATATACGCTGGTTGAGATTTAACTCCTCCACTATAGATATTAAGAGCTCCACTTCCTTAACGTACTGTCTGTAGCCCTCTTCGTAGAGAAGTGGGTACACGGAACGGAAAAGAGAAGGTGCTTTGAAAAAGTTCTTACCAAAGTCCATGGCGCAGAACATGTACTCACCCATAAAGGAGAACCTAACCCTTGCCCTTGTTTTTAAAACAAAGTCCAGCATGCGTCTCATAAGGCTTAGGCTCAGGATGTACCTTGCCTCTATCTGGTCGTTGGAAAACACATCAAAGTGCTTTTCAAACTCTGGGTCTTCCAGCTTTACTCTCTGGAGCTTTGCAGGCGTGCCAAAGAACCTGAAGGTGCTGGGATACACAAGCACCGTGCTCCTTGCCCTTTTGGGAAACTTTGTCACGAAGAAGACACCCTTAAAAATAGTGTGCCACTCAACCTTCCTGTTTCCTTCGCCGTCCGTGGTCTCCGTCATGTATTCTGCCCAAACCTCTGAGAGGGCTATGTCTGTCGAACCTACCTTTCCTTCAATTCTGTCCTCACCTCTGTATCTGTCCGGTCTTGAGCTGTCCGCAAAAAGCAAGCTACTTATGAAAAGCTCCTTAGGTATGTACTCTTTTGGCCTGTAGGTAAGGCTCGGAAAGAAGTTTTTAAAAATCGTGGACAAAATCTCCTCCTTGAAGAACTCTGACCACCTTTTTTCTGATGCAAATACGTGGGCGTAGACACTACAAAGGCTGCAAAAGTGGCTACAAGGAGCTCCCGCTCTCCAATGCTCCCCCACAGGTAGTAGATTGAAAAAAGAGAGAGCAAGAAGGACATCGTTGCAAAGATAGTTAGCCAGCGCACTATTTTTTGTCTCTTGACTTCAAGTAAGTGGAGCTTCTCCTCCAAACTTTTGTAAAAGTTCTCTTCCATTAGCTACCGAAGAGCTTAGAAACCTGAGGCACTTCCCTTTCTTGCTGGGGTATTTCAAACCACTCTTCCCTCTTCAGACCCATCATGCTTGCTATTATGTTTGTAGGAAACATCTCAAGGGCGTTGTTGTAGTCGGTGACCGCAGAGTTGTATGCTCTTCTTGCGGCGGATATGCGCTCCTCTATCTCGTTTTAGAGTTTTCTGAAGGTGTAGGAAGTTCTCACTGGCCCTTAGCTGATCCAGCAGTTCTCTTTCGTGTTGCATGTATTGTTTGACAGAAGAGACGAGGTTGGGTATGAGGTCGTACCTCTGCTTTAGGTAAACGTCCACGCTGGAGAGGGCGTTGTGTACTGCGTTCTTCTTGGATACGAGAGAGTTGTAAAGCAAGACGGGCATCAATACTGAGACCACAATTACCACGAGAAGGACGAAACTTGCCTCCACTTTCTACCTCCTCAGAAAAAACTTTAACACAGTGTATAATAGTCAAGTGGGGAAGGACATAAAAAAGTGGGCCGTTGGAATACTCTTTGTCGTGGGTCTTCTCAGTGCCTGCACGCCCGTGGTTAGGCAGGCGGTGCTTCCCAAGGCGGACAATCAGGTGAGCGTGGTGCAAAAGGGCAGTCACTACTTCTCCGAAGAGGAGGAGAGATTCATCCAAAAGGAGGCTCAGACTTTCGGCATACCTGTGCCTGACAGGGAGGAGATAAGAAGGTTTGTGGACTACTACCTTTCCAACAGGCGGTCTTTTGAGCTTGCCCTTCAGCGAGCAAACTACTACATGCCAGTTATACTGCCTATAGTGCAAAGGCACGGCCTGCCCGAGGAGATAGCACTCCTGCCGGTGATTGAAAGCGCTTTCAACAACATGGCGGTCTCCAGGTCAGGTGCGGCAGGCCTGTGGCAGTTTATCCCTTCCACTGCAAGGAGGTACGGCCTGAGGGTGGACTCTTACGTGGACGAGCGTTTTGACGTGGTAAAGGCCACGGACGCAGCCATGAGGTACTTGAAGGACCTCTATGCCTACTTCGGAAACTGGGAGTTGGCTCTTGCCAGCTACAACTGTGGTGAAAACTGCGTGGCCAGAAGGACGGGTGGGTTAGACTTCTGGAGCACCCAGCGGTTTCTCCCAGAGGAGACCAGAAACTACGTGCCTGCCTTCTTTGCGGTCCTTCTTCTAGCGAGAAACCCAGAAAAGTACGGACTTTCTACGAGAGTACTGGGCATATCTGTGGTCCACAAGGTGTTGGAAAAGGAGACGCCCACCGAAGAGCTCATCTCCAAAACGGGCATAAAGGACAGCCTCTTCAGAAACCTAAACCCTCACATAAAGAAGAACCTCATACCCGCAGGCACCATGGTTTACCTGCCTAGGGAAGAAGTCAGGGAGAGCAGAGAAAGGGTAGAGAGGCTTCCCAACGGGGCAAAGCTTATCATAAGAGAATGACCCAGGGCTTTGTGCTGGCAGGAGGCCAGAGCAGACGCTTCGGCGAGGACAAACTCCTGTACCTCTGGGGCGGTAAGAGGCTGATAGAGTACCCAATAGGAGCTCTCAAAGACCTGTGCGACAGGGTTTACGTGGTGACCAAAGAGCCGGAAAAGTTCTTCTTCCTGCAAGGAGTGGACTTCTTGTGCGACCTTCTGGACAGACAGTTCGCACTGTCAGGTCTTTATACGGTCCTCAGACACCTCGGTGGAGGCAGAGGGCTCGTGGTGGCAGGAGACATGCCCATGCTACAGAAAAGCTTACTCCTTGGACTCTTGGAGAACTCCAGACCCCCTCTCACCCTGTTTAGAATCAGTGGCAGACTCCAGCCCATGCCGGGCGTGTACTACCCTCACATACTGCCCCAAGTGGAGGCCTACATGGCCGGCGGTGGCGAGAGGTTGGTGGACCTAGTAGAGAACCTGCACTCTACAGAGATAGGAGAAGATACCGCAAGAGAGTGGGACCCCGAGCTCCTCTCTTTCGTAAATGTCAACACCAAAGAAGATCTAAATATATTAGAAAGGTATGGTAGAAAAGAGTCTTAAGGTAGAAGGGATGACCTGCGACCGCTGCGCAAACAGGGTAAGACAGGCCCTGTACGCCCTTGAGGGCGTCCGTGAAGTGGAGGTGAGCCTGGAGCAAAAAGAGGTACGAGTTTGCATGGAGAGGGAAGTGCCCTTTGACCTGCTCAAATCCGCAGTGGAAGAGCAAGGTTACCGCGTAGTCAGTTGAGGTTTGAAGACTTAAAGAGTTCCCTTGGAGAGCTGGAGCTCCTCGGTAGAGGTTGGAGAGGGGTGGTCTTCCGGGCCCGCTGGCAGGGGCTTGAGGTGGCGGTAAAAGTAGCAAGGGGAAAAGAGAAAGAGTACGCCATAAGGAAGGAGGGAGACATACTTGGCCTGTTGAAGGGTTTGGAGGGCTTCCCCCAGCTCCTTCTGGCCGGCGAGGACTTCCTGGTCTACGAATACATACAGGGCGTCCCGCTGGAGAAGGCCTGTCTGGACCGGCAGGAACGTCTGAACGTGTACGCAAGAGTGCTGGAACTTATAGAACTCTTGGATGAGTTGGGCATAAACAAAGAGGAACTGCATAGGCTTGAGAAAAACACGCTGGTAGGGGAAGGGCTTAAGGTCTACCTGATAGACTTTGAGCGCGGGAGTAAAGGTGCAAAAAAAAGACACAACCTGAGCCAGTTTTTGCAGTTTTTAGTAAGGGAGGGGCTGATAGCTCTGGAGAAGGCGAAGGAGTTAGGTAGGCGGTATGCGGAGGGAGAGAGGGTGTACTATGAGGTTAGAAGAGCTTTACTGGCTTTTGCTTGACCTTTACGGTCCTCAGGGCTGGTGGCCCGTGGACAGGGAGTACCACCAGCTCAAGGGAACGGACCCAAGAGAAGAGATAATTCTTGGGGCAGTCCTGACCCAGAACACCAGCTGGAAGAACGTGGAAAGAGCTCTTGGAGAACTTGAAAAAGTGGGGCGAGCTGTCTCTCTCCTTTGTAAGAAAAACCCCCGAAGAGAGGCTGGCAGAGCTCATAAGACCCGCAGGATTTTACAACCTGAAGGCCAAAAGGCTCAAAGAGGTAGCCTGCTTTTTTGAGCCCTTGGAGAAGCTGCAGACAGTGGGAAGAGAGGAGCTCTTGCGCGTGCAGGGCGTGGGTGAGGAGACCGCAGATGTTATACTTCTGTACGCAGCAGATAGGCTCACCTTTGTCATAGACAAGTACACCAAGCGGTTCGTCCAGAGGTTTTACCAAATAAGAGGGAGCTACAAGGAGCTTAAGGAGTTCTTCGAGAGGAACTTACCTGCAGAGCTGGAAGTTTACAAAGAGTTCCACGCCCTTATAGACGAGCACGCCAAAAGGTTTTGTAGAAACACCCCCCCCTCTGCGTGGAGTGTTCTCTAAGAGACTTTTGTCTCAGTGCAGGCCCATCCTCTTGAGCACCCTACTTCTCCACAGCCATATGAGCACGCCCATCACCACCAGATAGGCTATGGTGCCCACACCCATCAGCACTCTCTTGCTCTTCTCCTCTGGAGGGGGCTCTGCCACGGACTTGAGATAGGCCACTATCTTGGCAGTCTCCTCCGGTCTGCCCGTCATGACCGCAGGCATGGAGGTGCCGGGAAGCACCTTCTGAGGCTCAAGCGTGAAGTTGAAAAGGTACTCCTTGCCCTTTACTAGGTATATAGTAGACAGGTCTGGGGGGACTTTTCCAAAGGATTCTTTTAGGGCGTTCAGGTCTTCATAGAAGACCGCCTCGTACACGTCTCTGGGCAACACCTTGCCGTACTTTTCCTGCAGGGTCTTCAACTTAGGGTTTGCCTGCACGCTACTTATGTAGACGGCGTCGTACCTCACCGAGTGACAAGCTTGACAGTTTTGCTCAAAGAGTTGTTTGCCCTCCTTTGCGTAGCTCTTTACGTCCTCTGCTATCTTGACGTATTGAGCGGGCATCTCATACCGCTCTCTGTGAGCAAAGAAGTTGTTAAACCACAGTATGTAGAAAAAGGCTAAAGTTATCCCAGTAAAGAACACTGTCTTAATCATGTCTGACTACCTCCTCTCGCCTTATACCAACCCCACTCTACGAGGGAGATGATAGGTAGGGCAAGGAAGAAGGAGAACAGTCCGGCGGTGAACAGGAGTCCCAGCATGGCGTTGGTGGGAGTGGGGGGCATAGTGCCAAGCACGGTAAGGGCCATGGAGGATATGACAAGAACTATGAACATCACCAGGAAAAGAGGTCTTTTGCGAGCGCTTCTTATGGGAGAGAAGTCCAAGAAGGGTAGGAGTAAGAGAAGCAGGAGAACAAGGTTAAAGGCCACAAAACCCAAAAACTTGTCAGGTATGGAGCGGAATATGGTGTAGTAGGCCAGGAGATACCACTCTGGGGCTATGTGAGCTGGGGTTTTAAAGGGGTCTGCAGGGTCGTAGTTGTCCGCAGGTAGGAAGTGGCTCATGTGGAAGAAGACGAAGAAGAAAAAGACCGCAAGGTAGCCCATCACGTAGGCTCCCTCTTTGAGAGTTATGTAAGGGTGGAAAGGAACGCCCTCTTTTTTCTTGTCTATCTCCACGCCCTCAGGGTTAGATATGCCCGCAGCGCGCACCAAGTACAGGTGAAGACTCACCAGCACAAGTAGTATTAGGGGCAGAAGCCATATGTGGAGCCCAAAAAACCTACCCAGAGTTATCTGGCCTATCTCGTAACCGCCTTTCATCCAGAGGGATATGGTCTCGCCTATTTTCAGCTCTCCTATTATTGGGGCGGAGTCTATTGAGGTGGGTATCTCGGCGGTCACCACCATACCCCAGTAGGAGAGCTGACCCCAAGGTAGCAGATAACCGGTCAAGGCGGTGGTCAGGAGCACAAAGTATATAAGCCAACCCACTATCCAGGTAAGCTCCCTGGGCTTTTTGTAAGCGTTGTAGTAGATCCCCGTGAAGATGTGCAGGTAGACCACAGCCAAGAAGAAGTTGGCACCTGCGGCGTGCACCTGTCTTATGAGCCACATGAAGGGTACTTCTTTCATTATGGTGTAGTTGACGCTGTCAAAGGCCCTGTTGACATCAGGCTGATAGTACATGGTGAGGAAGATGCCCGATATGACCTGTATGGCAAAGGCGACCAGCGCCATGATGCCGAAGGCGTAGGGGAAGGTGAGGTTTTTAGGCACCTTGTACTCTACCATCTGAGAACGCCACAGGTCTGAAAGGTGCGCCCTGTCCTCTATCCACCTTCCTATGCGTCCTATCATTTTCCTACCTCCTTAGGTGAGCTCTTTCACAAAGCCGGGCTCACCTATGAGCAGTTTGCCCTCCTTTATGGTTTGAGGGGGAACATACAAGGACCTGGGCGGAGGACCTGCCACCACATCACCCCAGGGAGAGTAGAAGCCTCCGTGACAGGGACAGTGAAAAACAGGGTAGTTAAACTCCGCCTCGCCTTGAGGCTTCCACAAGGGGACACAGCCGAGGTGAGTGCACACCGCCACCAGTGCGTAAACGTTCTGCCCTTGGAGAAGCTTGGCGTTTTTCTCTTCCTTGGACTTGCCATTCCACTGAAGCCCTTGGGGCAGTTTGATAACAAACACGGGCTTCCCCTTCCAAGAGACCACTCTGACTTGCCCCTCGGGTATGGAGTTGATGTCCACTTCTACCAGCGCACCCGCTAAGGAGGTGGCACTGGGCGCCATGGTCTGCACTATGGGGTAGAGAGCGCCCAATACACCAACAACTCCAAGCCCACCTACCGCGAGACCTACCAGGTCTCTCCTTGAACTTTCCATGACTTTACCTCCTAACAAACTTCATAACATTGTAATTATATAACTCGAATTACATGTTCCACCTGCGTTTTTACGCTTTATACCTGTTTACCTACGGCTATAAAGAGAAATTATACAAACATAAAAGACGCTACAGGGTGCGGTGTGCTATATTCTAACAGGGATGATACCTTACGGTAGGCAGTCTATACAAGAAGAGGACCTTTTAGAGGTTTTGCAGGTCTTGAGGTCAGACTTCATAACTCAAGGTCCAAAAGTGCAGGAGTTTGAGAGGGCTCTTGCGGACTACTGCGGTGCAAAGTATGCGGTCGCCTTTAACTCAGGCACCACTGCCCTCTACAGCGTATACAGAGCTCTTGGTCTAAGGGAAGGTGACCAGTTTATAACTACGCCTATAACCTTTGTGGCAACCGTCTCTGCAGGCGTTTTGCTAGGAGCCCGGCCTATTTTCTGCGACGTGGAGCCAGAGACGGGCAACATGGACGTGAGCCTTCTGCCCCGGCTTATCACCGAGAGAACTAAGCTTATAGTCCCCGTTCACTATGCGGGACATCCTGTGGACATGGAAAAGGTCTGGGAAGTGGCTCAGAACTACGGGCTTTATGTGGTGGAAGACGCCTGCCACGCCTTAGGCTCTAAGTACAAGGGCTACAAGACCGGCTCTTGCAAGTTTTCCCACGCGGTGGTCTTTAGCTTTCACCCTGTCAAACACATAACCACCGGCGAGGGTGGTGCAGTGCTTACCAACCAGGAAAAAATATACCGAGAGCTTTTGAAGATAAGAAATCACGGCATCATAAGAGGAGAAGATTGGGAGTACTACGTAGAGTTTCCTTCTTTTAACTTCCGCATAACAGACTTTCAGTGTGCGTTAGGTCTATCCCAGCTAAAGAGAGTGGACAGCTTTGTTGAAAGACGCAGACAGATAGCAAGATTTTACCAGGAAGAGCTGAGCAAGTTTCAAGGGCTTGACCTTCCGGTGGAGAAGCCCTACGCTTACCATTCTTATCACTTGTATCCTGTGAGGTTTGAAAGCGCCAACAGAAGAAGGGAAGTCTACAGGTTGCTGAGAAGCAGAGGCATAGGCGTGCAGGTGCACTACATACCCGTTTATTGGCATCCCTTTATGGAGGCCATGGGCTACAGAAGAGGCCTTTGTCCCACGGCGGAGAATTTTTACTCCAAAGTCCTTAGCATACCCATGTATCCAGCACTGAAAGAGAGAGAGCTGGAAAGGGTGGTAGAAAGCTTGAGGGAGGTGCTTGAACAGCGGGAGTAGCTGTCAGGTACTTGCATCATTTTTCGCACATGTATACTACCTCTGTGCCACACACTAAGAACAGTACTCGCGTTCGCCCTTTTTTGAAAAATTAACCTTTCTGCGTCCTGATTTTTTATATGATACACCAATGCCAAGTCTAATCGCAGATTTAAGCAACTCCACTGTTTCCTCCACATCGTGTAAACGGTATGCTGTCTATAGGAACTTTTACATTTCCTGAGTATACAGGACCTACGAACATGAGCATTTTTTTCTAAACTTCTCAGAAAGTCTCTGAAGTGAGCCTATTACGGACATAAAATATTTTCTGTAAAC
>JANXBA010000031.1 GCA_025062075.1 Aquificaceae bacterium
GCGGGGGGGGACGGACAGCTGCATGACAGCCATCCTCACCGAGCTTCAACGGTGCATCTTACAGAAGATGCGGAGATTAGACACCTTGCCCTGTAGTCGTCAACATTTTCGAGAGTGGCCCTAACAGCATACCCTTCTCCAGGTTGACCATCTGCGGTGCATGAGGCAATCGTTCCCGTGTTGAGGGTTACGCTACCACCGGCTGTGGTAAAGACTTGGTCTCCAGCGTCAGTATGAAAGCAGTTCCTCAGGTCTCCAACGCTAGGCCTTTGACCAGGGTTCTCCGCACACCAAGCGACGTAGTCCATCAGGCACGCCCTCGCTATGGGTTCTGCGTAGGAGCTCACCTTTGCCCTTCTCTGGTAGGCCATGTACTGGGGTATGGCAAGTGATGCCAGTATGGCTATGATGGCTATGACCACCAGCAGTTCTATCAGGGTGAAACCCTTGCTGGCGTTGAGCTTAAGCGCTTGCTCCGCTGACCTGTAGAACCTTCTCATGACACCCTCCTTAAAGTTTATTTCCCCCACTGCCCGGGCATGCTGGGGGATAGTTATATGCTATTCTCCCGGGGTGGGGCTGTCAAGTGCTTCACGAAAACTTCACGAACCTTCAGGGTGCTTGCCAAGCTGGAAGGCCAGAGCGACGGAGAAGGACAGCAGAAAGAGCCCCAAGAGCTCCGAGGACGTGGAGCCGATGGAAACGAGGTAGAGGGCAGGAAGTGGCAGGCTGTAAAAGAGCGTGGTCCAAGTCAGGCGGTCCGTAAAGGTTAGGTCTAAGAGTTTTGCCGCAGGTGGGCCACCCTTGGTTCTCAGGAAGATGTAGTAGTACGATACCACGAGGCCTGCGGAGAACAGGGCTTGCAACCAGAGGACTCCTCTGGTGTTGTTAAAAAGGCCAAACAGCAGGTTCTTAAGTTCGGGGGAGTACACGGACAGCTTGAGCAGGTAAAAGAGCAGGAGGTTGTCCAGAAAAAGGGAGAGCAGTAAAGCTCCTGCTTTTGAACTTTGCTCGGGCTTTTCTATGCTCACTTCGCAAAGTTGCGACAGGGCTTTCTCCAGCGCCGTGCACTTCTGCGCAGGACACTCTATCTTAAAGACGTCTCTACCCGAGAGCAGGCTCCTGTACAGGGGTGAGGGGTCCAGCCCCAGCTCCGTAAGTTTTGCCGCAATTTCCTCCGCCTTATCCTCTTTGACTCCCCTTATGAGCACTTTCATCACTGACTCAGGATAGTGGGCGTTATAAAGATGACAAGCTCCGTGTCTAACTTCTGCACTCTTTCCTGTCCGAAGAGATACTTCAGCAGAGGGACTCTTATCAGGCCCGGCACGCCTTCATCTGTTCTGTTGCCCTGATTGTCTATGACCCCGCCCAAGACGACCGTCTGACCGTCTTCTACGATTATCTTCGTCTTTATCTCCTTCGTGTTTATGGCCGGACCTTGCGGTGTTTGGACGCCCAACGTGTCCCTCTTGAGCTCAATCTCCATGAGTATCCTTCCGTCAGGGGATATGACTGGGGTCACGTCCAACTGCAAGACCACGTCCTTGAACTGAATGTTAGGAATGGCAGTGCCTCCTCCACCTGCGGCAACTGTCTGGAAAGGCACCTGCGTGCCCTGTCGTATGGTGGCCTTTTGCCCGTTTATGGTAACTACGGTGGGCTTAGCTAAGCTTCTGGCGGTGTTTACGCGCTCAAGGGCGGATATTCTCAGGTTTAGAGCGTTTAGAATGCCACGCTGGTAGGTGAAGGTCAGCACGCTACCGGGCGTGGGTGAAAGCCCAGGCACAGGTTGAGGCGACGCCGTAGGGTTTGTATTAAAGCCTGCGTTGCCTTGCCAGAATTGAGGGACGCTTGCCTGAGACAAGCCTAGCCCCCAGTTGATGCCCAGCTCTCTGAGGGCCTCGTCCCTCACCTCCACGATACGAGCTTCTATCTGCACCCTCAACGGTTTGTCGCTTATGTAGTCTTTAAACCTTTCCTGAATGGTCTGTAGCACGTCAGGATAGTCGGTTATCATCACTGCGTTGAACTCTTTTATTATGGGCGTGGGGATTCTTGCCTGCTGTTGGGGAGCTTGCTGTTGCTGTCCTGTCTGCTGAGGTGCCTGCTCGGGTGCCTGCCCCGCCGGAGCTTGCCTTTCAACTATCGCACCTCCGCTAAGCACAAGGCCTGCCTCAGACCTGAGGGGTTCGGTCATCTTTATAAACTCGTCAGGGCTTATGTATCTCAGGTAGAAGATCTTCGTAACTGGCCTTCTCTCCGAAGGGGTGGTGCTTAGGAAAGGTTTGAGCGTCTGAGCGTAGAGCTCTATCTGCTTGGGAGTATCCGTGATAATGAGGGCGGAGAAGTCAGGTGCCTTCGTAAGGACCGTGTCTGGTCTCAAGTAGGGCTTTATTCTCCTCTCGGCTTCTTCCAGACTCACGCCCCTCAGGTAGAAGACCCGAGTTAGCTTCTCCTCTGGAGGGACGAGAACTTCTGTGAGCCTTCTCGTGTCTTTTAAAACTGCTTCAAGCCTCTTTATGTTCTTCTCTTCGTCTCTCACGTAAATGGTTTTGAGAGTTCGGTCGATTACTATCTCCGCGGAGGGACTTACTCTTGCCTTGAGAAAGTTTATCACCTCGTTGACCTGTGCTTCGGTAAGGCCTGCCACATTTACGTTTAGCTCTCCCGCCTTGGTTATCCTGAAGACCTTAGTGTCCGCCTGCACTGCGATGAGGCCAAACTCCTTCAAAATTATGTTGAGAGCTTCTGCAAGTGGGACAGGCCTGTATATGGCTATGTTAACTGACCTTTGAAGGTCCTGAGATATGGCAGGGTCAAAGAGGAAGTTCATTCCGCTGACTTCTGACAGCGCTTTTAGGACGGTCTCCAGCTTTACGTTCTCAAATTTCATCTCTCTTATGGTTTGAGCCTGTGCCAGTATCAAGCTGATTAAGAGCAAAAGTAGCACTCTCATCTCCTACCTCCTTCCTTGTCTTCTGTTTTCTTCAAAAACTTGGAAGGTTCTCTATCTACTCTAACCACTCTAACTGAGCCTTCCTTTGTCTCTACCACTACGAAGTTTTCCACTCTTCCGCCTCTGTCCACCACTATGTAGCCTACTGCACCTTCAAGGCTTTGAAAGGGCTGTTGAGCCAAAGCAAAACAGCTAAGGGCTAAAAGTGCTAAAACTTTCATGGCTCTCCTCCCTTCATCAGTAATTGTATGGTTATCTCAGCCTTAACTTGGCTCCCTTCGGGGGTTATGGACAGGGAAGTGGGGTAAGATATTACGCCTTCCTTTCTTAGATTGTTTATAAAGTCCTTTACCGAGGGGTAGCTCCCTGTGAGGGACACTTTTAGCTCAATTCTTTGGAAGCTCACCCCTTGAGGAGGGTTCTGGGGTTGTGCTTGCTGTGGTTTTTGCTGGGGCTGTTGTTGAGCTTGTTGCTGCTGGGGCTGTTGTTGGGGTTGGGCTTCTATGACCTTTTTCCTGCCTCCCTCTTCTACCAACACGTAAGTGACCGACTGAGGGGAGGATACCTGCATGCTCAGCAAAACAACTCCAGACCTTCTGGCTACCTGTCCTATGTTCCTGAGCAGGAGCCCTACATCACCCTCCTTGGGTATTTCTCCTACGAGTCTTCTCTGCTCTTCTTCCTTTAGCTGGAGTTCTGTTCTTAATCTGGCCTCCTCTTTCTTCAAGTTCTCTATGAGAGCGGGATTCAGGGAGGCCTTTATGTTTTGTATTTCCGTTTTTCTGGTCTGTATCTCAACTTTGAATTTTCTGACCTCTTCTCTTGCGGGTGATAGGAGCATATACCATACATAAACAGAAAGACCAAAGGGGACAAGGACCAGCAGAAATAACCTTTGCCATTGCGGGAGAGCTCTGAATTGGGCTATCAGCTTATCCACGGCTCTTACCTCCCTTCTATGTTTATCTCTGCGCTCAGCTTTGCGGTGTAGTATTCAAAGCCGTTGGGCGTGGTCTTTCTTTCCAGCTGGCTCAAAGAAGCTTTTCCAGGTAGGAGATTTAGAGCTCTCCCGTAGGAGGTAAGACTTGCGTAGTCTAAGGCTCCTATCTCCAACTCTGTGCCCAGAGTTTGCTTGCTTATGTCTAAATTCTGCCTGTATGAGTTTATCCATGCGGTTTTCGGCACCCGAGAACTGTAGAAGTCCAATCCTCGGGAGAAGGGCTCGTAGTAGGTTTTGAGGCCAAAGATTATCTCTCTTCTTCCCTCTATTTCCTGTATGCTTTTCTTGAGTGTGGCTATGCTGTCCTCCAGAGCTTTTTTCTCCTCCAAGAACTTGTTTGCCCGCGCCTGAAGGCTGGTCTTCTCTGCGTTCAGCCTGTCTAACTCTGCCTTGAGGCTTGCCCTCTCCTTGTTTACGTTCCAGTAGTAGGCCAGCACCAGCGGAAGGATTAGCCATGCAGCAAGGCCAGCGTAGTACTCTACTCCTAACTTGGAAAGGTCCTGAAGCCTTAGACCCCTCAGAGCTGTAAGGTCCAAGGCAAGGGACTTCCCCTTTTTCTTCTCCTTGTCCCCTATCAGGTTTATCTTTATCATCCTGCCATCCCCCTTATGCTTAAAGTATAAGGGATAAAGAACTGAGGTGGCAAGTCTTCAAGGTCTAGAAGGCCCATGACGGGCAGGTTTTCCATCACCCTCATGAGCACCTCTTCTTGCGCCAGTATGGGGCCTGCTACATACATGTTGGACAGGTCGTTAAGGACCACTATGTTTCTTATCTCCGTGAGAAAGGCCTCCGCGGACTCTTCGTCTTTGGTGCTCAGAAATTCAAGAAAACTCCAGTGGGTTACGTAGTAACTTATGTTGATGGGAGAGTAGGTGGTGAGTATGGAGTAGTTGTAGTCCACATACAAGATGGTAAAGGGCACGGGAAGACTATGGTAGATGCCGTAGTTTATTATAGAGACTACCTCGTAGTCCAGCACCTGTAGCCTGAGTCCGACCTCTTCCAGTGTATTTTTCAGGGTCTCTACGGTCTCCTTACGGGAGAGCACTATCACAACACCTCTCTGCTTGTCCTCTGGCCTGGGGTTTATCACGTAGTAGTCGTAGTAGGTCTCCTCCTTCATGGCGGAGAGCTCTCTCTTTATAGACCACTCGATGGCGCTCCGTAGGTCTTTTTTGGTCATGCTCACGGGATACTTGTAAAACTTGAGAAGCCCGTCGTTAACAGAGACGCAGGCGCAGACCTTTTTACCGGCAAGCCCGTTGTTAATCACTATATCTTTGAGGGCTTCTTTCCTGTTTTTCCCTTCTAACATCACCTCTATAGGTTGAAGGGTGGGCTTTTTTTCCTTGTTGAGTTCTAAGATTCTTATCGCTTTGTCGCTGTAGTACAAGCCTAATACTGTTTCTGTTTGTTTTTTGGGAAGGCCAATACGTGGAAGGCGAAGGGCAAGCTTCATGAGACTACCTCCTTCATTCTGTTTTCTGCCTGCCATACCACGAGCATGGTTTTGAACACTGAATCGGGATTAAGGGATATGCTGTCGATGCCCTGTTCTACCAGAAAGACTGCAAACTCGGGAAAGTCTGAAGGTCCTTGACCGCATATGCCCACCTTCTTGCCCTTTTCCTTTGCGATGTGAATGAGCTGGGCAATCAGCCTTCTTACCGCCTCGTTTCTCTCGTCGTAGAGGTGGGCCACGAGCCCCGAGTCTCTGTCCAAGCCAAGGGCGAGCTGTGTCAGGTCGTTAGAACCTATGGAAAAGCCGTCGAATATCTCCGCAAAGCGGTCCGCCAGCACTACGTTGCTGGGAAGCTCTGCCATCACATAAACTTCCAGACCGTTGTCCCCTCTGCGCAGTCCGTACTCTTCCATAACCCGAAGGACTTTTTCCCCTTCCTCCGGCGTCCTACAGAAGGGCACCATCACCTTAGTGTTGGTAAGACCCATCTTGTTTCTGACCCGGAGAATGGCCTGACACTCCAGTCCAAAGGCAGGTTTGTAAGCCTCCGAGTAGTACCGTGAGGCCCCCCTCCAGCCTATCATGGGGTTTTCTTCCTCCGGTTCAAAGAGTTCTCCTCCTATGAGACCTCTGTACTCGTTGGACTTAAAGTCAGAGAAGCGCACTATGACGGGGTTTGGGTAGAAGGCGGAGGATATTTTGGCTATGCCGTAGGAGAGCTTCTTTACAAAGTACTGGGCCTTGTCCTCGTAGCCAAAGGTGAGGTTCTCTATGTCTTCCACGAGCCTCTGCAGGTTTACAAGCTTTCTGTCCTTTCCTTTTGCCAGCCTGCCTAGCAGGGGCTCTTTTGCGTGTCTGTAGATGACTCCTATACTCACGTTGCCCCTGTCGTCGAGCAGGGCCTGAGCCTTGAGCTCTTCGTAGAGCTTCTTTAATTCATTATAGTGTAGCAGGGCTAAGGGGTGGATTTTTATGTAGTTGGCTATGATAAACTCTTCGCGGGCCAGTCCTACGCCGTCGTTGGGTATGGAGGAGTACTTGAAGGCAGACTCAGGGTTGCCCACGTTCATCATAATCTTGGTCTTGGTGCGGGGTATGTTTTGCAGGTTTATGGTCTCCACTTCAAATGGCACGAACCCTTCGTATATGTAGCCTACCTCCCCTTCCGCACAGGAGAGGGTCACTTCCATACCCGTCTTCAGGAGCTCCGTGGCTTTCTGAGTGCCCACCACCGCAGGGATGCCCAGCTCTCTGGCCACAATGGCCGCATGGGCAGTCCTTCCACCTCTGTTGGTTACTATACCGCTGGCCTTTTTCATGATGGGCTCCCAGTCTGGGTCGGTGATGTCGGTGACCAGTATCTCACCTTCCTGAAAGTCTCCTGCGTTTTCCAGGTCGTGGATGACCCTGACTTTACCGTGGGCTATCTTGTCCCCCACAGCTATGCCGTAGACCAGTCTCTTCTTTACCCTCTCTTCCAAGGGCTGGGTAAACTTGTAGACTTTTAGGAAGTTCTCCTCTTTTCTGGAGTGCACGGTCTCGGGTCTTGCCTGCACTATGAAGAGCTGGTTCAGTAGTCCGTCCTTTGCCCACTCTATGTCCATAGGCATCCACCTGCCACGCCTCCGAGAGTAGTACTCCTCTATGAGGATGCCCCAGCGAGCAAGCTGGAGTATCTCATCGTCGGAGAGGGCAAAGTGCTTCTGCTCCTGCAAGGCTACGTTTACTACCTTGACGCGCTCTTGCCCCACCCCGTAGACCATCTTCCGGTCCTTCCTGCCTAACTTTTTCTCTATGATAGCTGAGTAACCTGCCTGCAGGGTAGGTTTGAAGACCATATATTCGTCAGGAGTGACCATGCCCTGCACGAGGAGCTCGCCCAGTCCGTAGGTGGCGTTTATGACCACCACATCCTTGAAGCCTGTCTCCGTGTCCAGAGTAAACATAACGCCTGAGGCACCTACGTCGGAGCGCGCCATCTTCTGCACGCCCATGGCTATGCCTACCTTGAAGTGGTCAAAGCCAAAGGCCTCCCTGTAGGATATGGCACGGTCGGTAAATAGAGAGGCAAAGCCGTTTTTTACCGCAGTGAGCACGTTCTCCGCACCTACCACGTTCAGGTAAGTCTCCTGCTGTCCTGCAAAGGAGGCATCCGGCAGGTCTTCCGCAGTGGCAGAAGAGCGCACCGCCACATCCACCGCAAAGGAGCGGTAGCGCTCCGAGAGTTTTTGGTAGTATTCCTTTATGCCCTCTTCTATCTCCTTGGGAAACTCCCCTCCCTTGATGAGCTCTCTTACAGTGTGCCCTCTGCGGGCAAGGTCTGCCACGTTCTTCGTGTCAAGTCCTTGGAGAACTCTCCTTATTTCCTCTTCCAGACGGTTGTATCTTATATACTCGTAGTAGGCCTCCGAAGTCACCACGAAGCCGTAGGGCACGTTGACGCCCAAGGAAGAGAGGTTTCTAATCATCTCTCCCAAAGAGGCGTTCTTTCCCCCCACCAGAGGGATGTCTTCTATGCCCACCTCATCCAGCCACACGAGATATTTCATCTATCACCTCCTACACCGCTATTTTCCCAAGGTCCGCAAACCTGTTGAAAAGTCTCTTTACTCTCAGCAGGAGAGCGAGTCTGTTCCTCCTGACCTTCTCCCTCTGGTCCATCACCAGCACCTGGTCAAAGAAGAGGTTTATCTGCTCTCTCAGGGAGCTTAAGGCAAGAAGGTCCTCCGTGGCCTCTAAAGCCTTCAGTCTATGCCAGAGGTTTTTTTCCGCCTGCTCTTCTAAGAGCTCCTCCTCTACCATCGCATCCTCCCATCCTTGGGGCAGTATCTTTACCACTCTTCTGTAGGCTTCTACTATATCTTTAAAATCTTCCAGCTCTCGGGCATTGGCAAGGGTTTTCACTGTCTTTATTACTTCAAGGACTTTCAGGGGCTCTTTTACTTCAAGCACTGCCCTGACAGTATCCTGACCGTAGGGGCTCAGGTACGCTTCCAGCCGTGCCCTCAGAAATTCCCTCAACTCCTGCGGAGGGTTGTCAAGGAGCTCTCCCAGGTCTATGTCCCATCCGAAGGCTTCCACTATGGCAAAAAGGCCGTGGGCGAGCCTTCTCATGCCGTAAGGGTCTGAACTGCCCGTGGGCATCTCTCCCACCGCAATCAGGACGTGTAGGCTGTCTATTCTGTCCGCAAGGGAGAGGAGGGCAGACACCTCGCTGGAGGGGAGTGGGTCTGAGGGTCTTACTGGCAAGTAATGCTCGTAGATGGCTCTGGCTACCTCTGGGTCTTCTCCCTGCTTGATGGCATACACATATCCCATGTAGCCCTGAAGTTCGTCCAACTCTCGGACCATCTGGGTGAGCAGGTCCGCCTTGCACAGGTAGCTGGCCTTTTCTAGCTTTCTTCTTTTGTCCTCGGTGAGGCCCACCACCTCCGCCAGCCTGAGGGCCAAAGCACCCACCCTCCTGACCTTCTCTTCCATACTGCCCGCCCTTGGATGAAAAAGCACCTCCGACAGGCCGGGGACCAGCTCCTCGAGAGGCTTTTTCAGGTCCTCTTGGTAGAAGAAGAGGGCGTCTTCAAGCCTGGCTCTTATCACCTTCTCGTAACCTTTCACTATTAGTCCGTCCCTTGGGTAGTTGTTGCTTATGGCTATGAAGTATGGAAGGAGTCTGCCCTCCTTCTCCACGCAGAAAAAGCGCTGGTGATGTGCAAGCACCGTCATGATTACCTTGTCGGGGAGTTCTAAGTACTTTTCCTCAAACTTGCCTACTACCACAAAGGGAAACTCCACCAGGTTGGTCACTTCCCGGTCCAAGTCTTCAGGGTAGATGGGGCTTCCTCCCAGCGCGTAGGCCTCCTCTTTGAGGAAGGCCAAAACCATGCCTAACCTCTCCTTGTAGTCTGCCACCACGTAGTTGTCTCTGAGAAGGTTTTCGTAGTCCCTTGGGTTTTGCAGGGAGATAGCGCCCGGCGACAGGATACGGTGTCCGTAGGTAAGCCTGTCCGCTCTGAGCCCGCCAAAGGACAAGGGCAGCACTTCCTCGCCGTAGAGAGCACATATCCACCTTATGGGTCTTGAAAACCTCAGACCCGAGCTGTCCCACCTCATGCTCTTGGGCATAGGAAGAGTCTGGAGCATGTGCTCAAACTCTCTGACCAGCTGGCTCAGAGGTCTTTCCTGCTGTAGCCTTCTCCTTATGGCAACGTAAGTGCCTTCTCCCTTCTGCAGGTGTAGGACCTCCTCAAGGGTTGCAGAGTTTCTCTCCAAAAAGGCGGTGAGGGCTCGAGTGGGTTTCCCCTCCTCGTAGGCCACCTTGAGTGGCGGTCCCCACAGAAGCTCTTCCTTCTCTACGGGAGCGTTTTCGAAGTTTTCCACCAGAAAGGCTAACCGCCGAGGCGTAGAGTAGGTTTTTATGTCTTCTCGCATAAGCAGGCTTGCCAGCCTCCCCTTTAGGCTTTCTACCAAGAGGTTTATGACCCCTGCTGGGAGCTCCTCCGTGCCTATCTCTATGAGAAGGTCTTTCATTTTGCCAGCTCCAGTGCCTGCGACAGGTTGGCAAAGTAGCTGTTTGGGTCTTTGTCTCTGACCTTTTTCAGGAGCTCTTTTGCCTCCTTTTCCCTTCCCTCTTTTGCCAGAATCTGGGACCTAAGTAGGAGGGCGCTTGCGTAGTTAAAGTCCTCCTCTTTTATGGCTTCGAGCTCTTTCAGGGCTTCCCGCACTTTCCCCTGCTTGAAAAGGTGGTAGGCATACCTCTCCCTGTAGAGGGATAGCAGTTCCCTGCTCTTTAGTTGTTCTATGAGCTCTTTGAGCACCTTTTCCTCTTCCACTTTTTCCTCGCCGTGCTCCGCCATGTAGAGCTCATAAGAGAGCAGGAGAGGTTTAAAGGGGCTGTCCTTCTTGACCGCAGTGCCTATGAGCTCTCTGGCCATGGAGTAGTTGCCTGCGCGTATGAGCTTGCTAACTTCGTATTCCTTGTAGGCTATCTCTTGGAGCTCTTTTTTGCGGTAGCTGTCCCAGGCAAGAAAAAGACCAACCGGCAGTAGGAGGAGAAAGACCAGACCTAAAACCCTCAGGACCACCTCTCGCATCTGCTGTAGATTATACAACAGTTTGGGTTGGCCTGTCTTTCAGTCTGCTCTTTATGTCAAGGACGACGGCGCTGGCCACGAAGATGGAGGAGAAGGTCCCTACGACCACGCCCACTACAAAGGCAAAGGTGATGTTAGAGAGTGCGGGGCCTCCGAAGAGGAAGAGGGTAATTGAGACCGCTAAGGTGGTGAGCGAGGTCATTATGGTGCGGGCGAGCGTCTGGTTAATGGACAGGTCAATCACTTCCCTCAGGGCAGTGCCCTTTCTCAGGCGGAGGTTCTCTCTTATGCGGTCAAAGACCACCACCGTGTCGCTTACCGAGTAGCCCGCCACTATGAGCAATGCAGCCACCACGTCAAGGTTTACCTCTCGCTGGGTGAGGGAGTAAGCTCCCACTACCAGAAGCACGTCATGCAACAGGGCCAGCACCGCGCCTAGGGCCCACAGGGCTTCAAAGCGGTAGCCCAGATAGAGCAAGATACCACCTATTGCCACTACGATGGCCCAGATGGCCTTTTGGCGGAGCTCTGAGGTAATCACACCTCCTATGGTCTCTGACCTTACGACTTCGTAAGGAGAAAGCCTTTTTAGTCCTTCAAGAGCTCTGTCTGGGGAGTCCCCGAGCCGGAGCTTTATGAGGATGCTCCCTCCTGCCGTGTCCTGCACTTGAAAGTGAGAGTAGCCGAGCTCTTCCAGAGTTTTTCTTACCTGGGGTATGCTAGTGCCTTTCTCAAACTTGAGCTCTATGACGCTCCCGCCCGTAAAGTCTAACCCCAAGTTGAGCCCCTTGTAGTAAAGAGAAAACAGACTTATCGTCATCAGAAGAAGGGAAGCCAAGTAGGCGTGGTATCTTAAGTTCATAAAAGGGATAGTTTTCATGCCTACCAATTCTACCATACCTCACGCAGACGCGGGCTTATAATTATGAGTTATGACTAAATTGAGAGTTCAAGATTTGGCAAAGGAGCTCGGCGTGCCCGTAAAGACAGTAAGAGAAGTGCTCAAAAGGTGGGGCATAGACAAGGGCAACTTTGCCTACCTCAACGAGGAGGAGGTGCAAATCGTCTACGACAACCTGTCCTACTCCAAAGAAAAAGCTTCAGACGAGACTCAAAACGAGCCCGTCAAGGGTGAAAAGCCAAGCGTGGCAGAAGTTCCTAAGAGAGAAACCCCTAAGATAGAAGAGAAAAAACCAAAAGACCACAGGCCCCGAGACCAAAGGCCTCACGAAGGCAGACCAAAACCGCCCCGGGAAGGGCCTCCTCCAAGAAAAGACCCAGTAGAACGGGAAAAACCGCACAGGCCAGAAAACAAAAAGCCTACACCTCTCAGGTTGCCTCCTGCTCCCCCTATGCCACCACTCAGAGACCAAAGGGAGGAAAAACCCCAAAAGCCACAACCTCAGAGGGAAAAGACCGCAAAAGGGGAGGAGCAAATCCTCAAAAAGTTGGAACAGCAGATAAAAAAGGAAAAAAGAGAGCAGAGAGAGGAGGAGATAAAAATAGTTCAAATTCCTGAAATAGTAACTGTTAGGGAGCTGGCAGAGCTCCTGCGCGTGCCACCCAACCAGATAATAGCAGAACTCTTGAAGAAGGGCATACTGGCCACCATAAACCACACGGTGCCTTCTGAGGTAGCCCTCCAGGTAGCGGAGTCGATGGGCTTTCTGGCGGAGATAAAGTCAGAAGAGCTAAAAGAGGAAGAAGAAGAGCTCCAAGAGGAGGGCACGGAGCCCAGACCTCCTGTGGTGGTGGTCATGGGGCACGTGGACCACGGAAAGACCACCTTGCTGGACACCATAAGAAAGACGCGCGTGGCGGAGAAGGAAAAGGGCGGAATAACCCAGCACATAGGAGCCTCGGTGGTGGAAACTCCGGATGGCAGAAAGATAACCTTTTTAGACACGCCCGGTCACGAAGCCTTTACTTCTCTCAGAGCAAGAGGTGCGCAAGTAACTGACGTGGCAGTGCTGGTGGTTGCCGCCGACGACGGCGTGATGCCCCAGACTGTAGAGGCCATAAACCACGCAAAGGCCTTTAACGTGCCCATAATAGTGGCGGTCAACAAAATAGACAAGCCCGGGGCGGACCCTCAGAAGGTCCGGCGGGAGCTCTCCGAGCTGGGTCTTATACCTGAAGAGTGGGGAGGTGATACCATCTTCGTGGACGTGTCCGCCAAGACAGGTAAGAACGTGGACAGCCTGTTAGAGTACATCCTTCTGGTGGCAGAGCTATTGGAGCTCAAGGCCAACTCGGACGGACCTGCCAGAGGAACCATCATAGAGTCCAAGCTGGACAGACACAGGGGGGTAGTTGCCACGGTGCTGGTGCAGAACGGTAGACTTCGTGTGGGGGACGTGTTCGTAGCGGGCACCACCTACGGCCGTGTCAGGGCCATGTTTGACGACAAAGGCAGGAAAGTAAAAGAGGCAGGCCCTTCCATGCCCGTAGAGGTGCTGGGCTTTGAGGAGCTCCCCCAGGCAGGCGACCAGCTTAAGGTGGTAGAAGACGAGAAAAAAGCCAGACAGATAGCAGAGCAGAGAAAGCTCAAAAAAGAGCAGGCGGAGAAGGTCTCCAAGGGGCTGGTGCTGGAAGAGGTCTTCAAGAAAATACAGGAAGGAGAACTAAAAGAGCTCAAGCTAATCGTGAAAGCGGATACGGTAGGCTCTCTGGAGGCCCTAAAGAAGTCTTTCTCGGAGCTCTCCACTCCAGAGCTGTCCGTCAGGATAATCCACGGAGACGTGGGGGGCATAACGGAGAACGATGTGATGCTTGCCAAGGCGAGCAGTGCCATAATCGTGGGTTTTAACACAAGGCCAGACGCTAAGGCCCGGGAAACTGCAGAGGCGGAGAAAGTGGACATAAAACTTTACAGCATCATCTACGAGGCCATAGAGGATGTCAAGAAGGCTCTCAAAGGCATGCTAAAGCCCGTTGAGAGGGAGGTGGTGCACGGCTCTGCGGAGGTAAGGGCTACCTTCAAGATAAAGGGCGTGGGCACGGTTGCGGGTTGTTACGTGCTGGAGGGTAAAATCCTCAGGAACGCCCGGGCAAGACTGGTAAGAAACGGGGTGGTGGTGTTCGACGGCAAGATAGAAGGTCTCAAAAGGTTCAAAGAAGATGTCCAGGAGGTAGCCAAAGGCTTTGAGTGCGGTATAAGGCTCAAAGACTACAACGACCTGAAGGTAGGCGACGTCGTAGAATGCTACGAAGTGAAGTTGGAAAGGCCACAGTAAACCTAAACGAAGTTTACGCCACCATACAGGGAGAAGGTCTTCTCTTGGGGAAGCCCGCCCTCTTCATAAGGGTGCAGGGTTGCAACCTGAGGTGCCCTTGGTGTGACCAGCCCTCAGCCCTACCCTTTGAAAAGAGGCCCGTAGAGCGAGAGGACCTCTTGCAAGAAGTGGAAAGACAGCCCCACAAACACATAGTCATAACGGGAGGTGAGCCCTTTACAGAACCCGCACTTGCCCAGCTGGTCAAAGAGTTGCTCGCCAGAGGAAAGTCAGTGCAGATAGAGACCAACGGCACCCTCTGGCAGGAGGCCATGGAGGAAGTGGCCTCTCAAGTCTACATAACTTGCTCTCCAAAGGGTGTGGCTGGTTGGCAGGTGCACCCCAGAGTCCGCCACTATGCCCGCGAGTTTAAGTTCGTGGTGGATGATAGCCTAACTCTGCAGGCGCTACTTCTCTTTGAAGATGTTCTAAAAAAGGGCTATGTGGTGCTTCAACCAGAGAGTAACAAACCCAAGTACCTACAGAAGGCTCTTGACCTCCAGCGTGAGCTCCTGGCCTTAGACTACGAGGTCAGGGTAATTCCGCAGGTGCATAAACTCCTTGGTTTAAGGTAACTTTCTGCTTGCTTGGGAAGAAGTACTCTTTTATGGCCAAGTATAGAGCCCGGGCAAACTCCTGCTGGAAACTCTCGTCCGCCATCATGAGCTCCTCCTGAGGGTTGGTCATAAAACCCACTTCCACCAGCACAGAAGGGACGCCGGGCGTCTTTAGGACGGCAAAGCCCGCCCTCTGGATGCCTCTGAAGTGCACATTTCTACCCAAAGTTTTGTTTACCGCCCTTGCGAGCTTTTTCCCAAATACCACGCTTTCGTTCAGGGTCACGTCCATGGCCAAGTCTGCAAGCACTGCTCTGGCGGAGATGGGGAGGTCTGAGTTGCCGAAGACGAGCTTGGCGTAAGGTTCACTGCTGAGTAGGTGCTGTCGTCTTTTCTGGGCCGCCTCGGAGGATATGGCGAATATGGTGGTACCACGGGCATCAGGTAGACGCTGAGGATGGGCGTCTGCGTGGATGCTGACAAAAAGGTCCGCCCTGTTGCGCAGAGCCACGTTAGCCCTCTCCTGCAAAGGGACGAATACGTCCTCGCTACGGGTCATGATAACGTGGAAGCGTCCGTCCTTTTCCAGAAGACTTGCCAGCCTCTTGGCTATGGCGAGCACCACGTCCTTCTCCTTCGTGCCCATGTGTCCAACCGCACCTGGGTCGTGTCCGCCGTGGCCGGGGTCAACGACCACCACACGACGCTGAGTTATAGTTTTGCCCCTTTTTACCTCGTTGACGACCTTCTCCTGCGTGCCCTGTTCTATGTTCCTCAGCACCCTCACCAGAGCAAGGTCCACTATCTCCAGGAGCTCTTCCTCTCTTTTTTTGGCGGTGGGCTCAGCTTCGCCAACGTAGATGTCCACCACTATCCTGAAAGGCTCCTGCAGAGAAAAGGCTTTTATCTCTCCAAAGTCCCTGTCAAGGACTACCCGGGTGCCCCAAGGGTGTTTACCTACGCGGGCGGAGAAGGCTTTAGGGAGCGCCACTTCTACCTGTTGCATTACATCAACCACCACCCTGCGGGGGTTTTCCAGCGTGTAGACCTTGTAGTCCACGGGCCTTTCCAGCTGTAGAACCACCCGCTCCTTGTCTGGATACTTACCTACCCTAACCAAGGCAGTCTGCCCGAAGCTCACTCCAAAGACCAGGCTAAAAATTACCAAAATCTTTATGAACATGGACCTCCTCCTCTACCTCTGAATATCTGGTTGCCCACGCAGGCTTTGGAAATTTTATCATCATAGGGGTGGGTACGTCAGGCTGGTAAACTATCATGGTGCCCTTTTTTAGCATGATAGCTCTCTGACGGAAGTTGCCCGTCAGGTAATCGTACTCTTTGCCCAGCACTTCGCTGGAGTCCATCCTGCCGAGCACCTTTAGGGCTGAGTTTGCCACAACTCTTTTTTCCACCTCGCTGGCGGTCTGCTGAGCACCTATGAGTATGACCCCTAAGCTCCTCCCCCGCTCTGCGATGTCCAAGACTACATCTTTGATGGGACTCCATCCCTCCTTGGGGGCATACTTGTTGAGCTCGTCCAGCACCACGAAGACTTTAGGGTAAGGCTTGCCCACGGCCTCCTTTTGCTTGAAGACCTTTTTTAGCACAGCACCTACCACGAACATCTTGCCTATGCTGTGCAGACCACTTATGTCTATCACGGAGAGCCTGTTCTCCTCCCACAGGGGTGGGCTGGAAGAGCTTCTCACGAGCCTGTTTACATGCATGCAGGCCCTGCTGAACCTTCTGAGAAAGGCGTAGGCGGTCTGCAGGTGGGCATCTCCAAACCAGCTCCTGTAGGGCTCTAAGTTTTTGCTCTGTTCTTTTTCCCTTATGGCCTCTTCCAAGCGTGCCCTTAAGTCAAAAAGGCTCTCTATGTCCCTTGCGTGGTCGTCCGTTAGACGGCCTGGCGGGCTGTTTTGGGAAAGGGAGTAGAGCTTGTTAGCGATACGGTCAATTACGTAGTGGATGTTGGAGACACCATCTTCTCCCTCCGCAAACATGAACTTTACCAGACCCTCCTCCGCAAACTCCCTAAGGCTCCAGCAGAAGGGTACCACGTTGTTGTCAAGCCTCTCACTGTCGGGAAGGCGTTCATTTGCGCTGGAAGGAGGCACGTAAAACTTCACCCCCTTGAAGGGCTCCGCTCTGAGGCCCATAAGCTCGTAGATTTTCTTGTCCTCTTCCCTTAGAATGTTGCTCTTCTTGTCCAGCCAGAGGAGGTCCTTTCCCTTCACGTTGAAGATAATCCCGTGAACCTTGTCTCTGTCGCCAGCCTTCTCAAGGATGGAGTAGAGCAAGAAGAGGGCATAGGAAGTTTTGGTAGCTATACCCGACATGCCAGAGATGCTTACGTGAGCTCCTTCTACGCCGTTCAGGAAGTGGTAGTTTACATAGACCACGTTGCCGTTACGGTCAATCCCTGCAGGTATTTTCTCCTTCATCTGGTCGTAGTAAAGGGCCTTCTCAAAGTCTCTACCGCTGGCTTTGTACACTACCTCCCCAGGAGAGGGTGGTGCGAAAATCTCCGGCTCTACCCGAGTTACGCTAACCTTGGCTACGTAGGCTATGTTTACCGGTATGACCCCCCTGCTAACCAAATGGGCATCGTAAACAAACTCCGCTCCTTCGAGAAACTTCTGCACCTCTCCCACTATGCCATAGTACTTGACCCGGTGCTTTCCTATTAGACTCTCCACGAAGAGCACATCATCTAACTGGACTACTTGACCCTCCTCTACGCCCACCCAAAACTCTAAGGGGCTTATCGGCTTCGTGCCAAGAACTATCCCCACCTTCATGTTTTTATAGTATACTGCAAGAGGTTTTTTTAGGCGTAGTGATAGTTGCACATGCGCTGATTTTTGTGTTTATACCAAGTTTAGCTACTCTCACAAAGAGAAAACTAAGACAAAACCCAGAGCTCTAAGCACTCGGCCTGAGAGCTCTCAACCTCCTTGCCAGCACCAGCGGGAAAAGAAGCATCCACAAGAGTGCGTCGGTGAAAGCCCCACCACCCATCGCACAGCCACCAC
>JANXBA010000049.1 GCA_025062075.1 Aquificaceae bacterium
ACGAGCTCCCACTTCATACAATCCCTGCTGTAGACTAAGTATACCTCAATCTTTCCTTCGTGTGTTCCTTTTGCAAACTCGTAATCTATCATAAAAAGCCACAGAAAGCCAAGGTAGTAGTCTTTGTAGTTAAAAGGGCAAAGCCCATAGAAGTCCGCCCACTTAAAGCCTTTCTTCTGGGCTATGAGGTCATGCTTTTCGCCGGGTATCCATATGGTTCTTGGCTTGCTCCAGCTTATAAAGTCTCTACTCGTGGACATGCCCACGCACCTTCTCGTCCTGCCCTCTTTGTCTACCTTGTAGGTCTTTACCATGGCTCTGTAGAGCTTTTTCCTCTGGTCGTAAAAGACGGGCGCCACGTCGCTAAACCACGTCTTTCTGGTCTTTTTGTTGGGAAACTTGAGAAGGGGGATAACAGGATTGCCCTCGTACTCTACGAAGTTCACGCCATCCCTTGAGAAGGCTACGCAGTAGCCCCTGTCCGTGTAGCCAAAAAGTTTGTATGGGTACTCTTCCCTAGGCCTGTGTATGACGGAGGGTATGTGGTAGCTGGCCACCACATTGCTCATGCAGTTGAGGTGTTGCGTTTTGTGGTAGAAGTCAAGAATTTTGCCCTCTACTTCTACCGTGGGGTACAGGCGTGGGAGGGACTCTTTGAGGGGTTTTATGAGGGGCTTTTCCCAGTTTATGCCGTCTTCGGACTCCGCAAGGCACACGAAAAAACCAATCCCGTCCACGTAGCTCTGATAGTACATTCTGAGCCTGCCCTCAAGCTGAATTACCGAACCGTAGAGGTAGGTGTGCCTCTCCTCCCAAGGGTATTCGGGGCACAGCACGGGCCTGGGGTGTTTCTTAACTTTGAAGCCTTCCATCCCAAAGTAGCTTAGCACACCTACTTGGCATGTAGTGTGCTATACTATGCAAAGGGAGGAAAGAAATGAAAGTAAAAAAAAATGACTTACGGTGCGGTTGCGTTAATTCTGATGTTTGCCCTCGGCCTTCTCTACCATCTGCAGGCCAGAGCCAGCTCAGGAGATTTGAGGCCCAAGTCTATAACGCCCAGCGTTTATAAGATAACACCCACCAGTAGTAGCAGCACACTTACCGTTGAGAGTAGCTTCGTGGATGGCACGGACATAGTCTTATACGGAGTAGAGACCTCTTCTGCACCTCCTCTTACTAAAACGCCCATAATCATGAAAGTGGGGCCAAACGGAACTTTACGCTGGAGCAAGAATATACCCGGGCTTTCCGTTTCTCTTGCGGCCGGGTTGTTTTTGTCCGTTAAAGCTACCAAGTTTGGCAGTGACTATGTGCTCATAGTAGGCAAAGGATCTGACGGCATCTACTTTTTAAGAATAAACCCTGCAAACGGTTCTGTAAGCGCAAGCAGGAAGATTGCCTGTAATAGCAATGCCATAAATTTGCACTATGTTGGCGTGTATGCTGGAGAGCTCTACTTATCTGGTAATGCTAACTGCGGAGCAGGAAACATAAATGGTGCCTTTGTCCTGTGGCTCAACAGCTCTTTAGACCAGTACTCAGGCTCTTCTTATAACTTGAACTTAGCTTTTAAAGCTCTGTTCCCTGGCCAAAACAACATCATAGTAGCAGTAGGACGCAAGTCTTCTGGCGGACAAAGCAAGGTTATCAAAGGTGAGATAGACAAGAACTCCAACGACCTCACCCTGCAAGTGTACAACCCACAGGATTCTACGCACAGCTTCCAGGTTTTTGGGGCCGTGGAACTCTCCGGAGACTACTACGCTCTAGTAAGAAAAGTATCCGCCGGCAACGTATACGGCGTGATGAAACTCAGCAACGGCAATGCCAAACTCTTTTCCAACTTAGAGTTGAGCTCCATAAGTATCTCTGGCACGAGTCTTTTGTTGAGCGGGGCGCTAGCGTCTCCCTATAGGGCACTTTTCTCTCTCATGAACCCCGGAAACCTTACGCCCATCCGCACTTACGCCTACAGCTCCCCTACATCCACCTTCGGCCTCAACGCAATGCCCTATTCAACGGGACATGTGCTCGTATGGTCGGGCTCTGCCTTCGTGGGCTTTTCGGACAGTGGCCTTGACATAACGGGCTTCCCTAACTGGTCTTCCGTGAGCTTAATCGTCTACGATCCAAACTACACCTTCTCATCCAGCCCTCCGTCCACTTCCAGCCATGACTGGAGAGCTTTAAACTGGCAGACCACCCCCCAGTCTCTTGTTTCAGCCGATTACCCAGTCACTGTCAACAACATATACACCTATACGCCTCCTAGCGGTGGAGGCGGTGGCGGCGGTCCTATAGTGATACTTCCCCCTCAACCAGAGCCGGAGACTCCTCCCTCACCTCCTCCACCTCCTCCACCACCTGCGGAGAACCCTGCAGTCAGAGAAGTCATTGGCACCACTATCACGGGGGAGAGCGTTACCATAAGGGGTGAAGTGCCCAGGAACGAGGCGAGGATAACCAGTGCAAGCTACACACCGCCAGAAGAGTGTCCTACGCCTTCCGTCTTCAAACCGCAGTACGGCGGTGTGCGCTACAGCATAGACAGGCCTCTCACAGATAGGTTTGCGGGCAGTCTCTCCCTAAGGCAGAATAGGTCTTCTACCACACTGACCATAACCTACTCAAGACCTCTGGACCCCAAGGCCAAAGTCTTTGCCTGCACCAGCATGGGTTGTATGGACATCACCAACCTTGCCACCATAGACGTCAGCAAGAACTCGGTAACCCTCAGGGTTGAAGACGGCGGTGCGCTGGACGAGGACGGTCAGGTAAACGGCCGGATAAACACCAAGAACTTCGTATACGCAGTAGTACCAGAGAGTTACGCAAAGAGTGGTGGATGTGCGGTGGGCACAGGGACCGACTACGGACTGACGGCCCTTCTGCTTGTTCCCCTGCTCCTACTTGCGAGAAGAGTTCAGCTCAGGCTTCTGCTTCTTCTTACTTTTCTGAGCTTTCCTGCCCTTGCCAGCACGGGGCAGTTAGAGCATCACATAAGGGAAGGAGAATACGAAGAGGCCCTGTCCATACTGGACAGCCTGATAAAAGAGAGGGGTCTGTCCGAGGAGCGAGTCCTCCTAAAGTCTTACCTGCTTCTCAGGGTAGGTCAGTTGAAAGAGGCGGTCTCCTTCGTCGAAGAGTCTCTAAAGTTCATCCCTTCGGACAAGCTCAGGCTCAGGCTTGCCTACCTCTACGGCCTTTCAGAGGACTTCTCCAAGGGCTGGCAAGTCCTCCGTCAGGTCAAAAAGAAGGACCAGGACTATCACTTCGTAGAAGGTGTTCTACACTTTAAGCGGGGAAGTTTTACCAAGGCAAAGCACAGCTTGTCAAAGGTCACGCCCTCCTCTGAAAACTACCAAGAGGCACAGCTCTATCTGGCTCAGGTATTTCTGTTAGAAGAGGATGCCCACAGGCTTAACAAGGCGGTAGCAGGTGTGAGAAAAGACTCTGAGTTTTACGAGAACATAAGAGAGATACAGAAAGAGTTCAGAGAGCGCAAGAGACTTAACTTTAACCTGGCGCTGGGAGCGGAGTACGACACAAACCTGCTCGGGGTTTTTGACCTTGAGACGAAGATAAGGACTTGGAAGTACTTCACCGCACTCAGGGCCACCTACAGAGGGGATGCGGTAAGAGGCTCTGCGAGAGCTTACCTGTCCTACAACGAAAAAGGCTCTTCTTTTAACCTGAATTTATACAGCCTTGAGCTGGAGCCCGTGCTGGGCAACTTTTCCGCACCTCTGAGGTTTGAGTACGTCACCTTAGGAGGGGACTTTTACGCCAATATAGGTCAGATTGGCCTGTCCTACAGGAGTCTTTACGGAGCTCCCTACCTGCTGGTAGGCTATCAGGACTACCTGGGTCAGGCCTTTGAATTTGAGAACAGAGATGGTTACTTCGTCACCGCAGGCTACAGGTACGAACACATAGCCGGCAACTTTTACGGCAACCTCAACTTCTACGTGAAAAACACGGACACTAAGGGAGTAAACTGGGACAGCACCTCTGGAGGTGCCCGGCTTTTCGGAAGCTACAGCGTAGGAAGACGCTTTTCCACGGGAGTTAACCTGGGCTTAGAAGGGAATTACTACCGAAACCAGAATCAAGCCTTTCTCAAGCGCAGGAGAGACACGCTTGTAAGCGTGACTCCCTTCTTCAGCTTCAACCTTTACAGAAACTTCAACTTGTTGTTAAGCTACACTTATGCGAGAAATTTCTCCTCCATAAACTACTACACGTACACCAGAAACCTTTACACTTTACAGCTTACGAGTAGATTTTAACTGGAGGTGCGGTCATGAAGGTGTTTATACTTGCTTTGGGAGTTGTGGCTCTTGCCTTCTCTCAAGAAGTGGGGAGGGTAGAGAAGTTCAGTGGGAAGGTAGACAAGCTTCAAAAGGGTCAGGTGCGACCACAACCCATAACAGTCCCTAACACTGGGGTGACGGTAGGTGATGTGGTGCGCACCAAAAGTGACGGCAGTGCCAGCGTTTCCTTCGTAGACGGCAACAAGGTCGAACTGGGACCTCTCACGCGCTTAGATGTGTTAGAGTACAGGCAGAGGAGAAGCGTGAACATTATCCGGGGCAGGGTACTCTTTGAAGTTACCAAACTAAAACCAGGAGAGGGTTTTGAAGTAAGGACTCCCACCGCCATACTGGGCGTCAAGGGCACTAAGTTTAGAGTCTACGTGGACAACGCATCGACTTTCTTGCAAGTAATCGAAGGGCTGGTTGAAGTGA
>JANXBA010000009.1 GCA_025062075.1 Aquificaceae bacterium
GAAGGGTCTTCCCAACTTTTTTGTCTGTTTGTTTTGTGCTTGGGCATCAAATATTTCTGGGTCAATGAGTATTCTTCCTCTTCTTACCAGTTCTTCGTTATAATTCTTCCAATCTCTCTTCATGGGGTAATGTTATCTCACGAACTTAATATTAGACACAGCAGGTCTAAAAGTGCCCTTTCTCTATCTCTTAACGCTTGCTCCCACCAGTCTTTCCATCGGTTCATGCTAATAGCGTAAGATACATCCGGTGAGAAATCACCCACAGCATCGTAGAGAAACTGTAGGCAGTGGCGTAGCGGTAGAGATAGGCAAGTAGGGTCATGCCCTTGTGCCAACTGCTTATAGGCTTATCTTCTTGCTCTGTTTGGGTCTATGAGAAGTCCAGCAAGCGTAAGGACTGGAGAGCGTGTAAGGTATGAGGCTTTTTTCCTGCTTTAGGCTTTGACTGTGTAAGCCTGTATAAGGCTTTTACCTTGTGATATCTTTGGCTTTGATGAGAACTCTGGATTTCTCACAAATCGTATGTTTTACACAAAATATAATCTTCCTATGTTCTGCAGGATAAAAAGTGGGGGGATTATCGGAATAGAGGGTTTTGAGGTGGATGTGGAGGTGGACGTTGCCAGCGGACTGCCCCAGTTCCACATAGTGGGCCTTCCCGACAAGGCCATAAACGAAGCCAAAGAGAGGGTCAGGTCAGCCCTAAAAAACACTGGCTTTCAGCTACCTCTAAAGAGAATCACCGTAAACCTGTCGCCCTCCCATCTTAAAAAACAGGGCACCCACTACGACCTGCCCATAGCCCTGGGTCTTCTCAAGCTCTCCATCGGTGTGGAGGTTCGGGAGGACACGGTGGTGCTCGGAGAGCTCTCGCTGGACGGCAAGATAAATGCGGTCAAGGGGGTGCTTCCCATTGTTCTTTCCTTGAAAAGGGCCGGCTATCGCCGCTTTGTCGTGCCAACGGACAACGAGAAAGAAGCAGGCCTCGTGGAAGGGGTTGAAGTTTATGGCTTTAGCAGTCTCAAAGAAGTGGTGGACTTCTTCGGCGGTAGCTTGGAGAAAAGGCCGGTAAGCCTGTCTGTGAGGGACATCCTTTGGCAGGTTAACAGCTTTTCTGTGGACCTTAGCGAGGTTTACGGACAGCATCAGGCAAAGAGAGCGCTGGAGATAGGCGTGGCGGGCATGCACCACCTCCTGCTGATAGGACCTCCCGGGGCTGGTAAGAGCATGCTCGCCAAGAGAATCGTAACCATCATGCCCCCGATGAGCTTTGAAGAGGCCTTGGAGGTGACCTCCATATACAGCGTGGCGGGACTGCTTGACCCAAAGACGCCCCTCATAACCCAGAGACCTTTTAGGAGTCCGCTGAGCAACGCCTCGGACTCAGCCTTGGTGGGAGGTGGCACCGTGCCACAGCCCGGGGAAATCTCCCTCGCCCACAGGGGCGTGCTCTTTTTGGACGAGTTTCCTGAATTCAGTAGGAAGGCCATAGAGGCTCTGAGACAGCCTCTGGAAGACGGTCAGGTGACCGTGTCGCGGGTCGGCGGTAGGGTGACCTTTCCCGCCCAGTTTCTCCTCGTAGTTGCCATGAACCCCTGCTTTTGCGGAAACTACGGAAACCCCTACAGAGCCTGCGTGTGCACCCCCTTACAGCTAAAGCAGTACCAGAAGAGAATATCCGCTCCAATCATGGACAGGATAGACCTGAGGGTATGGGTAAACCCGGTGGAGAAGGAGGAGCTCCTGAGCATGAACTCGGGAGAGACCTCCGAGAGCGTCCGCAAAAGAGTCCTCAGGGCAGTAGAAATACAGAGGGAGAGGTTCAAAGGGAGCTCCACCAAGTTCAACTCGCGCATGAGCAACGAAGAGGTAAAAAGGTACTGCGTCATGACGCAGGAGGCCCATAACCTGCTAAGGAGTGCGGTGGAGAAGCTAGACCTCACGGCCAGGGGCTACATGAAGGTGCTAAAAGTAGCCAGAACCGTGGCGGACTTAGAGGGTGAGGAAAAAATAGCCAGCCACCACATGGCGGAGGCCATTCAGCTGAGGATAAAGGAGAAGGCACCTACATTGTGATTTATGTCATAAAAGAATTTCACACCCTGTTTCTAAGTATGCGGAAGTCCAAACTTTTAAAGCGAAGAATTTCACAGGGAATCTCACACCCTTAGGCAGAATTTCACACCCCGGGGCGGAATTTCACACCCCCTTTCGTAAGTGCGGAGTTTTTCGTGACAAATCTGCTGCTGAAAAAATACGGTAAAAAGCGAACTTAGGATGTGGACCTGTGAAATTGTGAAGTTCTTCTGAAAGCCTTATCAGACAAGAGTTTCAGGCTCATGAAAAATCACGGAAAATAGGGTACTTAAGATGGGGGTGTGAAATTCAAAAGTGGCAAAGCCTTGTCTTTCAAGGATTAGCGGAAGGGGGTGTGAAATTCGCGGGGGCCTATTATTATTATTTGTATCTCTCTAGTATAAGTAATAAAGTAGTATAATAAGAATAGAAAGAGAAGATAATAGGTAGGCAGAATTTCACAGCCCCCAAGAGTTTTTTACAGCTCGGTGCTAATGAGCCTCTCCGCCTTCAGGTCTTTGAGGAGCTGGTAGTCCTTTTTTATGTCCCTTCCCGCCCTCGTGAGGTAGCCGCCCACCATCATGGCGTTTGTCATAAGCACTGCCATGCCGTGAAAGTCTCTGAGGTTTTGCTCCCTGCCTCCGCAGAGCCTGAGCTCCGCCTTGGGATTGGTAAACCTAAACATGGCTATTATCTTGAGAGCCTCCAAGGGGCTAACTCCCGCAGCTCCCTGTAGGGGCGTGCCTTCGATGGGCATGAGAAAGTTAAGAGGTATGGAGTCCACCTCCAGCTCTCGGTAGGTTAGAGCCAAATCTACCCTGTCTTCGTCGCTTTCACCCATTCCAAAGATTCCACCACAGCAGGTGGAGAGACCCACCGCTTTTATTCTCTTTATGGTCTCGTAGCGCTCCCGCCAGGTATGCGTGCTAACTATCTGAGGAAAGAAGCTCTCTGAGGTCTCCAAGTTGTGGTTTATCCTCTTGACGCCTGCCTCCTTTAGCTTGAGAAGGGAGGTCTCGTCCAGCGTCCCAGCGGAGACGCACACGTTTATGGGTAGGCCTTCTTGCCTTATCTCCTGCACACCATCGCATATTCTTTCCACCTCTTGCGGAGTGGCGGACTTACCGCTCAGCACCACGCAGTAGCGATTAGCTCCAAACTCCACGCCCCTGTAAGCTCCTTCTAAAATCTCCTCTTTTGGGACTAAGTTGTAGATGTTTATGGGGGTTTTGTAGAACTTGGACTGGGCGCAGAACTTGCAATCCTCAGAGCAGGCTCCGCTTTTGGCGTTTATTATGGAGCAGAACTCTATCTTGTCCGGCGGATGGAAGCGCTCTTTCACCTTCTGGGCGAGGTAGACGAGAAGGGCTATGTATCTGTCTGGTGTCTGGAGGAGCTGGAGGGCGCTTTCTCTGTCTATTGGTTGGTAAGCCATAGCCTTGTGGGCAGTTTCAAATAGAAAAGACTCTACCCTGTCCATGAAAACCTCCTGGAGTATATTAAAACATGCTTTGGATGAGGGTCAAGTTCAGGGTGGCCGTGTACGACCAGAAAGGCAAGAGGTTAGGCAAGGAAGACCTAAAAAGCTCTTCTACTGCACTTTACACGGCCGTGAGGTACGTGTTGGAGTTCAAGTATCTAGAGGCTACCAAGTGGCTTATGTTAGCTCAAGATTGCATGGAAAAGTACCTACTTCTTGGTCTTCTCAACTTAGCCTTGGGCCAAGAACACCAGGGTAAGGATTTTCTACAGGAGGCTTTGCATCATCCTAAGATTACCTGCTACCTCTTTGCAGTGGAAAAACCGGAGGAAGGCCTTCGCCTTTTTATTGAAAAGCCAGAAGACGCTTTGCCTGATTTTCTACTATCTTAGCCAGAGCTCCCGCAAGTTCTGACACGTCCTTTATCTTTACGCCCGTAGTTTCAAAGTAGTAGTCCGCATAGTTCCTCTCTACGCCTACGCCTATACCTACGGTAGGAAAGAGGAGTTTTATTCGCTGGATAAGGTTTTTGAGTTCTTGTCCCCTTAGACCGCGGGTGGGCTCTCCGTCGGAGAAGACCACCATACAACCCTTCATGCGATTTTTCAAACAAAAGGTCTGCAGGTCCTCAAAGGCGTACAGAAGACCCTTTTCCAAGTTCGTGCCACCTCCCAGCAGGTCATACAGGGACACTATCTTACCTCTTACCGCTCCGTAGTCTTCGGAGAACTCCTTTAGCCTGAAGACCCTGTCGCTGAAAACGTCTATGGAGAAGGGCATACGCAGGTTCTCTATCACCTCTGAGAAGAGTATTAGGGCTTCTAAGGCCTTCTTTATTTTGTCCTCTCTTTTCATGGAAGTAGACACATCTATGAGAAGTTTGAAGGCGAGCTCTTTCCTCACGCTCTCTTCTCTGCGCATGTAGAGCTTACCTCTGCCTATGGCTACCTCCACCGCAAGGCTCTTGCTCTCTATCTTTTTGCCCCGAAGGTGACCACCTGACCAGCCCTCTTCCTCCTCTGGCATGAGCCTTCTGAGTTTTCTCTGCAGGACTGCCACGTAGGGCAACACGTTGGCAAGGTGTCTGTGATAAGTCTTGAACTCCTCCTTACTAAGGCCGTAGGCCTTCTGGTAGAGTCTGTCCTCTTGAGAGGTCTCCGCAGAGCTCCTACCAGTCCTGCCAGATGAGCCAGACTGCTCCTCCCACCCCTTTACGAGGAAGGTTAGAAAACCCCTGTGTTCTATGTCCGCCTCTAAGGTTTTCGGGAGAAAATGGACGAGGAACTCCACGTCCCTTTCTACCATGTTTATGTAGGACATCTGCTTGAGGTAGTCCTTCATCCAGTCTGGCACGCTTTTGAGACTTCTGAGTATCTCCCTTCTGTCCGCCTCGTGTATGTCTACTGCGGTTTTTTCTTTGTGCTGGAGCAGGAGCTCCTGAAGGTGCGGGGGGAGCCTTTTTAGAAGGTCTGTCATAATTCTGCCCTTGTGAGAGTCCTTTCTGACTTTTCCCCGCGCCTCTTCCAGCAGGAGGTCCACGTAGTTTATCTCCTGGGCCTTTTCTACATAAGCCATGTATTTCCCCAGCAGGTCTTCCATGAGAATGTCGTAGGCGTCCCGGTTTTTCGCACCTAAGTACTCATAAAAGAGCCTCTCTGTTTCCCTGTCTATTGTCTCTTTGCCTAGCCAGCTCTTCAGAAAAGAGAGGGCAAAAAGGTGGTGGGGGTAGTAGGTGTTTATCTTAGAAAGGAGCTCCTCGGAGCTCCTTCGCAGGTATGGCTGGCTGTGGGGGTACTTCTGTGCAAGCTTGTAGTCCACTTTTACGGACTCCAGCAGTGCATAGAGCACCAAAAAGGAGGTGGGCGCATACCCAAACTTGTAAAACTCCCGCTGTCCTAACTTCCACAGAAAGAGGTCTGTGGAGAAGAGATACTCTATCTGATGCCTGATGGCGTTTATGGTCTCCTCCTCGGACTTTTTGGAGAGCTCCTGCAGGTGAAAAACCACGCCCACAGGTCTTTTAGCCGGTTCTGGCACCTCTTCCAGTTCCCCCCTGACCCACATCTCCGTGAGGGGGAGAAACTTCGGGTCGTAGCCAGCCCCCCAGCCCTCGTAGCTACCCTGCACCTCTATCTGGTACTCTTCAGAGAGTAGCCTCTCTATGACTTTCCACTTTTCTTTCACTTTTCTCCTATCACCACGATAGCGCCGGGCCTTTTTATGCGGGGTGCTACTATTTCCATTACTCTGAAGTGGTGGACCATGTTGGTAGATTCCACATAGGCAAGGCTGAAGTCAAGACCAATCACCAAGTCCATGTTCTGCGGTCCTGCGGACAGAAGAACTGCCCTTCTCTCAGGCACCACCGGCGTGTGGTATACATCCTCAACCAGCTTCTTTATCTGCTCTATCTCCAAAAGCCCCGTGTTGTGGTAGACTCGGTTGAGCTTGAAGTACTCCTTTGGGTTTAGAAGTAAGTAGTAAGGTCCGTAGAAGCCCTTCTCTGAGAGCTTGGCCATTGCCAACAACACGTCGTTGAAGGCGTTGCCCATGGCGTCCCAGTCGCTCATAGAGATGGTCTGCCTACCTTCTACGGTCAGAAAACCCTCTATGCCCAGCTTTGGGTTTCCGTGGATGATGAGCGTGTCCTCTGCCACCGCAGTGGCAAAGGAGGCAGCGCTCGCATGTGAGGTATCTATGGGCAGGTTGAACTGACGGTAGTACTCTAAGTCCCTCCAGCTCAAAGAAAAGGGCTTGTATATGGTGGGAAGGGGTATGTGCTTTCTCTTGCCCGTCCTTATGGGCTCGCAGGTTTCGCTCTCCTCGCCTGGCCCTACCTCGCAGACTCCCGGTTCCACTCCTAAGTACATGTCGTAGAAGACCAGCTGGTGTCCTACTCCTATGGGACCCACTATGTGCATGAACCTCCTGCAGACTAGGGTCTTTCTTGCCACCTGTAAAATGCTCTCTTCTAACTGTTGCCACTCCTCAAGGCTGAGGGGCGATGCTTCTTTGCCGAGAAAGTCCATTCTTTACCTCCTTTATCTGAATTATAATACTAGAAGATGAAACTCATTGCCGCCAACTGGAAGATGAACATGACGCCCTCCCAGACCAGGGAATACGTTGAAAAGTTTCTACCGCTGGTGGAGATGGTGCAGGACAGAGAAGTCCTTTTGTGTCCTCCTTTTACCTCCTTGTGCGTGGCGCAGGAGCTTCTGAGGGGGAGCTCCGTAAAGCTTGGAGCTCAGAACTGCTATCACGAGCCCAAGGGTGCCTTCACGGGCGAGGTTTCCATAGACATGCTCAAGGAGCTTGGCGTCTCCTATGTGATAGTGGGGCACTCGGAGAGAAGGTGGCTCTTTGGGGAGTCTGACGAGCTGATCAACAAAAAGCTTACCGCATGCCTGAAGGCGGGCATGAGACCTATCCTGTGTGTGGGTGAACGGCTTGAGGAGAGGGAGGCAGGCCTCACCCTCAAGGTGGTGGAGACGCAGATTAGACTGGCTCTCTCCTGCCTTGAGGAGTACACGGACAGCTTGGACATTGCCTACGAGCCCGTGTGGGCCATAGGCAGTGGCAACCCTGCTACGCCGGAGGACGTCCAGCTGGTCCACGCCTACATAAAGGACCTACTCAGGGACATAAACGCAAAGCACAGGGGAGAGAGTAGGGTGCTCTACGGAGGTAGCGTCAACCCTACCAACGCAGGGGACTTCTTGCACATGGAAAACGTGGAGGGACTTCTGGTTGGTGGTGCCAGCCTAAATCCTGAAACCTTTAGCCAAATCGTAAAGTCCTACTGAGGACACCGCAGGTAGAGGAAGGTAAAAAAGGAAGGCAAGCCACAGGGGCATGTCCGTGTCTTCTACAAAGGACCTTACCAAGTTAAGCAAAAACCAGTGCAGGGAGAAAAGGGAAACCAGCATGAGCAGTGCTACGTTGGCACGCCTCCACCGCAGGTAGGTCCAGCTCAACACGAGGGTAAGAAGGGCTGGCAGTACGGAGGTGGTTGCTCTTTTGAAGATTTCATAAGCGTAGTGGCGGTGCTTTACGCCAAATCTTTCTCCTAACAGGCTCAGTGTAAAGGCCTCCTTCAAGGACAGGTGCTCTGGCTTCTCCGCCAGAGGTTCTATCCGCTCCAGACTTAGGTATTCCAAGGTGAGGTCTTGAGTTCGCTCCTCTCCTGAGGTAAGGTCCTGAAGGGTTGCCCCTTTGAGCCTGATAAGTCTGTCCTGCCAGAGGCCCTCTCTTGCGGTTATCAGCTCACCGATAGAGCCACCCTCCACCCGCAGGAGAAAAAAGCCGTGTATCCTACCGGTGGACATCTCCACCAGCTCAAAGTTGTAAAAAAGCGTCTGACTTCCCAGCTGTTGCTTTAGCCAAAGGTTTTTTACCAGTCCGCTATCCGTCTTCACCTTTTTGTGTTCTCTCTCTATCTTGTGGAGTCTCTTCTGGCTTTCTCCGTAGAGCCGGTAGCTACCGTAGAGGTTCACCAAAGACAGTAGAAGGGAAAAGAGCAAAAAGTACGAGGACAGCTTCAGGGGAGATATGCCAAAGCTCTGAGCCAGAAGGTCTATTTTTCTCTGGGTGAGAGACCGAAGGAGAGCCACGAGGGCAAGCCCTGCCACGAAGGCACCGCCGTAGAAAAAAGCCACTGGCAGAAAGTTAAGGGCGTAGGAGAGAAAAACCTCGGCACTTTTCCGCTTGTAGAGCAGAAGGAGCTCTCCCAGCAGGTAGACATAGAGCAGTCCCACAATTACGAAAAACAGGAGGAAGAAGGTCTTTGCGTAGTTTACCAGAATGTAGTAGCCGAGCACAGGCTAAGATTTTAATCCCAGCTCTTGGGTTTGCCTTTCCCTGAGAAGGCTTTCGTATGTTTCTTTCAGCTTCCGCAGGCACCTTTCAAAATCGGTGCAGTCTATGCGGAACAGAGGCTCCTTGTGGGAGCGATAAGTCCTGTCGTAGTATTCTTTCATCAAAAACAGGGCCAGCTCTTCCACCTTTCCTGCGGAGAGCATGTTCAGGGCTACTTCGCACTTCTGGTCTCCCAGATACTTTCTAATTTTGTGTATGGACCTTCTGACCTGCTCCTGCCAGTTAGGGTAGGCGGTGTAGTCCTCTACGAGGTTTTTCAGCCTGCTCTGCAGGCTCGCCTGCACCTCTACGAATACGCCCTGCTCTTTTTTCCGCCAGAAGGCCTGGGGCAGGTGTAGGTTACCTATGAGTCTACTCTCGTCCTCCACAAGAAGAAGGGGTGCATCCGTTCTTAGCTCTTCGTAAAGCAGGGCGTCAAAGAGCTTCTGGCTTACCCTCTCCTCTATGCCTACTTTTCCAAAGACGGAGCCCCTGTCCTTGGCTAGCCCTTCAAGGTCAACCGCCGGGTAGCCCTCCTCTTTTAGCCTCCTTATAAGCCGGGTTTTGCCTACGCCCGTCTTTCCTGTAAGCACCAAAAACTCCTTGTGCTGGAGCACCCTCTCCATGTCCTTGAGAATAAACTCCCTGTAAGCTCTGTAACCTCCCTGCAGTCTTAACACTTCAACCCCCATCGAGCTAAGAGCCTTGCAGAGCTCCTGACTTCTTAGACCACCGCGCCAGCAGTAAACTACCACGTGCTTGTGTCTACTTTTCAGCTCCTGAAAGGTCTGCAAAAGCCTCTGAAACTTGCCCCAGGCTATCTCGTAGCCCAAGCTCTTGGCCTTCTCCAGACCTTCGCCCCTGTAGATGAGCCCTATGAGCCTTTTCTCCTGGTCTTCAAAGAGGGGCACGTTCAGAGCTCCGGGGATGTGAAAGTCCCTATACTCGGAGGGACTTCTTATGTCAACAAGCACCTTGTCTTCCAGCTGGTAGAGCTCCTCAGGCTTTATGTCCATGGTTAATAATTTAGCTTTTGCTACCGCACAGATACTTTACGCCTTTGTCTGTTCTGGCCCAGTGGCGCACGCCCGCCCTTATCTGGAGCAAGTCTCCCGCCCTTAGGTGGTATATGCCCTCTTCGGTCCCTATGGTGATTTCCCCCTCAAGAACGAGGCGCACCTCTTCCTCCGGGTGCGTGTGCCAGGGGTAGTAGGTGCCTGGCGGGTCTTCCCACAGGTAGAGGTTGCGGTAGCCCATGGACTTAAGTCTCTCTTCCGCTTCCTTTCTGTCCATAGGAGAATATACTATAACCTTGTGCTGAGCAGGAGAACTCTGCTAAAGTCTGCGGGCGTATGTTTGGTGGGCTCTCTGCTCCCTGCCTGCGCCAGCGTCAGCGGTAGAAACTTTCTCACTCTACTTCCAGAGCAGAAGGAGATAGAAATAGGAAAAGCCTACCTGCCGTATGTGGTGGAGGAGTTTGATGGTTTGTATCCTGATAGAGAGGTGCAGGAGTACGTAAGGGTAGTAGGTGTGGGTCTTGCTCGGCAAACGGAGAGAAAGCTACCCTACGAGTTTCACGTGGTCAACTCCTCGGTGATGAACGCCTTTGCGCTACCGGGTGGGCCCGTGGTGATAACTCGGGGGCTTCTCATGAAGCTCGGCTCGGAGAGCGAGCTGGCGGCGGTGTTGGCCCATGAGTTGGGACACATAAACGCACGACATCACGCCCGTTTTTTAGAAAAACAGTTTGGCCTGAGTCTGTTGCTTGGCCTCGGAGCTCTCTTCTTGGGGGACAGGCCTTATGGACAGCTTCTGGTGCAATTTGGACAGGTGGGTGCTGTCCTTCTGAGCCTGAAGTTTAGCAGAGACCAGGAGAGGGAGGCAGACCGCTACGGTCTTACTTATCTACACAGGTCGGGCTACGACCCGGAGGGTATGATAAGGGTTTTTGAACTCTTCAAAAGCTTAGAAAGAGGTGGAAGACCTCCTGAGTGGCTCTCAACTCATCCACTGCCGGAGAACAGAATAGTTCAGGCGCGCCAAGAAATACAAAAGCTAAACCTCACGGGAACTCTCCTCAAGGACACTCAAGAGTTTCACAGGGTCAAGTCTAACCTGGCGAGAACTCAGGCCTCTTTTGAAGAATTTGACAAGGGGAAAAAGGCTTACACACGGAGAGACTACCAGCTGGCTCTAGAGAGCTTCCGCAGGGCGTTGGAAACCTACCCGGAGAATTACCCCGCTAGGGCCTACACCGCCCTCCTCTTGGCAGAGGAGGGAAGACTTGAGGAGGCAGAAAGACATTCCACCACAGCCCTTCAAACCATGCCCGAGGTGTTCCTTACCAACTACGTGCAGGGCTTCGTGGACTTTAAGAAGGCCAACTATCAAACCTCCCTGCGGTACATGCAGAAGGCCAACCGTCTCATACCTGACCACGCTTCCACCCACTACTACTTGGGCAGAAACTACCAGGCTTTGGGAAGCAGGGGCAAGGCGGTGGAGCACTACAGGCTGGCGTTAGAGCTCTCCCAGGGCAGAGCTCCTTGGGCAGAAGACGCAAGGGAGAGGTTAAGGAGACTTGGGGGTCTGTGACAGAATGAACATAGTGATGGGAGTTGGAAAGGCAGGGCTCAAGTCAGGTGAAAGGCCAGACCTGTTGGTAGTCCTTCTGCCCCAGAGTTCTAACGCCTCCTTTCTCTTTACCAAAAACCAATTCAAGTCCGCAAGCGTGCTCTACTCCCAGCGGGTCTTTCAGGGCAAGGTGAGAGCCTTGGTCATAAACAGCGGAAACGCCAACTGCGGCGTGGGGAAGGAGGGCCTTTTGCACGCCGAGCTGATGGCCAAACGGGTGGCGCAGAACTTAGACATCCAGGAGTCAGAGGTTTTAGTCTTCTCCACGGGCATCATAGGCAGGCCCATGCCCATAGACAATGTCTTGCGCGCTGTAGACTCGGCCTGTAGCCTCTTAGAACCCTTGGACCTCAAAAGGGCAAGCGAGGTAATCTCCACCACCGACAGCTTTCCCAAGTACGACTTTCTTAAGAGAGACAAACTTGAGGTTTTCGGCTTTGCCAAAGGGGCAGGCATGATACACCCTAACATGGGCACCATGCTGGCCTTCGTCTTTATCAACGCAGAGCTGGACTGCCTCGCACTGGAGAAGCTTCACAGAGATGTAAACGAGAGAACCTTTAACTCCATAAGCGTGGACGGATGCACCAGCACCAACGACAGTTTTGGCCTTATAAGCTTGGGACTGATTAAGGAAGACCTGCGGAAGATAAGCGACTGCGTGGAGAATGTCTCCCTCAGCTTGGCTAAGAAGATAGTGCAGGACGGAGAGGGTGCCACGCGCACCATAAAGGTAACGGTAAAGAGCGCCTCCATCCAGGTCAAGGCAAGAGCCATAGCCCAAGCGGTAGCCACTTCCAACTTGGTAAAGACTGCGGTATTTGGCAGGGACCCCAACTGGGGCAGAATTATGGCAGCTGCAGGGTCCACCACCTTCCCCTTTGACCAGTTTAAGGTAAAGCTCTACCTCGGAACTCACCTTCTTTACGACGGAAAGGTGCACCCCCGGGGGGTAGAAAACGCTCGGAAGTATCTGCAAGAGGCTCAAGAGGTGGAAATAGTTCTGGACCTTATGGAAGGCAGAGAGAGCTGGACCTACTACTCCTCAGACCTTACCTACGAGTATGTGAAGATAAACGCCGAGTACACCACTTGAAAAGCCCAGCACCCTCCCTAAATTGTATAGCATGGCCAAGCGCTTGCCCTACCTGCTGGCGGGGGTTCTACTTGCAGCCATGCTCTTGTTTGGTCTTCGCCAGAAACAGGAAGAGGTCCTCCAGAGCTCTCACCTGCAGGAGCTCCCCGACATTACCTTTCAAACCCTTGACGGTCAAGAACTCCGGCTTTCGGACCTACGCGGTAAGGTAGTGCTCGTTAACTTCTGGGCGACCTGGTGCCCGCCCTGTAGGGAAGAAATGCCCATATTTGAAAAAGAGTACAGAAAGTGTAAGGACAAGGGCTTTGAAGTGTTGGCGGTAAACATGGACAGCTCGCAAGGTGCCTTGGACAAGTTTCTCAAAGACAATAACTACTCCTTTAGAATAGTGCGCACCTCAGAGGGGGCGGAGAAGGAGCTCAAACTTATGGGCTTCCCCACCTCATACCTACTGGACAAGGAGGGAAAGGTTTACCGCGTGAAGCTGGGCATATACAGAGAGCTGGGAGAGGACCTGAGGGAACTCTTAGGGTGCTGATGTTGTATAATCTTGAGTTGGAGGTATCAGGATGGCCAAAGTGAAGATGAAGACCAACAGGTCAGCAAAGAAGAGGTTCAAGATAACCGCCACGGGCAAGATAAAGAGGATGAAGGCAGGAGGTGCCCACTACAACACTCACAAGGCAAAGGACAGAAAAAGGAGACTAAGGAGAGGGACGCTGGTGCATCCCTCTTGGGAGGACAAAATCAAGGGCATGCTAAAAGAGACCTGATTAGCACCTTACCACCGCCTTTATGTACTTTTCTACCTCTGTTACTGTGCACCTTTCTACCAGCTCTCTGGCCCTTGCGGTCGAGCCGTACTGCTGTCTTAGCTCTGTCCTGTAGTTTTCAAAAAACTGCTGGAACTGGTCCTTGCCTAAGATGCCCACCGCATAGAACATACCCCCCTCTTCTTGGAGCACCACAGAGGCAAGGGGGAACTCCGCTGGGCCGTCCACGATGCCCGCCCCCCGCTTCGGGTCGTAGAGGGCCAGGTGTGCACAGCACTGGATTATGCCGGCCCTTTTCGTGGTTTCGGAGGGTTTGTCAGGTGGATAGTAGTTGATGAAAGAGTACTGAGGTGTAGGATAGCTCCACTGATGGGAGCATATGGCGGAGTAGGCTACTATACTCTTCTTGGAGCCTACACCACCCATCCATCTGTAGCTCCTGCCGTCTTTGAGCTTGACCTCAGCAGGAGGAACTGCCTCGCCCAGGTTCAGCAGGTAGCAGGGCGTGGCCGCGTAAGGGTAGAAGAATACGTAGCTGACGTGAGGCTTGAGGTCCTCCTCCTTGATGGGCTTGCCATCTGGCTTTACCAGGAGGGCCTTTTTGTAGCTTTGGAACATGCCATCCTGCTGTTGAGCGAGCACTTGGGAAAACAGAGAAGGGTCCAGCACAGAGGCTACCGCCACCGTGCCACAGGTCTTTATGAAGTCCCTTCTGTCCATACAGTTGACCTCCTAAAAGCTTATTTTCAAGAACTCTATGAGAACATGTCTCTGTACATGGCCCTGGCCCACTCGTATGTGGCTTTGGCGAGGGCCTCGGACCTGTCGTTAATCGTTCTGGCTCTGGGATTTATCTTGTTCTCCTTCTCGTTGTACTCGTAGTTGACGCTTATGACGATAGCCTCTTGAGGAGAGCCGTTTACCATGGAGTAGCACACATTCTCCGGCATGAGGCTTCCGGGTTTTATCTCTCTGCCCGCTATCCTTGCGGCTATGAACTTCGCCACTATCTTGCCCTGAGCGTTTGCCTGATGCCCGCTCTTGGGATAGGTCACGCCGAGGGCAGGGGATATGACGTCGCCCACGAGGAAGACGTTTGGGTCTGCCTTGGCTTGGAAGGTAAGCGGGTCCTGGTCTGCCCAGCCGGTGGGCTTTCCGTCCTTGTCCTTTGCTATGAGGTCTGCCATCCAGACCAGCTCCCCTGCCTGCTGAGGGGGTACTATGTTGGCGTCCGCAAACTTAAACTCTCCGGCGGTCGTCTTTATGACCTTCTTTATGGGGTCTATTTCTCTGATGGAAGCTTTTGTCACTACCTCCACTATACCCAAGTAGACCTGCTCGTAGGCCATCCTAAAGCCCGGACCTTTGGGTGCTATTTCGTCCTTAGGGTCAAGTATTATGACCCTGCCCTTTACTTTGTTCCTCTTAAATACCTCCGCTATCATGCAGGCTCTCTCGTAAGGTGCAGGTGGACATCTGTAAAGACCAGGAGGCACAGTTATTACAAAGTCTCCCTCTTCAAATTCCCATATCTTTCTCTTGAGTGCTATATGCTCGGAGCCGGGTATGAAGGCAGCTGGGTAGTTTGTTTTCGTGTACCTTATGAGCTCCCGATTGTCTCCAAACCAGGCCGCGTAGTTGTACCTTACGCCAGGTGCAAGCACTAGATAGTTGTACTCCACATAACCTCTGGTAGTGTAAACTCTCCTTCTGTCCCTTTCTATTCCTATGACCTTGTCGTTTACGAACACATAGCCGTACTTGGCTGCAGGCTGGTTGTAGTCGTGGGATATGAAGTCAAGGCTTACCAGATTGGCCAGCCATGGGTTGGATATGGGACAGGAGAAAAAGTTGGGCCTCTGCTCTATGAGGACCACCTCTATGTTGGGGTTCTCCCGCTTGAGATACTTGGCCACTGTCAGACCTGCCCATCCGCCACCGCAAATCACTACGCGGTTGCCCCTTGGAGGGGGCATAAAGGCCTCCATCTTGACCACTCTCTCTGCGGCGGCAAAAACCGGCTGAGAAGAAAGGCCTAAACTTACTGCCCCTATTCCCGCAGACTTGAGGAGCTCTCGCCTCGTAACCATCTCTTGACCTCCTCTAAAAACCTGAGAAAAACTATACTTCTCCAGAAGTCGGTCAGTCAATAAGAAATGATTTTAGAGGCATTACGAATGCTTATTTAAGAATATGTTTAGCCCCTCCGGAGGAATTTAACTGAATTTTAAGATCGTGCCTATATTTTATAAACTTAACTACTTGCTCTGGAGGTCCGCGATGCTGAGAAAGGGTGCGGATATAGTCGTAGAAATTCTGAAGGAAGAGGGGGTAGAGTACGTCTTCGGCCATCCCGGCGGTGCCATAATGGAAGTCTACGATGCTCTGTATAGAGACGGTAGCATAAAGCACATCCTGGCAAGACACGAGCAGGGTGCGGGTCACATGGCTGAAGGTTACGCCAAGGCCACGGGCAAGGTGGGCGTCGCCATGTCCACGTCCGGTCCAGGTGCCACCAACCTAGTAACTCCCATAGCAGACGCCTACATGGACTCGGTCCCGGTGGTGTTCATAACGGGGCAAGTGCCCACGCACCTCATTGGCAACGACGCCTTTCAAGAAGTGGACATAGTGGGCATCACCAGACCCATCACCAAGCACAGCTTTCTGGTAAAGAAAATAGAAGACCTTCCCCTCGTTCTCCGTCAGGCCTTCTACATAGCCCGCACGGGCAGGCCAGGCCCTGTGCTTGTAGACATACCCAAAGACATAACCCAGAAGATGAGCTCTGCAGGTATCCCTTCCCCAGAAGAGGTAAGAGACTCACTGCCGGGTTACAAACCACACACGGAGGGCAACCTTCAGCAGATAAAGCGTGCCATCAGGCTCATGCTGGAGTCTAAAAAGCCTGTGCTGTACGTAGGTGGAGGTGCGGTGCAGGCAGAAGCCCAGAGAGAGCTGGTAGAACTGGCGGAGCTCTTACAGATACCCGTGACCACCACCAACATGGGCAAGGGTGCTTTCCCAGAGCTCCATCCTCTTTCCTTGCACATGTTGGGTATGCACGGCACTTACTACGCCAACATGGCGGTCTACCACTGCGACCTTCTCATAGCGGTAGGTGCACGCTTTGACGACAGGGTGACCGGCAAGGTGGAGGAGTTTGCACCGCAGGCAAGGATAATCCACATAGACGTGGACCCTGCCTCCATCTCCAAAAACATCATAGTGGACGTGCCCATAGTGGGTGATGTGAAGATAGTCCTGCGAAGACTGTTGGAAGAGCTCAGACGCGAGGGCGTGAAGATACTCTACCCAGAGGAGAGGCGCAGGTGGCTGGAGCAGATAGAGGTCTGGCGCAGGAGGCACCCCCTTACCTACTCAAGCTCCGACAGGCTGATAAAGCCCCAGTATGTGATAGAGCAGATATACGAGGCTACGAAGGGAGAGGCCATTATCGCCACCGGCGTAGGTCAGCACCAGATGTGGTCCGCCATGTTCTACAAGTACTCTTTCCCAAGGCAGTTTATAAACTCGGGCGGTCTTGGCACCATGGGCTTTGGCTTCCCCGCAGGCATAGGGGCCAAGCTGGGAAGACCTGACAAAGAGGTCTTCGTCATAGATGGGGACGGCTCTTTCATGATGACCATGCAGGAGCTGGTCACTGCGGTGCAGTACAAGGTGCCGGTCAAGGTAGCTATCATAAACAACGGCTATCTCGGTATGGTCCGTCAGTGGCAAGAACTCTTCTACGAGAAAAGGTACGCAGAGGTGGACCTCTCGGTCCAGCCTGACTTTGTGAAGCTGGCGGAGGCCTGTGGTGCGGTGGGCTTCAGGGCAGAGAAGCCCTCAGAGGTGAGAGAGATAATACAGGAAGCACTCAAGGTGCAAGACAGACCTGTCATCATGGACTTTGTGGTGGACAGAGAGGAAAACGTCCTGCCCATGGTGCCCGCAGGCAAGTCCTACAGGGACATGATACTGGAAGACGGCAAAAAGGCCATAGAGGCAGAGACCATGTACTTGGTAGGATAGGAGGTGTCTGATGACGGACATCACCGGGAGCGCCGAGCTACGGGCGGTCAAAGCACCTACTCACAGGGAGGTTAGAAAAGGTGAAGTGCGCAAGCACATCATAACTCTCACGGTGCGCAACGAGCTGGGCGTGCTGGCGCGCATCGCAACCCTGATAGCGGGCAAGGGCTACAACATAGAAGACCTCTCGGTGGGCGAGACCCACGAGAAAGGCATCTCCCGCATGACGCTGGAGGTAATCGGCGACGACGTGGTCATAGACCAGGTGGTAAAACAGCTCCGAAAGCTCATAGACACCCTGAAGGTCAAAGACCTCACAGACGTGCCCCACGTGGAGAGAGAGCTGGCCCTGGTGAAGGTCTACACCGCTACCCCCAGAGCTCGGGACGAGGTGCTTCGACTGGTGGAGATATTCAGGGCAAAGGTGGTGGATGTGTCTCCTGAGACTTACACGGTGGAGATAACAGGGGCGGAGGACAAGGTGAACGCTTTTGTGGAGCTGGTCCGCCCCTTCGGCATAAAGGAGATGGCCCGGACCGGCAAGGTGGCCATGAAGAGGGAGAGCACTGCCCAAGAAGAGGATTAGGAGGTTGCGATGCAGGTAAAAGTATTAGACTTCAGGACTCAGCAGGTAAAGGACCCGGTGGGCATCTTTCTTTTTGAGGACGATGCGGAGAACCTAAACTTTCTCGGAGAGCTCCGAGAGCAGGTGGAAAAGCTCCTGTCTGCGGAGGACTTCGAAGGCAGGGAGGAGACCCTGACCAAGGTCAGCCTGCTCGTGGAAGGTGAGGTAAGGACCTTCTACTTGGTGGGCTTAGGTAAGAAAGAAAAGGTAGGTGAGGACACCTACCGCACCGCTACCGCCCTGCTGTGCAAAAGAGCTCTCAAGGACAAGGTGAAGAGGCTCTACCTTTACGCAGGACAGATAGACTACAGGACTTCCAAGGCTGTGGCAGAGGGGGCAATCCTCGGGAGCTACCGCTTTGACAAGTACAAGACCAGCAAGGAAGAAAAGAGCGAGCTGGAGGAGCTCTACCTCTACGGTGCGGACCCGCAGGGCGTAGAAGTGGGTAGCCTTCTGGCGGAGGCGCAGAACTTTGTAAGAGACTTGGTAAACGAGCCCGGCAACGTGATAAACCCAGTAACCTTGGCGGAGGTAGCCCAGAAGGTAGCCCAAGAGCACGGGCTAGATTGCAAAGTATATGATGAGAAGGAACTGCAGGAGATGGGCATGCAGGCTCTCTGGAGCGTGGGCAAGGGCTCTGCCACACCTCCCAGGTTCGTCCACATGGTTTACAAACCTGAGGGACAGCCGAAGGCAAAGGTGGCCATCGTGGGCAAGGGTCTCACCTTTGACAGCGGTGGTCTCAACATAAAGACGGGCGACTACATGAGAAGTATGAAGATGGACAAGTCCGGTGCCTGTGCGGTTATAGGCATCATGAAGGCCATCGCACGGCTAAAGCCTCAGGTGGAGGTGCACGGCATTTTTGGTGCCGCGGAGAACATGCCCAGCGGAAGTGCCTACAGGCCCGACGACATAATAAGGGCGATGAACGGAAAGACCATAGAAATAGACAACACGGATGCGGAGGGAAGGGTCACCCTTGCGGACGCCCTCTCTTACGCCTCTAACCTTGGCGTTTCTACCATCATAGACATGGCCACGCTCACCGGTGCCTGC
>JANXBA010000053.1 GCA_025062075.1 Aquificaceae bacterium
GTGTCCGTTGGTGGAGTATGCAAAGGCAAGACCTAAATCTTTTGCGTATTCCTTTGCCTGTTCAAGCCCTGCCTCTGGCTCTTCCGTGGCAGGCTTTACCTCCACCACCGCAATAGGAAAGCCGTCAGTGTATCTGAGAAGGTAATCCACCCTCTTGCGACTCCCCCTCTTTACATCAGACCCAGAAAGTATTATCCTGCCCTCTGTGTAAGTGTAGTCCCTGCTGTAGTAGAACTCCCTTGAGATTTCGGTGTCTCTCCACCCAGAAGCCTTTAGCTTGGGTTCAACAAGCCTTGCTCTGGTCTCCGCCTCATTCATGTTTTATATTATATTGTATCTGCGTGCTTGTCGAGTTTTTATATCCTGAGGTCCGTTATAATTTCCTGAACGTTTTTGGCGACGCTGCGTGGACACCGGGCAATGTTAAAGCTGGCTGGCCTGAGTTTGACGTCCTCTTTGTTTGCGTGCCTTGTGATAGTTTTTCTCTCTAAAAGGTTTCTATCCCTAGGTAAGGACATGCCTACGGTTGGGCCTCAGAAGTTTCACGAGAGGCCTACATCCAGACTTGGTGGAGTTGGTGTGGTAATGGGGCTTGTTTCTGTTTTGGTTGCAACCATACTTATAAAGTGGCCTTATGCGGAGGAGCTTTTTCTCCTGTTTCTGGTCTCTTTGCCTGCCTTTCTTGCGGGGCTCTTGGAAGATTTGACCAAAAGCTTGGGTTGGAAACTCAGAGCATTCTTGACGCTCCTCAGTGCAGGATTGTCCATAACACTTCTCGACATCGTAGTGGTCAGAGTGGACCTGCCCTACGTAGATGCTCTCTTTCAGTGGTGGCCTTTCTCAGCGGTCTTTACTGCGATTGCTCTCCTTGGCATCACAAACAGCATAAACATAATAGACGGCTTTAACGGACTGGCCAGTATGGTCTCCGCTCTTATGTTCTTGGGATTTGGTTACGTAGCCTACAAGGTGGATGACTCTTTTGTTGCCCTGCTCTGTCTGGTGATGGTGGGAGCTCTCTTGGGCTTTTTTCTACTTAACTACCCAAAGGGTCTAATCTTTTTGGGGGATGGGGGTGCCTACCTCACTGGCTTTTTGCTGGGAGTGGTGGGCATTCTTCTGGTCAAAAGAAATCCGGAGGTCTCCGCCTGGCTTCCGGTGGTAGTGTGCATCTACCCAATCTTTGAAGTGCTGTTTTCTATGTATAGAAAGGCTGTGCTGAGAAAGATGTCTCCCTTCCTGCCAGACGGGTTGCACCTTCACATGCTCTTCTACAAGCGTCTCACCAAGCTCCTTCTTGGGGTGAAGGCGAGCAAACTCAGGAGAAATGCATCTACCTCTCCTTTTCTCTGGCTTCTTTGCTCTCTCGGGGTGGTGCCTGGCGTTCTCTGGTGGAACAGCACGCCCCATCTGATGGTGAGCGCCGTAGCCTTTGCCTTGGTGTATCTTTTTCTCTACTGGAAGGTGCTTATGAGAAGGCCTCCCTCCTGGGCAAGCTAAGTTAACTGCCCTTGCACTCCACGCCTTCTCTGTCTATGTACTCTTTCATTTTGCTCAGGGCTTCCTGTCCAGTCAGCAATTCCTTCAGGTCTCTCGCTAAGTTGTAGGGCTTTATTCTGGCTATCCAGCCCCTGCCGTAGGGGTCATCGTTTATCAGGTCAGGCTTATCAAAGAGCTCTTCGTTTCTTTCCAGCACTTCTCCTTCCACCACTGCAGGGACTGGTCCCGTCCACTTACCGCTCTCAAGGCTGGCGATGGGCTTTCCCTTGGGCACGTGTTTGCCAGGTGGCTTTATCCTCACGTTCACCATCCTTCCTGCGCGTGTCTGTCCCACATCTGTGGCACCTACCCTGACCGTGCCCTCTTCCTCCACTTTGTACCAAACTTGATTTTCTATGTCGTAGTAGAGGTCTTCTGGTATTCTACAGCCTTTGTAGGTGGTCTCCTTCATGTAGGAGTATTTTATAGGAGAAATCTAGTATGGGGCTACTTTTTCCACAGGAGGGCACAGACTACGTAAGAGACTGCGCTAAAGGTGAGTCCTACCAGCAGGGCAAATTCGCTCTCAAGTATGTACTCCAACAGCGTCCAACTCAAAAAGCCAGACATCATCGAGACTAAGGCGGAAGTGGAGTGCGAGCTTTTAAAGTACAGGCCTGCTACCAAAGGCACGAAGAGAGACACCAGACTGAGGGCAGAAGAGCTCCCCACCAAGTGGTAGATGGACTCTCCTGAGAGGGCGAAGACCAAGGAAACCGAGGATACACCGAGAACGCAGAATCGGGTAAGCCACAGAAACTGCCGGTCAGACAGGTCTCTTAGGTATGGTCTTATAAGGTTTTCGCTCAGCACGGAGGCTGGGGCGAGCACGGCGGAGCTGGCAGTGCTCATGATGGCAGACAGCAAAGCACCGAAGAAGAGCACCTTCACCGGCAGGCTCACGTGCTCCATTATCATGGTAGGGAGCATGAGCTGAGGGTCCACCTGCAGGAACTCTGGATACTTGTTGCGGGCAAAGAGGGCAAGCAGGAGAGGCACCATGGCCACGGTCAAATACATAACTCCTCCCAGCAAGGTGGACAGCACCGCCACCCTTTCGCTTTTGGAAGACATAACCCTTTGGAAAACGTCCTGCTGGGGAATTGAGCCCAGCCCTATGGTAATCCAGGCGGATACGTACAGGAGGGCGTCTTTGAGCGTCGGCTCTGGCAGGAAGCGGTAGAAGTCGGGAGGCTGAGAGGCAATCACGTGAGCAATCTGGGAAAAGCCCGAAGAGACTTCGTACAGAACTGCTACCAAGCCTACGACTATGACCACCGTCTGGAGAAAGTCGGTCAGTGAGACCGCCCACATACCCCCGAGGAAGGTGTAGGCAAGCACCACGCCAAAGCCCAAGAGTATGCCTATGACCTGTGGAACGCCCAGAAGAAGGTGCAGTATGATGCCTATGGCCACCATCTGAGCCGCTATCCAACCAAAGTAGGAAAAGACCATCATAAGACTGGCTATCACTTCCACCCTTCTGCCGTAGACCACCCTGTAGAAGTCTCCTATGGTAAGCAGGTTCATCCTGTAGAGTGGCTTGGCAAAAAACAGCCCCACCAGTATCAAACACAGAGCGGCTCCAAAGGGGTCCTGAATGACGCCCAAGAGGCCTTCCTGTGCCATAACCGAAGAGGCCCCCAACACAGTCTCAGACCCAAACCAAGTGGCAAAGGTCACGAAGGTGGCCATGTAGAGGGGCAGACTCCTGCCTGCCAGCAAGTAGTCCTTTGAGCTTTTCACGAGAGTGCTCGCAAGAAGACCAAGCAAGAGGGTAACGAGTAGGTAGAGCAGAACGAAGACCGTCAGCATGCGGTTATTTTACAAAAAGTCCATGTACACCCGCGAGGGCGTCACTCCTTTCTGACCCTGATACTTGCCCCTGTAGGGCTTCTCTGCCATCCTGTCTAACCTTGCCAGCACAATCTGACAGATGCGAACTCCCCTGTATATCTTTATCGGACAGCTGTTGGCATTGTAGAGCTCCAAAGTTATCTGTCCCTCAAAGCCTGCGTCCACCCAACCTGCGTTTTCTATAAAGAGCCCAAGCCTGCCCAAAGAGGACCGCCCCTCCACGAAGGCGGTTATGTCCTTTGGAAGCTTTATGTACTCCTGCGTGGTGGCAAGTAGGAAGGCCTTGGGTGGTATAAGGAAACCCTCTTTGGGTATGAGCACCTTCTCCACGGGAAGGTGCGGGCTTTTTATGTCTATGCACTCCGCTTTGTAGAGGAGGAGCTCCGCACCCAGCGTCAGGTCTATGGAGGATGCCTGCAGGTTTTCCTCCCTGTAGGGCTCTATGCTGAGTTTTCCCTGCTGAATGAGTTCCTTTATGCTGCGGTCGCTCAGTATCATGGCCTACAATGGGGGCGGAGGGACTCGAACCCTCACGGCCAAAGGCCTGCGGATTTTAAGTCCGCTGCGTCTGCCAGTTCCGCCACACCCCCGCATCAGAGTAAATTATATGCTACATCCACCCACGACTTGCGGTGTAGAATATAGAGGATGAGGTTCTACGGCATCCCCTCTGAGGACAGGGTTATGGAAATTCTGGAGAACATAGGTGAAGGCCTGTGGGTCTTCGAAGAGGGAGAAAAAAGGCAGGTTCTGAACTCTGAGGAGGTCAAGGAGAAGCTCAAAGAGCTCGTGAGTCTGGTAAGGGAGTGGAAAAGCCAAATCAGACAATTGCCTGCAAGCACTCCTCTCTTCTTCGTGCACGAGCCCTCAGAACCCAAGGCCTTCAAGATTTACGACCTTAGCTCTTTAGGTTGTGCTCCGAGTTTGAACCCGCCCAGATGGAAAGTCTACAGGAAAGAGCTGGAAGGTCAACTCTCCCCGTAAATCTCCCTCAGGATGCTCCTGCCACCCTCCGTCAGGAGCTTCTGAGCTAGGGCCTTGCCTATCTGCTCAGCCTTCTCAGGTGGCCCTTCCATGTAGCCTTCTAAAAACCTCTCTGCTCTTAGGTCTGAGATGAAGGCCCTTAGCTTGAGCTTCTCCGATTCAATCCATGCGTAGGCTCCCACTGGCACCTGACAGCCACCGCCCAGCTCGCCAAGGAAAGCTCTCTCCGCAGTAGCCCGGAGGGAGCTCTCCCTGTGGTTGAGAAACTCCAGCGCCTGGGCCACCTTCTGGTCCCCCTTCCTCATCTCTATGGCGAGACTGCCCTGACCCACCGCTGGTATAAACCAGTCTAGCACCTGAGAGACCTTGCCCTCAAGACCTAACCTCCTCACGCCGGCGTAGGCCAAGATTATGGCATCGTAGTGCCCCTCCTGGAGTTTTCTGATTCGGGTGTCCACGTTTCCCCTGAGGGTCTCCACCCTGAGGTCTGGCCTGAACCTCTTGACTTGCACCTGTCTTCTGAGAGAAGAGGTGCCCACCAGAGCCCCTCTTGGGAGCTCTTGTAAGCTCTTGCCCTGTGCGGATATGAGCACGTCAAAAGCTTCTTCTCGCTCTGTTACAGCGACCAGCTCCAGACCTTCTGGCAGGTCTATCGGCATGTCCTTGAGAGAGTGCACCGCCAGGTCTATCTCCCCTCGGAGGAGTGCCTCTTCTATCTCCTTTACGAATAGCCCTTTACCTCCTATCTTGGACAGCGGTGAGTCCAAAACCTTGTCGCCGGTGGTGGTTATCAGTACAAGCTCTACGCTGTGTCCTCTTTCCTCAAGCTTTTCCTTTATGTGGCTTGCTTGCCACAGAGCCAACTTGCTCCTACGCGTCCCTATGCGAAGATGCATTAGCTCCGCCCAGGCTCTTGTATATGAACAGGTGTACTTTTCGCTCCTCGCCGTCCTCTCTTACCACACATATGTGGGTTACCCTGTCGTTGAAGCTCGCATGTAGCTTCCCCTCCCTTCTGTCCAGATAGTAAACCCTGTCTTTGGCGTGTCTGTCCTCTGAAAACTCTTCTATGGCGAGCACTCTGAGCTCCATAGGTGCGTTTCTGTAGCCGTAGAGCAGGCCTGCTATGAAGGCGAGAGCTTTGTCCCCCTTCAGGCTTAGCCTTCGCATGCTATATTCTTCTCTTTCTTCTGAGGTAGGCAGGAATCTCCTCTATCTCCGGCTGGATGGGTTCTATGGTGGTTTCCCATGGAGTTTTTTTGCTTGGTTCTTTTGGCTCAGGTTTCTTGTAAATCCTGAGATGACCTTGCCCCTGAACCTCTTCAAAGTCTGTGGCCACCACTGCCACCCTCATAAGGTTTTCCTTGCTGTTGTCCAGCATGGCTCCAAATATGATGAGTGCGTCTTCGTGGGCGGACTCTCTGATTTTTCCTATGGCCTCTTCCACCTCTCTGAAGGGCACATCTTCGCTCACCCACAGGGTGACCAGTAGTCTTCTGGCTCCTTGTATGCTGTTGCCCTCAAGGAGTGGACTGGTTATGGCCTGCTCTATGGCATAGTCCCTTCTGCCGTCGCCTTTGCCTTCTCCCATACCTATGAGGGCAAGGCCACCTTTCTCCATGATGGTTTTCACGTCTGCAAAGTCTACGTTTATCAAGGCGGGAGTGACCACTATGCTGGTTATGCCCATTACCGCCTTTGCCAGCACGCTGTCCACCATCTTAAAGGCGTCCTTTACGCTGAAGTTCTTGTCCGCCAGCTCCACCAACTTTTGGTTGTTTACCACTATGTAGGTGTCTACCACGTCCTTAAGTCTTTCCAGGCCCTCCAGAGCTACCTGCATTCTTTTTGGGCCTTCAAAGTTGAAGGGTTTGGTGACGACCGCCACGGTGAGAATGCCCATTTCCTTGGCAAGTTCTGCTATGACGGGGGCGGCACCGGTCCCTGTGCCCCCGCCCATTCCGCAGGCTAAGAACAGCATGTCAGTGTTTCTGAGTATCTCTCTTATCTTGTCCGCATCTTCTAAGGCTGCTTGTTCACCTATCTCCGGTTTGGCCCCTGCACCAAGTCCCTTTGTGACCTTTTCGCCTATCTGTATCTTGTTAGGGACTGCAAGGGAGGTAAGGTGTTGAACATCTGTGTTTATAACAAAGAGGTCAACTCCGTCTATGCCTTCAACATACATCCTGTTTACCGCATTGGAACCACCACCTCCAACTCCAAAAACCTTTATCTTGGTAGGGTTCGTGCTTTCCATATCATCCTCCTCTTACATTATATCCTTCAGAAAGGACTTGAGCTTTGACAGAATCAGTGACAAGTTGACGGAGCTCTCTACCTTCTTTTCCTGTAGTAGGTTGGGGCTTCTCCTGTCAAGAGATAGGCTTTTGCTGGCAAGCCTAACAAGGCCTACTGCGGTGGCGTAGGCAGGGTCCTGTACCTTTTCCCTAAGCCCTATCACGCCGGTGGGGTAACCTATCCTCACGGGCAGGTCAAAGTATCGCTCCAAAAAGTCCTTGATGCCCGCCAGCTTGGCGGAACCGCCGGTCAAAACTATGCCTGCGTGTAGGGTGTTTAAGTCAACTCCTTGGGAGTTTAGCAAGCCTGTGAGCCTCTCCATAATCTCTTCAAGCCTTATCTGTATCACCTCCGCCAGCTGTTTTCTGCTCACGGTTACTTCCTTCTCCTCTCCTCTTGGCCTTATTTTAATCCTTTCCGACTCGTTGACTTCCTCCGCCAGAGCGTAGCCGTTCTCCACCTTTATCTTCTCCGCCTGTTCGCTGTTTATCTTCATAAAGTGGGCTATGTCTTTGGTGATGTTGAGCCCGCCCATAGGCACACAGCCCGTCACCAGCGTGGCACCCTCTGAAAAGACTACGAAGGCGGTAAGTCCTGCCCCCATATCTATGAGCAGGGCACCTTCCTCCTTCTCTTCGGGCGTGAGCACCGCCTCTGCGGAAGCAAGAGGGGATAAGAATTTTTTCCATATTTCCATGCCTGCGTTCAGCACCATCTTCTCCACGTTTTTTAGAAGGCTTGCCCCCACCTTTACCACGTGCACCTCCGCAGAAATCTTCGAACCGAGAAGTCCGACCGGGTCTATTATGCCCTCCTGCTCGTCCAGAACGAACTTCCTGGGTATGGCGCTGAGAACTTGGTAGCCCTCTTCTCGGGAACGCATAACCGCTCTGTCGATGAGGCGTTCTATGTGCGAGTAGTCTATCTCCACAGGTTGGGAGGATATGCTCATCGTATCTCTTTCGTTCTGACTTTTTATGCTGGCCCCTGATATGCCCAGCACCAGGTTGGAAAGTTTTACGCCGGCAATCTCCTGAGCCTCCTTTACGGCTCTCAGCACAGAAGTAACTGCCAAGTCTAAGCGAGTTACATGGCCTCTGTCTATGCCCCGAGCAGGTGCTTCACCCATTCCTATTATGTGAAGGTCTCCGTAGGTGTCCACTTCACCGACGAGGGCTACCACCTTGCTCGTGCCTACATCAAGAGCACTCACAAGTTTCATTCCGCTTCTCCATGCCTAACTATAATCAGACCCTCCGTGCTTACTTCCATCTCTTTCACATTTAGGACTAAGTTATAATTTTTATGGAGTTTTGCAATCTTCCGCAGGAGCTCCTCCTGCAGTAAAATGGGAGGCGGTAGTACTATCTTTACCCTGTCTTTGGTGTAGACCACTGTGCTAATCTCGGTAAGGTAAACCTCCTCCACCTCTCCACCCATCGTGTCCAACAGGCTTTTAATCTTGTGAAAGTTCTGCTTTACTAACTCTATGTCGTGCGCGTATATGAGGGGCTCTACCGCTTGAAGGTAGGGGGAGGAGAAAGGCACGCCCTTTTCGTCAAAGAACAGGAGTTCTCCGTCCTTTACCAAGGAGAAGAAGGGCCTTCGTTCCTGAAGGCTGACTATTAGCTCCACTCCTCCTTTCCTAAAACTTCTGGACAGGTCCAAACTGCTGACTGCGTTGCCCGTTGCTTGGTTGAGATTCTTCAACAGAACACCCTCGCTTATAAAAAGCCAGTTGTTCTTCAGCTTACTCACCTCCTGTGCTACGACCTCTGGTGGTATGGTCTCCAATCCTTGAAGATGCAGAGCTTTCACTTTGAAAAAGGGTATGTTGTCAGTGAAGTAGGGCGTAAAAAAGCCCGCCATCGCCATGGAGAGAAACCACACCACCGACATGACGTAACCTACCCACTTTCCCCTCTTTTTTTCTCTTTTCATGATTGGGACAATGATAACATAAAAATGTCTAGTTTTTTACTCAAAGGGTGCTCAGAGACAGCCCTCTGCCAGTGACTTTATGATAGGAGGCATGTATCCGTAGACCCTGCCTATCTCCTCTCCTCTCCTTATGAAGATAAGAGTGGGAGCGCCGAATACGCTGTAGGATTTGGCCAACTCCCTGCTTCGGGTTATGTCGTACACTTCCACCTTCAAATGGGGATATTTGGCGAGCTCTCTCTTTGATGCCTTGCAGGAGGCACAACCTGGGCTCTCAAAGAGGAGCACCTGACAGAGGGCAAGGGTGGCAAGGAGCATGTCATAAATTTATGGCTTTGCTTAGCTGTTTGCAAGAGGGTTAGAATTGGTAACTATGCAGGAATTTATAGAGCTCTGCCTACAGCAGGCGAGGAGGGCCTTTCTTAAGGGTGAAGTGCCGGTTGGCTGTGTGGTGGTAAAGGAGGGGAAAGTGGTAGCACAGGCTCACAACCGAGTGGAGGAGCTCCGGGACCCGACTGCTCACGCAGAGCTCTTGGCTCTCAAACAAGCACTTAGCTCCACTGGGAGTAAGTACCTCTACGGTTGTGAAGTGTATGTCAGCCTTGAGCCCTGCCCTATGTGTGCCTACGCCATGGTGCTGACCAGAGTCAGCAGGCTGGTCTTCCTTGCTAGCGACGAGAGGTCCGGCGGTGTGATGAGCAGGTATGGTCTGTTGGAGGAGCCCAACTTCAATCACAGGGTAGGTTGGGAGTATGTGCAGGTGGAGGAGGCAAGTAGGCTTCTGAAGGAATTCTTCAAGAATAGACGGGGCTGACAAACCTTTCCACCACCCGCAGAATCTCCTCCCGCAGGTTGCGGTAGCTGGCCCTGTTGCAGACCAGCATGGCGGTGGAGTGAGTTATCTCTTCTATGACTGCTAGGTTGTTCTCCTTGAGAGTTCTGCCCGTCTGCACCAGGTCCACGATAAAGTCCGCAAGGCCGGTAAGAGGTGCCAGCTCCACCGACCCGCTCAGGGATATGACCTTGCACTTTATGCCCTTTTCCAAGAAAAAGTCTTGAGCAACTCTCACATACTTAGTAGCTACCTTGATGTAAGAGCTCTTGTGGTATATGTGCCTGCTTTCCTCCTTGCCCGCCACCACCAGCCTGCAGAAGCCAATGCCCAGGTCGCAGAGCACGTACAGGTCAGGTCTTTTCTCCAAGAGTACGTCCCTGCCCATCACGCCAAGGTCTGCCACGCCGTTTTCCACGTACACGGGCACATCAAAGGGCTTGACCAGAAGAAACTCGCACTCTCCCACCCTTACGCTGAGCTTCCTACCCTCTTGGAACTTTTCCTTCACCAAGCCCTTCGTGTAAAAGAGCTCTACGGTGTCTTCAAAAAGCCTCCCTTTTGGTAGGGCTATTCTCAGCATGACCTCAAGCACTCAAAGCTAATGAGGTGTGGCAATATTCTAAAATCGCAACAGAACACTGTCAAGACTTTGGACAGCAATGTCAGCGTGGTCTGAGGGTAAGTTCTCCTACGGAGAAGGCTCTCAAGCCCTCCTGCGTAAGTAGGAGCAGACTGCCGTCTTTGCCTATACCCTGCAGAAGGCCAGCCACCGGAGCAGGAGTGTAAAGGACCACCTCCGAGTCTTTAAAGAGTAGTCTGTCTTCAATCCTTTCCTTAAGGGCGGAAAAGCCCACGAGGAAGAGTTCCTTTAGACCTTTCTCCATCTGCTCCAGCAGACCTGCCAAGAAGTCTAGAGGACAGAGGCTTTGACCAGAGACCATCTTGAGGGAGATGGCTTCTAGGTTTGGTGGGAAAGCCTCCTGGTTTAGGTTTATACCAACGCCCACGATTAACCTGTCTTTTAGCCCTTCTGTAAGCACGCCGCAGACCTTTCTACCCTTGATGTACACGTCGTTGACCCACTTGAGGGCAGGTCTAAAGCCGAGCTCTGCAAGGTAGTCTGCCACTGCGCAGGCAACTACCAGAGGAAGGGTGCACTCGTCCCTAAACCCCCTCGGGACGGAGAAGCTCAGGTAGATGCCCCCTTCCGCAGAATGCCAAGGGCGACCCAGTCTTCCTCTGCCGAGCCTTTGTCTGTTTGCCACCACCACCGTCCACGCAGGGAGGTTTCTGCTCTTTACCACTTCCTGCGTAGAATTTACCTCCTCAAGCCAGAGGAGATTTTCAAACATCCCGGGCATTATACTACCTGTAAAAAAGTCTTGACAAATGAGAAAAGTTTTCATATAATAGAGATAACTAAAAACTCTTAAGGAGGTGTAGACATGAGCAAGAGCTTGCAAGGCACCAAGACGCTGGAGAACCTCAAGCACGCCTTTGCTGGGGAGTCCCAGGCCAACAGGAGGTACCTCTACTTCGCCAGAAAGGCGGACATTGAGGGCTACCCAGACTTGGCTAATGTCTTCAGAGAGACCGCAGAGGGTGAGACCGGCCACGCCTTCGGACACATTGAGTTTCTGGAGAAGTACGGCGGAGGCGACCCCGCTACCGAAAAGCCCATAGGCACCATGGAGCAGAACCTGGAGGCCGCCATAGCGGGCGAGACCTACGAGTACACCGAGATGTACCCGGGCTTTGCCAGGGTTGCCAGAGAGGAGGGCTTTGAGGACATAGCGGAGTGGTTCGAAACCTTGGCAAGAGCGGAGAAGTCCCACGCAGGAAGGTTCCAGAAGGCTCTCGAGTCTCTCAAAGGATAATCTCCGTGGGGGCTCTCGCCCCCGCACTAACATAAAGGAGAAAAATCATGTCTGAGCTGTCCATAGGCGGGGTAAAGGACTTTGACTTTAACCTCAGGGACCCAAACTTTTTCAACGAGGAAGCCCTCTGGGAAGAGGCCCGCAGAGTTTACTCCAAGTGCAAGGACTGTAGGATGTGCGTCACCTACTGCCCCTCCTTTCCCGCTCTCTTTGATGCGGTGGACAGGCACGAGGACGACCTGAAAAAACTCTCCGAGGAGGAGCTCGCTCTTCCCTTAGAGCTCTGCTTTCACTGCAAGCAGTGCTACTTTAAGTGCCCCTACACGCCACCTCACGAGTGGAGGATAGACTTCCCTCACCTCTCCCTCAGATACAAGGCGTGGAAGTTCAAAAACAAGGGGGCAAAGCTCACAGACAAGCTCATGCTCAACACTGACCTTGTGGGCAAGCTCTCCGTGCCCTTCTCGCCCATCGTCAACCGGGTGAACAACCTGCCGGTCTTCAGGGTCTTGATGGAAAACTTCATGGGCGTGGACCGCAGAGCCAAGCTCCCACCCTTTAACTCGGAGACCTTCGTCCGCTGGTTTAGAAAAAACAAAAAGCCCGTAAAGGGCGAAAACGGCAAGGTGGCCCTCTTCTACACCTGTCTTCTTAACTACAACTACTTGGACAAGGGCAAAGCCCTTCTGAAGGTCTTTGAGAAAAACGACATTTATGTAGACCTGCCAGAACAGCAGTGCTGTGGCATACCCTTCTTTGACATAGGGGACATAGACTCCGCCACGGAGCGAGCCAGATACAACCTGCAAAGGCTAAAGCCCTACGTGCAGGCGGGCTACGACATCGTGGTGCCCGTGCCCACCTGTGCCCTTCAGATAAAGTACGAGTATCCCCTTCTCCTGCCGGAGGACCCGGACGCCAAGCTGGTCTCGGAGAAGGTCTATGACGTGCACGAGTACCTCTTCAGGCTTCACCAAGAGAAGAGGTTTAACAAAGACTTTAAAGTCTCCTTGGGCACGGTAGCCTACCACATACCCTGCCACCTGAAGTCTCTCAACGTGGGCTACAGGGCGGTGGCACTTATGAGGCTAATCCCCAACACCAAGGTCCAGCTCGTGGAGAGGTGCTCCGGACACGACGGCACCTTCGGCGTGCGCAAAAAGACCTTTGGCATGTCCCTAAAGGTGGGCTCCAAGCTCTTTGAGGAGATGAAAAACTCCGGTGCGGACCTCTTCGTGTCAGACTGCCCGCTTTCAAGCAACCACATAGAGCTCATGACGGGCAAAAGTGTTTACCACCCTCTTGAGGTGCTCGCCATGGCTTACGGGGAAGAGTAAGGCTGAGCTCTATACTTTTCCTCATGAAGTACTTCCCCTTGGGCGTGGCCGGGCATGTGGACCACGGCAAAACCTCCTTGGTGAGAGCTCTGACCAGCATAGACACGGACAGGCTTCCCGAGGAAAAAAGAAGGGGTATGAGTATAGACTTGGGCTTTGCCTTTTTGGACTTTCCCGAGAGAGGTCTGCGGGTGGAGGTCATAGACCTGCCGGGGCACGAGAGGTTTATAAAGAACGCCATATCGGGGCTCTCCGCGGTCTGGGGGCTTTTGCTGGTGGTAGACGCAGGCGAGGGGGTCATGCCCCAGACGGTAGAGCACCTTCGTGTGGCGAGGAGCTTCGGAATAAAAGAGCTCCTGTTGGCGATTACCAAGTGCGACCAAGCTGACGCGCAAATCTTAAGGCTGGCCCAAGAAGAGGCCTTAGAACTCCTCAAAAGGGAAGACATGCAGGCCTTTGGCGTCTACGCGGTGTCCTCCCTCACGGGGCAGGGCCTGGGAGCTCTAAGGGAAGGTCTCGGAGCTTACGCGGAAAGGCACATAAGGACGGAGAAGGGGCTTTTCAGGATGTATGTGGACTCCGCCTTTAGCGTGAAGGGTTATGGCACGGTGGTGCGTGGAAGTTGCGTGTCTGGGGAGCTCTCCGAGGGGGACACCCTGACCCTTGAGCCCTTGGGGGTCGTCTGCAGGGTAAGGCGCATGCAAAACCACGGCCTCTTCGTAAAAGAGGGCAAGGCTGGGGAGAGGCTTGCCCTGAACATACCTGAGTTAGAGCCAAGTAAGGTGGAAAGAGGGCACTTTCTGGTAAAGGGCTTAATGGCTTCCCGTAGGCTCATAGTGAGGCTCTCCTACGCACCCAAGGGCAGGGCCTTTGCCTTTTTTGGCATGAGGGAGGTCTCTTTTACCTACAGACACCTACAGGAGCAGGTTTACCTTCTTAGGCTCTCCGAGCCCGTGCCTACGGCAAGAGGGGAAAAGGGTCCGGTGCTCAACTCCTCCGGAGAGCTGGTGGGAGAGTACGAGGTGCTCCACCCCATACCCGTCAGGAGCTCCAAGAAGTTCATAAAGTCCCACCTGCACCTTTTGGTGGACAGGCCCGTAGAGTATCTCCTCCTTGAAAGAGGTCTGAGAGGGCTCAGCACGGAGGAGCTCTTTTCCTTCTTCGGCTCCGTCTTGAGCCTTCCGCCCTTTCCTTGCGCGGGCAACAGGCTTTACCACCCTCAAGCTTTGGAAGAGCTCTCCCGCAAGGTGCAAGAGCTCCTAAGCCAGAAAGAAGGGCTTGCACCCCTTTCAGAGGTAGCTTCAAGGCTAGGGACCTCCGAGGAGCTCCTCAAGCTCGTCCTGCAGAGGCTCAAACATGTAAAAGTAGTAGAAGGCTACCTGATGGACACAAGCGGGGTAAGGCCGGAGGAGCTCAAGGGCTACAGAGAGCTCCTGTCTTTTCTCTCCGAAGGCATAAAGGAGGGAAAGGAGCTCCAAGCCTTTGGTGAGTACCTGCGCATGGCACTCAGAAAAGGTCAGGTTTACAGCTTGGGAGACCGCCTTTACGTGTCGCGGTCCTACTTTGAGGAGCTGGTAAGAAGGCTAAAGGCCTTGGGTCTCAGCTTTAGCCTGCAGGAGGCAAAGGGGGCACTTGGGCTGAGCAGGAAGTATCTAATTCCGCTGCTAGAGCACATGGACAGGCTCGGTCTTACCCGTAGGGAAGGGGACAGAAGGGTGTTCCTGCGATGAGCCTCCTGAGACAAATACCCCAAGTGTCCAAGTGGTTGGAGGACTTCAAGGGCAAGTACCCAGAGGAGCTGGTCAAGCGGGCGGCAAGAGAGGTAACAGACAGGGTAAGGCGGGAGATAAAAGAGGGCAAAAGAGACACCTTAGAGGACCTTCGTCAGCTGGTGGAGGAAAGGGTCAGAGCTCTGAGCTCTGCCAGTCTAAAAAGGGTCATAAACGCCACGGGCGTGGTCGTAAACACCAACTTGGGCAGGTCGGTGCTTGCTCAGGAGGTGGGAGAGTTCGTAAAGGAGGTGGCTACCCGCTACTCTAACTTAGAGTACGACCTGCAGGAAGGGCGCAGAGGTTCAAGGCTCAGCCACGTGGAGGGGCTTTTGGCGGAGCTCACGGGCGCGGAGGGGGTGCACGTGGTCAACAACAACGCAGGGGCGGTTTACTTGGTGCTCAACACCTTGGCCTACGGGAAGGAGGTGGTAGTCTCCAGAGGAGAGCTGGTGGAGATAGGGGGCGGTTTCCGCATACCGGAAATTATGAGGGCCTCCGGGGCAAGGCTGGTGGAGGTGGGCACCACCAACAGAACCCGTCTGTCTGACTACGAAAAGGCTCTCAGTCCAGAGACCGCCCTCGTGATGAAGGTCCACAGGAGCAATTTCTACATGGAGGGTTTCGTGGAGGAGGTGCAGGCACGGGAGCTCCTGAGTCTTGGCCTGCCCGTTTACTACGACGTAGGTAGCGGTAGTCTCTTGGAGCTCTCCCGCTTTGGTCTTAAGTCTCAAGAGCCCAGCTTTGGGGCCTGTCTTCGTCAGGGTGTTAGCCTGGTCTCAGGAAGTGGGGACAAGCTGTTGGGCGGTCCTCAGGCGGGCATCATCGCAGGAAAGGCGGAGCTGGTGCAGAAAATCCGTAAAAACCCCATGAGCAGAGCCCTGAGGGTGGACAAGCTCACGCTGGCGGGGCTTGAGATGACCCTGCGTCTGTATCTGAGGGGAGAGCACCACAAGATACCTACCCTCCGCATGCTCCTGCAAAAGCCCGAGGAGTTAAAGGTCAAAGCAAGGTCCCTGCTTAGAAAACTCAGGAGAGTCCCGAGCTTGGAGCTCTTTCTCGTCAAAGAATACTCGCGCTGTGGAGGGGGTGCCATGCCCGAGCTCCTCTTAGAGACCTACTGCGTGGGCGTAAAGCACAGGAGGTTAAGTACCAGCCAGTTAGAGAGGGCGCTCAGGCAGGCGGAGCCTCCCGTGGTGGCAAGAGTCAAGGAAGACCTTCTTCTCATAGATGTGAGAACTCTCCTGGAAGGAGACCAGGAGGACGTAGTCAGAGCCTTTGAGTGGCTGGAGGGCGAGTAGGCCCGCTAAAGCTTATAATCTTTCTGTGTGGGTCTTAGGTCAGCACGACGAGCCCTACAAAAAACTCCGAAACACGCCCCTTAGCTTGGTGGGAAACACGCCCCTTGTGAAACTCAGAAAAGTCTTACCTCCAAACCTCTCCCCGCGGGTGGAGATATACGCCAAGCTGGAAAAGTTCAACCCCGGGGGTTCGGTAAAAGACAGGCCAGCCCTGAGCATGTTCCTGGACGCCATGCAGAGGGGGCTTCTTGGTGAGGGCAAGGTGGTCATAGATGCCACCTCTGGAAACACGGGCATAGCCCTTGCCATGGTGGGAGCTTGCTTGGGAGTGCCCGTCGAGCTGGCCATGCCCGCCAACGTGAGCGAAGAGAGAAAGAGAATAATACAGGCCTACGGTGCCAAGGTTTACCTCACCGACCCGATGGAGGGCACGGACGGAGCTATCCTTTTTGTGAGGGAAAAGGTCCAGAAGGAGCCCGAAAAGTACGTCTACCTTGACCAGTACAACAACCCTGCCAACTGGAAGGCTCACTTCTACTCTACGGGCATAGAGATATGGCACCAGACCGGCGGGAGAGTAACCCACTTAGTGGCAGGCATAGGCACGGGTGGGACGGTGATGGGAACGGGCAGGAGGCTCAAGATTTACAACCCTGAGGTCCAAGTGGTAGGCGTCCAACCAGCTTATCCCTTCCACGGCATAGAGGGTCTCAAGCACATAGAGAGCTCCATAAAGCCCGGCATCTTTGAGGAGACCTTCTTGGACAGGACTATCTTCGTGGAGACGGAGCCCGCCTACGAGATGACCAAACGGCTCGTCCAAGAGGAGGGCATACTGGTAGGCCAGTCCTGCGGTGCGGCCCTACAGGCCACCATAAGTCTGGCACAGGAGCTGGAGGAGGGTCTCATCGTGGTGGTCTTCCCAGACGGCGGGGAGAAGTACCTCACCACCGCCCCCTTTAGGGACTTATAATGTTTTCATGAAAGTTCCCTTCTCCTGGCTTTCTGAGTTTATAGACCTCCAAGACTTGGACCCTTACCGAGTAGCCCAAGAGCTCACCCTCAAGGGCGTGGAGACCTCGGTAAGCAGGTGGTTGCTCCAAGCGGAGGGGGCTCTCTCTGGCAAGGTGGTGGAAAAAAGGCGCCACTTCAGTCGCCCCCTGTGGGTCTACAGGGTGCACTTGGGAGAGAGGTTTCTACAGGTGGTCTCTTCGGAGGGAGGTCTGGAGGAGGGCGTAGGGGTGCTGGTGGCGCCGGCGGGCTCAAAGGTAGGTAGCCAGCTTATCACTACCCTGGACTTTGATGGTGTGCTCTCGGAGGGCATGTTCCTGTCTGCGAAGGAGCTGGGACTCCAAGAGCAGAAGTCTGGACCGTTCTACTTGGAAGAGCCAGTAGAGCCCGGCACTCCGGCGGAGGAGCTCTTGGGCTCTGGGGACTACCTGCTGGAGGTGGAGGTAACGCCCAACAGGGGAGACCTCCTTTCGGTAAAGGGGCTTGCCCGGGAGATATCTGCGCTCTTGGGAGTTCCCAAAAGGGAGCGTCCGCCCATGCGCTACGAGGAGTTTGGAGACCTGCAGGTGAGACTGGAAAGCCCCGACTGCAAGCGCTACAGGGCTGGCGTCGTAGAAGGCGTAAAGGTAAAGCCCTCTCCTTTGTGGCTCAGGAGAAGGCTCTGGCAGTGCGGTCTAAAGACCATAAACAACGTGGTGGACATCACCAACTACGTGATGCTCTCTGAAGGCCAGCCCCTGCACGCCTTTGACCTGAAAAAGCTCAAGCTTCCCTTGATAGTTAGGGACGCCAAAGAGGGTGAGACTCTAAAGACCCTGCTGGGTGTGGAGAAGACTCTAAAACCCGTGAACCTCCTCATCGCAGATGTGGAAAAGCCCTTAGCCCTTGCGGGTGTAGTGGGAGGTCTGGAGAGCTCGGTGGAAGAGGAGACCACCGACGTGCTTCTGGAGTCCGCCTACTTTGACCCCTACAGGGTAAGAAGGTCAGCCAAAGAGGTGGGGATGCAGACGGAGAGCTCCTACAGGTTTGAAAGAAGCGTGGACATAGAGGGAGTAAGGACCGCCCAGGACTACGCAATAAGCCTACTGCTCGAGCTGGCGGGTGGCAGGCTCACCGCCCTAAAGGATGTATACCCAGAGCCCTACAAGCCCAGAAGGGTTTTCCTGAGTGCGGACAAGTACAGAAGGTATGCGGGACAGGAGTTGGACAGGGTTTTTGCCTCCGAGACCTTACAGAGGTTGGAGATTTCCCACACGCTGAAGGAGGAAGGGGTGGAGGCCTACGTGCCTTCCCACAGAAGTTTTGACCTGCAGGGTGAGGCGGACTTGGTGGAGGAGCTCCTCAGGGTGCAGGGCTACGAGAAGGTAAAGAGTTCCCCCCTCAAGGTGGTGGCCAGACCCTCCGAGGTGGAGACCCTTCAGGACAGGGTCAGAGACCTTATGGTGAGCAGGGGCTTTTCTGAGGTTGTAACCTTTTCC
>JANXBA010000021.1 GCA_025062075.1 Aquificaceae bacterium
GCCTTTACGCGGTACTCAAGCCCTAACTTAGTCTTTACCGCCACCACCTTGCCATCTTCTACTATGATGTCCACCACCTCGTCCTGCTTTATGTGGAGGTTTTCTTGGTTTTCGCATACCTTTTTCATGTATTCTCTGTAGAGCTTTTTGTCCGCCTGAGCCCTTGGAGACCAGACCGCCTTACCCTTTCGGGTGTTTAACATCTTAAACTGTATGCCCGTGTGGTCTATAGCCTTGCCCATTTCACCACCAAGAGCGTCTATTTCCCTTACCACTATACCTTTTGCTATGCCACCTATGGCAGGGTTGCAGGACATTTGACCTATGCTGTCCGCATTGAGAACGAAAAGCACCGTCCTTGCACCCATACGGGCGGAGGCAAGAGAGGCCTCTATGCCCGCATGACCTCCACCTATGACCGCCACATCAAAGGAGTCCACCAACATGGAATAAAATATAAGTTCAGCTCAGCTCTTCTAAGGCTCTACCTTTGGTCTCTACCCCCTTGACCGCCCACACGAGAAAAGCCACCAATCCCACCAGCCAGAAGAGGGTAAGACCCAGCATGGCGTAGATAAAGCCTATCTGGGCAAGGCTCACAAGAAGCAGGGGCGCAAGAGCTCCAGAGACCCTACCTACGACAGAGAGTAGCCCTATGGCGTAGGCCCTTATGTAGGAGGGGTATATCTCCGTGGCTATCACGTAGGCCACCGAGGCAAAGGAAAAGGCTACGAGCGTGTAGAGGAAAAAGTTAACTCGAATGTCGTAGCCAAGCAGGAAGGAAAGGCTCAAGAGGGCGGACAGGGAGCTGATGGCTATTCCCAGGGGTATTCTACCCACCTTGTCCACGAGTGAGGCCACCACCAGACCGCCTACGAGCCCTCCCAGACTGCCTATGGTAAGCACCTGCGGTATCTCCGCGGTGGAAAGAGAGTAGACCTCGGAGATTATGAGCGGTAGCAAGGTAATCATGCCGTAGTAGGTGGTCAGTATGGTAAAGCTCATGCAGGCACTGAAGAGAAAGCGCCACCGGTAGCGCGTCAAAATCACGCCCGTGGCGTCCAGTATGTTGCCTTCAAAAACAGGGATAGTGCACTTCTCGTAACTGCCCCTGCCCCCCGCTTGGAGCTCCAACCTCTGGACTATGCTCTCCGCCTCCTCCAGCCTGCCCTTGGAGATAAGCCAGCGAGGTGACTCAGGCACGTAGAGCCTGACAAAGACCACCAGCAGTGCCAGAAGACCTCCCAAGAAGTAGGCAAAGCGCCAGGCGGTCTCCTCGGTCATCGCTTTCAGGAGGGCTATGGCACTGAGAGAGGCCATGAGACTGCCCAAGTTCCACAGGGCGGTGATGGTCCCGTCCACCTTACCCCTGTGCCGAGAAGGGACAAACTCGTCAATGGCTGACTGGATGGCCGCAAACTCACCACCCAGCCCGGCTCCCGCCAAAACTCTGAAGAGAAACGCACTTTCAAAGCTCTGGGCAAACCCCGTCAGAAAAGTGCCCCCGGAGTAGATAAGCAGAGTAAGCAGAAAGAGCCTTTTCCTGCCGTACTTGTCCGCCAGATATCCAAAGAGCAAAGAGCCCAGTATGGCTCCCAGGAGAAACCCTGTTACCATAAGAGAGCTCTGCTGGGGCGTAAAGCTCAAGCTCTTTGCCATGGGCTTTAGCACTGCGCTGACGATGACCACCTCAAAGGCGTCCAGCACCCAGGTGATGCCCAAGGCCAGCACAAAGCGCGTGTGAAAGGGAGTCCACTTTATGGCGTCTAACCGGCAGGTGAGGTCGGTTTCAATGAGCCTCATGCTCATAGTATATAGAGCTGGGGCGTAGTTTGATATAGCCCTGAAGTCTTTATGCACGATAATATAGTCATGGGAAAGTACAGAAAAGGTAAGGTCAAGCTGGAGCACCACCTTTTGGAGGGGTTGGAGGTCTATCTGGAGCTCCTGTCCAAGATGGAATCGGTAGAGGCAATCATACCGGGTAGGATAGTAAGGCAGAACGGCGGGAGAGGCTCAAAGGGCCTTTTTCTCAAGTACAGAACTAAGACCGGCTACAAGCTCCTTTACAAGAACGGCACGAGCGTGCAAGAGCTCTTCGTAGTTTGCAACAACCCAGAGCATTTTGAGAGACTCTTCCATGAGGTGGTACGTTAGAGCCATTGCTTGGCTGTCTATCCTTTTGTCTCTTACTTTGGCTCAGGAGGTGAGAGTCTCTGCCATCGTGCAGGGAAAAGTGGAGAGGGTTGCGGTCAAAGAGGGGCAGAGGGTGAACGCAGGAGACCTGCTGGTAGTCATAGACCCCAGCCTTTACACCGCACAAAGGGACTACTTGGTGGCCCAGCTCAAAGCCCAGAGGATAACCTTGGAAAAGGTGGAGAGAGACTTCAAAAGGTACGAAGAGCTCTTCAACCGCGGGCTTCTGTCCAGAAGCGAATACGAAGATTGGAGGAGCAGGTACGAGCGGGAACTCCACCAGCATGAGGCTCTCAAGGCCAAGCTACAAGGGGTAGAAAAGCTCATCGAGTACTGCACCATAAGGTCGCCCACCAGAGGAGTGGTGAAGAAGGTGCTCGTAAGGGAAGGACTCTTCATAAACGGCACTCAAACTCCTGAAGTGCTTCTTCTGATAGAGGAGAAGTAGTTACCTGACCACCTCCCACTCGGTTATGAGGTGGTTGCCCCTTTTGAAGTGAGCCCTCAGTCTCAAAGGTAGGAGACCCTTTAGGCTTTTGAAGCCCTCACCGCCTACCAGCGTGGGCACATTCTCACCTCCCACCACCGCAGGTATGTGTATGAGCCTTATCTCGTCCACGTAGCCCCTTTTCACGAACTCCCAGTTTATGGAAGCTCCACCCTCCACCATGAGGCTCCTTATACCGCGCTCGTATAGCAGGGGTAGGAGCTCTTCAAAGTTCACCAAGTCCTCGCCCACCACCAGCACCTCCGCCCCAAGTGCCTTGATTTTCTCTATGCGCTCCTGCGGGGCTCTCTTGGTGGTCACTATGATGGTGGGGGCCTCTTTGGAGAAGATGTTGGCATCCAAGGGCACGTTGGCGGTGGAGCAGGGTATGATGCGGGTGGGGTTCTTGCCCTCCACGTACCTTACCGTAAGGCTCGGGTTGTCGGTCCTGACCGTCTCACAGCCTACCATGATGCCCTGGACCTTTGCCCTGATTTCGTGCAGGTACCTGTAGGCCTCCTGGTCCATGAGGCTCATGAGCTCCTTGCTGGAGGCCCCCCTGTAAAGGGTCAGCTTGCCATCCACGCTCACCTCTGAAACTATTATCACGTAGGGTCTCATTCGTACTCTTTTCCGTATTGCTTGTAGAGGTAAAAAATCCTCAAAAACAGAGAGGCCAGAGTGAGCACCGCTATGAGCTTGATGCCAAACTCCAGCCCTAAAGGTGCGTGAAACCTCTCTAAGAGAGTAAAAAGAATGAGCGTCAGGTGCGTCTCAGGTCTTCCAAAAAAGCCCACACCTTCCAGAGGGTCCTGTATCTTCCCCTTTCTGCGCCCTTCGTATCCTACCTCCGCATAGGCCACGGGCTTGATAAAGGAGTGGAGCATGGAGGCGGTCACTACCGTTATTGCGGTGAGAGGGCCTGCGTAGAGGTATCCCACAACTCCCAGCACGAAGCCGTCCACCCACTTGTCCGTCAGCCAGTCAAAGACCGCCCCGAACTTGGATGCCCTGTCGGAGAGCCTAGCCACCATGCCGTCCGCAAGGTCAAAAAGTCCGGACAGAATCAGAAAGGTTGCGCCCGTCAGAAGCTTGCCCTGGTAAAAGGCGTAGGCTGAAGCCATGCCGAAGGCGAAGGACAGCATGGTTACCAAGTTGGGCGGAAAGTGTAGCCGATAGAGGGCAGTGCCCACCGGCGCGTAGACCCTCTTGAGAGTTTCTCTCCTCTTTGTTAGGTTCATTTGAGCTCCTTGCCGGTTATCCAGGGCATCATTCTTCTGAGCCTTTCCCCTACCTCTTCTATGGGGTGCCTTCTGTCTTTTTCTAAGAGTGCGTTAAAGACCGGTCTTCCCGCCTTGTTCTCAAGTATCCACTCTCGGGCAAACTCTCCCCTCTGGATTTCCAACAGCAGAGCTTGCATGACGGGCTTTACAGTCTGGTATATCCTGTCGCCTCTGGTCACGTCGCCGTACTTGGCGGTGTCGGAGATAGAGTACCTCATGCCCGCTATGCCGTACTGGTATATGAGGTCCACGATGAGCTTAAGCTCGTGCAGGCACTCAAAGTAGGCCACCTCTGGCTGGTAGCCGGCCTCCACCAGCGTTTCAAAGCCCGCCTTTATCAGGGCAGTTACGCCGCCGCAGAGGACCGCCTGCTCCCCGAAGAGGTCCGTCTCCGTCTCCTCTCGGAAGGTAGTCTCTATCACTCCCGCTCTGGTAGCCCCCAGCGCCTTTGCGTAGGCAAGGGCCTTGTCTCTGCAGGTGCCCGAGGCGTCCTGATAGACTGCCATCAGCGCCGGCACGCCCTTGCCCTCTTCGTACATCCAACGCACCAAGTGCCCTGGCCCCTTGGGAGCTACCATGAAAACGTCCACCTCTTTGGGTGGCACTATCTGCCCGAAGTGTATGTTAAAGCCATGGGCAAAGGCGAGGGTCTTGGAGCTTTCTAAATAGGGCTTTACGCTCTCCTCGTAGAGCTGTGGTTGGACCGTGTCGGGGGTCAAGAACATGATTAGGTCCGCCTCCTGGACCGCTTTCTCCGGAGACAGCACAGTAAAGCCGTCTGCCAGGGCCTTTGCCCTTGACCTGCTCCCTTCGTGAAGACCTACGACCACGCTTATACCGCTGTCTTTCAGGTTGAGGGCGTGGGCGTGTCCCTGACTGCCGTAACCCAGTATGGCTACTTTCTTTCCTGCAAGGGGTTCAAGGGTTGCATCTTGGTCGTAGTAGACTCTTGCCATCTACTTCCTCCAGAAGGGCAATTATACCACTACTTCTCAAACTTAAAGAAAAGGGAAAGGCGGTCTTTTCCTATCTTGTACCTACTTATGAGCAGTTTCTCGCGGAATTGCTTGGGTATCCTCTCGTAGGTCTCGGTCAGAACCAACGCAGGCATGACCTCCATGGCCAGGTGCTCCCCTTCCAGCTTAAAGCTTTCGCACTTGAGGAGCTCCTGCAGTCCGCTGCGCGAGAGCACCTTCAAAAAGACCCACTGACGGAGGGTCTCCCGCTCTTTTCTCACGCCCCCGCCCTCGGAGAGCCTCACCTCCAAGAGCCTGTTCCAGAAGAGCACCCTTTTGGCCGTAGCTATCTTCAGTAGGCCCCCCTCTATCTCAAAGCGGTAGCCCTTGTAGGCCTGCTCCAGCTGTGCGGGAGAGAGCTCTATCTGTATCTCTTTGTCAATCAGGTTTCCAAAGTGCAGGAGGTCTTCTATGAATACGCCCATCGGTATAGAATATAGTACGAAGGCACGGAGTCCCTCGGTTGGGTGACTTATGTCATCTTTGAGATTGGCTGGCAAGCACCATAATAGTGGTATGCGAAACTACGCAGAGACGCTCAACCTTCCCAAGACAGACTTTCCTATGAAGGCAAATCTCTCCGAAAGAGAGCCCCAGATACTCAAAAAGTGGGAAGGTCTCTACGGAAAGTTAAAGGAGAAAAACAGGGGAAAACCCCTTTTTGTCCTCCACGATGGTCCTCCTTACGCCAACGGACATATCCACATAGGCCACGCCCTCAACAAAATTCTTAAGGACGTTATCGTAAAGTACAGACTGCTGACGGGCTACGATGTGGACTTCGTGCCGGGTTGGGACTGCCACGGCCTGCCTATAGAACAGCAGGTGGAAAAAGAGCTCAAAGAGAAAAAGCTCTCCAAAGAAGCCGTAGGTAAGGTGAAGTTCAGGGAGCTCTGCAGGGACTACGCCCGCAGGTTCGTGCAGGTGCAGAAGGAGGAGTTCATCCGTCTGGGCGTGCTGGCGGACTGGGAGAATCCTTACATTACCATGGACCCTGCCTATCAGGCGGAGGAGATACGCCAGCTGGGTGCGGTTTTTGAAAGGCGGGCGGTGGTAAAAAGTCAAAAGCCCGTTTACTGGTGCATACACGACAAGACTGCCGAGGCGGAAGCAGAGGTGGAGTACTACGAAAAGGAAGACCCCAGCGTGTACGTGAAGTTCCCCCTAAAAGACCACCCAGACACCTTCCTGCTCGTGTGGACCACCACTCCTTGGACCTTGCCTGCCAACCTTGGGGTAATGGTGGGCGAGGAGTACGAATACGTCTTTTACAGGGTTGGGAACGAGACCTTGGTGGTGGCACGGGAGCTCTTAGAGTCTCTCAAGGGACTGCTCCCCCCTCAGGGGGAGGTGCTCAAAGTGGTCAAAGGTGTGGAGCTGGTGGGTCTTGAGTACACACCCCCCTACCGCAAGGAGGCTAACAGAGTTTATCCTTCAGAGTTCGTGGAGCTCTCTGCGGGCACGGGCTTGGTGCACATGGCACCGGGGCACGGCAGAGAAGACTACGTAGTGGGTCTGCGATACGGACTGCCCCCCTTTGCCCCCGTGGACGAGGAGGGTCGGTTTACGGAAGAGGCACCAGAGTTTATAAGGGGAAAGAGGGTCTTTGAGGCAAACCCCCTGATAGTGGAAGACCTGCGCTCTCGCGGGCTTCTCCTGTGGGAAGGCAAGATAAAACACTCCTACCCGCACTGCTGGCGCTGCAAAAACCCGGTCATTTTCAGGGCTACGCCCCAGTGGTTTATAAGCATGTCCGCACCGGTAGGGGGAGAAACTCTTCGGGAGAGGAGTCTGTCGGAGATAGAGAAGGTCCAGTGGATACCTCCCTACGGTAAGAACCGCATCTCCTCCATGGTGGAGAACCGCCCCGACTGGTGCATATCTAGGCAGAGGTTCTGGGGCGTGCCCATAGCGGTCTTCTACTGCAAGAGCTGTGGTCACACAGTAGCACAAAAAGAGGTCTTTGAAAGGGTGGCGGAGCTGGTAGAGGCCTACCCTACAGGTGCGGACCTGTGGTTTGAAAAAGCCACGGAAGAGCTCCTGCCCCCCGGCTTTAAGTGCCCCGTCTGCGGTTCGAAGGAGTTCGTAAAGGAGGAGGACATTCTGGATGTGTGGTTTGACTCTGGCTCTTCTCACGCCTATGCCCTCAGAAGGCGGGGCATACACAAGGCGGACCTGTACTTGGAGGGCTCAGACCAGCACAGAGGGTGGTTTCAAGCTTCCCTTCTTGAGTCGGTGGCCAGCTACGGAGAGGCGCCCTACCGGGCGGTGCTTACCCACGGCTTTACCGTGGACGAGCAGGGAAGGAAGATGTCCAAGTCTCTGGGCAACGTGGTCTCACCCCAAGAGGTCATAAGGCAGTACGGGGCGGACATTCTCAGACTCTGGGTGGTTTCTGAAGACTACGCAGAGGACCTCCGCCTGGGCAAGGGCATAATCCAGAAGCTGGTTGAGGACTACAAGAAGATGCGCAACACTGTGAGGTTTTTGCTGGGCAACCTCTACGACTTTAAAGCGCAAGAGGCTGTGCCTTTAGAGGAGCTCCACCACTTTGACCGCTGGATGCTCTCCCACCTGCAGAAGGTCCTCCAGGAGGTGCACCGTCACTACGATGGCTACGCCTTTCACCGGGTTTACCACCTGCTGAGGAACTTCTGCTCTGAACTCTCCAGCCTTTACCTGGACGTGCTAAAAGACAGGCTCTACGTTTACGCACCTGATAGCTGGGAAAGAAGGTCTGCCCAGACGGTGCTCTACCACCTTGCGGAGTCCCTCATCACCTGCATGGCACCCTTCTTGAGCTTTACTGCGGAGGAGGCCTGGGAGCACCTGCGCAGGTCAAACCAAGAGCTCCCGGAGAGCGTCTTCATGCACCGCATACCCGAGCCCAGGCAGGAGCTCGTAGACCAATCTCTCATAAAAGACTACGAGTTTTTGCTGAGCGTGAGAGAGAGGGTCATGAGCGCCCTTGAGATGGCCAGAAGGGAAAAGAGCATAAACCACCCCTACGAGGCACAGGTGTTCCTGTGGGGAGAGGGGCTTGAAAGGCTTTCAGCCTACAAGGACTACCTGAAGTACTTCTTTACAGTAAGCCGGGTAGAGTTCCAGGAGGGCGGTCAGCACAGGCTGGAGGAGGGAGAGCTGCGCGTAGGGGTCTCTCCCGCTCAGGGCAAAAAGTGCCCGCGATGCTGGCTTTACTACCCAGAGGAGGAGTTTGAAGGAGAGCTCTGTCAGAGGTGTGCAGGTGTGCTTCAGGAGGCTTAGGTTTGAATACACTTTATGGAGGGCTTGCTCATGGTAGAGCAGGGTATACCTCTGCTGGAACTCCTGAAAGAAGAAGAAGGCCCCATACTGGTGGCCAGTCACGAAAGCCCTGATGCGGACACGCTGGGTAGCGCCTTGGCCTTAGGTTTTTTCCTGAGAAAGAAGGGCAAGAAGGTGGTGGTGGGTTGCAAGGACAAGGTCCCGCACTTTTTGGACTTCCTGCCGGGCTCGCAGGAGGTGGTCAGGCTTCCCGTGAAAGAGGTCTTCAGCTTGGCCATAGTGGTGGATGCCAGCGGTTTTTACAGGGTCAACGCAGAGGTAAAGGCCTCCAAAAGGGCCCGCATAGACCACCACATAGGAGGCGAGTTCTACGGGCCCTACGACTACATAGACCCAGAGGCCCCCTCCACCACGGCCCTGGTCTACCGACTGCTCTGTGCTTGGGACAGGTCAGCCATAGACCGTGAGATAGCCCAAAATCTCTACGCCGGGCTTGCCACGGACACGGGGTTTTTCAGATACTCCAACACTGATGCCCAGACCTTTCAGATCGCCAAGGAGCTGGTAGAGTTGGGGGCAGACCCTCACCACACCTTCGTCAACTTTGCGGAGAGAGAGCGGATAAACAAGATGAGGCTAATCGTCCGCGTGCTGGACACTCTTAGCCTGCACGAAGACGGGCTAGTGGCAGGCATATCCATCTTTGACCGCTTTTTCAAAGAGACGGGATGCGAATACTCAGACAGCGAGGGTTTGGTCAACTACCCCAGGTCCTTGGAGGGGGTGGAGGTGGCCTACGCCCTCATAGAAAAGCCCGAGGAGTCCCTGTGGAAGGTTTCCTTGCGTTCCAAGGGTAGGGTGGACGTGGCAAAGGTGGCAGAGTCGCTGGGCGGTGGCGGGCACAAGTACGCTTCAGGGTGCAAGATAAAGGTCAAAGACCACGGACAAGCCTTGGAGATACTGCTAAGTGCTGTAAGGGAAGCTCTCCAGAGGGAAGGCCTAATAAAGAGCGCGGTAAACCAGCATTCCTAAGTGCTCCCGCAGGGCCTTGTAGCTGTCGCTCAGGACGCTCATGCGGGGCAAAAAGCTGTAAAAGTTGTACTTGCGGTCCTGCTTGAAATCTGTGGGGTAGGGTACCACTTCCAGACCCACCCTTTGAAAGGCCTCTACCGCACGGGGCATGTGATAGGCGGAGGTGACCAGGGCCACCCTCTTGAAGGACCTCTCCTTGCAGAGCTCTTTTACGTAAAGGGCGTTTTCGTAGGTGTCCCTGCTGCGGACCTCCGTGAAGATTTTCTCCCTGTCTGCGCCCAGCTCTTCCATGAGCTGTTTCATCACCTCCGCCTCGGGTAGTCTTCCCGGCGGAGAACCGCCAGAAAGAATCACGGGCAATCCGTGCCTTCTGTGGAGCAGAAAACCCGTAAGAAGCCTTTTCATGGAGTCTTCTTTCAGAATGCCCGTCCTGTAAGAGCCTCCACCCAGCACCACCACCGCATCTACCTCCAAGCTGGTGGGCACCGGGTAGGGCCTTTCTAAGGGCCTCAGAAGCATGTCTTTCGTAGGCTCTACCGAGAGCAGGTAAAGACTCAGCGCACCCGTCATGGCCAAAAGGCTCACATGTCTTTTATTGCAGAGTAGGGCAAGGAGCAGGAAAAGTCCGATAAAAAGGGCAGGTGGAAGCACCAGAAGGCTAAGGAGCTTTTTCAGAGAAAAGCTCATCGCCGGTTTCTCACGCCTATGAGCACCTTCTCCACGCCCGCTCTCTTGCTTAGGTCAAGCACCGCCACCACAAACTTGTGAGGCACCTCCTCATCCGCCTCCACCACCAGAGCGTTAGGCTTTCTCTCTGCGAGAGTTTTCTCCAACTCTTCCAGGCTCACTGGCCTTCCTTCAGCTCTGTAGGTGCCCTCCTTGAGCACCTGCACTCTGAACACTTCTAAGCTGAGCTTTTCGCCCTTCTCCGCAAAGGGAAGCCTCACCGCCAAGAAAGTCATGGGAGACTGAAAGGCAAGAAGGGCCAGAAACAGGAAGACTGCCAACAAGGTATCCACCAAGGGCACCACGTCAATGTAGGCCCTCTCGTCGTAGCTCAGACGTCTTCTTCTCATGGGAGCATCTTTAGCACTTCAAACACCTGCTCCTCCACCCTGTTGAGTATGCTGTTGCTCCATATGCGAAAAATCCAGTAGGCAGTTAGGGCAGGAATGGCAACCGCAAGGCCGGTGGCGGCTGCCACCAGAGACTCGCTTATACCCTTGGAGAGCAAGAGCATGGCTTGCTCCGGATTTGCCACCGCAAAGGCGGAGAAGACCTTTATGAGGCCGGTTATCGTGCCAAAAAGCCCTATCAGAGGTGCCACGCTGGCCACCGTGGAGAGCAGGGCCAAGTTCTTCTCCAGCTTGGGCACCAGCAGGGAGAGCTCCAGGTCTAAGGCTTTTATCATGTCTTCCTTTCGAGCTTTTCCTTCTCGGTAGCTTTGCAGGAGCTCTCTGAGGACCACCGCCATGTGGGAGGTGTCTGCGGAGAGGAGTTTCAGAGCCCCCTCTATGTCTTTGCCTGCCAGCAGAGGTTTGATTTCTTTTAGGTTTACTTGGCCGTAGCGAGACCCGCGCAAGCTAAACAGCCTCTCCAGTATGACTGCCCAGGAGAGCACGGAGAGAAACAGGAGAGGATACATGGCAAGCCCACCCTTCTGCAAAAGCTCGAGGAGAAACTCCATGCTACTTTACCTCACACCTTGGCAGTCCTTGTCTGAGTCTGCTGTGTAAGTTTACCTCTTCTTGGCTTGCCCTGTTTAGGTCAAAGCGCTCCAGCATACAGCTGGCATCCCTCCGAGCTCCCATCTCCAGTAGTATTTTAGCACCTTCTAAGACCGCTCGGTTGTAGTAGGGCTCTCCTCTGTGGTATAGAGAGACCTCCACCAGAGACTCTATAGCCCTCTTCTTGTCTCCCTTTCTTATCCAGTCCATGCCCTGTAGATAGAGGGCTTCGCCCCTGAGGCTTTTGTCTGGGCTCTTCAGAAGGTATTCCGCCAAGGAACTCTCCCCCGTCTGTCTGTACAGGTCCAAGAGGTATCTTTCTAACTCTGGACTCCTGTGCCCGGACTTTACGAGCTCCTTAGACAGAGCCAAGGCGGAGGTCCTATCTCCAAGGCCCATGTAAAGTCCCAGAGCTCTGACCTTGTCCTGGGCATCTCCCTCCGCTAGAAGGTCCGCCAGACTTTTGGTGTCTTTTACCGAGGTGTAGATTCTGATGAGCTCCTCTCTGGCCTTTTTCCTGTCTTCTTGGAGGTCCGCTTCCCTGTAGACTTTGTAAAGAAAGACCATCTTTTTGGGTGTCTCCTCCTCCAACTCCGCCAGCTTGAGTATGGCTTTGAACCTGAGGGGCGTATCCAGGAGGCCCAAGAGCAGTCTCTCCGCCTCCTTTTTTCTGCCCTTTTTCGCCTGTAGGCTGGCCTGCTGGTAGACTATCTCCGGAGAAGGGTTTGGCTCCCTTGCCATGTAGCTCTGCAGGAGCTTTTCTAACTCTTCGTCGCTCAGCTCCTTACCTGCGAAGTCCAGCAGGGCAAGAGTTGCCCTTTTTGCCTCTTCCGCCTCCGGAAAGCCTCTCAGCAGTTGGTAGTAGAGCTCTTTTGCCTTTGCTCTGTTTCCCGAGTTGTAGTAGCTGTCTCCTGCCCTGAGAAGGGCCTTTGCTCTCAGAGGACTGCTCTCGGGAATGCGCTCAAAGAAGGAGACCGCCCTGGGATAGTCACCCTCCACGAAGTAAGAGAGTCCAAGCATGTAGAGCTCCTCTGGAGAGTTTTGGGAGAGGAAGCTCCTGGCAAGATTTGCATCTCCTAGCATGAGGGCGGAGCGAGCCTTCAGAAGGTTCGCCCTCTGGTCCGTTCTTCCACGGAGCAGGCTTATGACCTCTCCGTAGCGTTTTAGGTTGTATAGAGCTATGCCCCTGTAGTAAGGGTCGTCAAAAAAGCCCAAGACGCCCGTCCAGTCCCCCTTTCTGAAGAGTTGCCAGCCCGTGTATTCTTTGTGCAGGTCGGGAAAGAGCCTGGCCACCTCTGAAAGGACGCCGCTCATGTCCTCTCCCGTCCAGTAGAGGGCCTCCAAAAGCCACAGGTAGTCCTCTCTGTCCTTGTCTTTCTTGTCCTTCAGGAGTTCAACCACCCTTCTGTAGTCTCCCATCCTCAAGGCGGAGTAGACTGCGTAGCGCACATTACCCGCCTCTAAAAAGCTGTGCAGTGCCAGAGGAAAGTCACCGCCGTTGTAGGCAACGATGCCAGCCCTCTCCAAAAAGCGGGTTTCTTTGGTCATTCGGTAGAGCAGGCGGGAAAGGTAGGGGTCTGTCTCCGACAGAAGGCTGTAGAGCTCCTCAGCTAAAGGTCTGTTAAGGGTCTCTAAGATGCTGGCGTGCCTCAGAGCTTGCTCCCGTCTTCCCTGTCTGTACTCTATGAGGGCCAGGTAGTAGAGGGCCACATCTTGGTAGGCTCTGCCAGGGCCTGAGTAGGAGAGGAAAATCTCCCGGGACCTCTGCAGGTCACCTCTGAAGTAGAGCAAGATGGAGCTCCTGAGAAGGGTGCTGTCCCTGTAAAGGGGAAATTCCCTTCCCTCCGCAAAGTGGGAGATATACTGACAGTACTGGGAGAAGACCGCCCCTTCGCAGTTGGGCTTTGCTTCTCTGCCCTCCTTGAGGGCCTTGACCGCCCTCCACAGAGGGTCCTGGTTCTCCGGCAGGGAGTCTTTCAGGGCAAAGTGCAGGGCGTAGTAGGCCTCGCAGGCAGGTTTTTGGTAGATGTGCGACAGCTTGCAAGAGCTCCCAAAGAGGTCCAGTGCTCTGTTTTTCTCCCCCGTAGAGTAGGCGATTATGCCCAGCACGTACTCCGCCATGGGCTTGAAGGGGGAATTAGGCATGAGAGCTACTTTACCCAGCTCCTCCTTGGCAGGTCCGTACTGTCCCTTCAGGTAGTAGTCCACCCCTAACCTGTAGGCGAGGGCGTCCTTGGGCTCGCCACAGCTCACGCCTCCCCCTTTTTCTACCGCCTTTACCTGGGCAAACTCCATGCTTCTGGGTGCCTCCAGAAGCTGAGCGGAGAGGTTGAGCTCTCTAACGGGCACTTGGGACAGGCTCTTTGGAGGTTGGAGTTTGGGCTTTTCCTCTTGAAGCCTACCCGTGAGCTCCACCTTTACGTCAAACTCCCTGCTTATCTGAGCGGAAAAGGCCAGGGCAAAGACAAACAAGAGGCTAAAGAGCTTTATGGGCCTCCACATACAAGTCCCCCAGATGGGAGGTGATGTTGAGCCTGATTATAACATTTCTGTCTTTTTCCATGTGCACCAAGGAGTAGCTGGCGTTATCACAGCCAAAAGACCAAAACTTGGAAAGGTCCACCTTGAGCAGGGCGCAGTACATGGCCCTTATGGGCACAGTGTGGGACACCACAGCCACCGTCTGTCCCCAGTGCTTTTCCTTCACCTCTCTCAGAAAGTCCTCCACCCTCTCGTAGACCCGGGCCAGACTCTCACCGCCCTCAAACTTCACCCGGTGGGGCTCTTCCATCCACTGTCTGAACTGCTCTGGAAATCTGCTCTGGACCTCCTCCACCAAGAGTCCTGACCACAGGCCGTGGTCTATCTCTATCACCCTGCCCTCTTCCACCACTTGTAAGCCTCTGGGCCTTGCCAGTTCAAGGGCGGTTTGCATAGTCCTCTTAAGGGGCGAGGAGTAGACCACCTGCAGTTCTACCTCTTTGAAGTGTTCTGCCAGTTTCTTGGCCTGCTCTAATCCTCGGGGTGAGAGCTCGGGGTCCAAGAGCCCCTGATACCTGCCTACTGGGTTCCACTGGCTCTCCGCGTGTCTTACGATGTAGAGCTTTACCATAGGCCCAGTTCCAGCAGTTTTTCCGTGTAGGCCTTCACGCCCTGGCCAAGCTGGACCTGAAAGCCGAGCCTCTTGAGGGCCACCTCCACCATCCCTACCAGCATGAGACCGTCCTTTGGGTCCACCCCCATGTGGGATATGCGGAAGATTTTTCCCTTGAGCTCCTCCTGACCTCCCGCCACCCTAAGACCGAGCTTCAGGAGCTCCCTCCTTATGTCCTCCGCCCTCTCCGAGGCCACCGCACTGACGGACCAGCTGGGCCTCTGGGCAAAAGGTTTCAGCCCCAGCACCTGTAGAGCTCTCAGAGTGCCCTCTGAAATGGCTCTGTGTCTTTTTTCTACCCTGTCCATGCCCTCTTCAAGAAGACTCTGGAGAGACTCCCGAAGGGCCAGCAGTAGGCTAATGGCTGGGGTCCAGGCGGTCTGCCCCTCCTTCTGCTTGGAGAGCTCCCTCTTTACGCTGAAGTAGAAGGCCCTGTCGGAGAGCCTTTTCTCCGCCTTCTCTGAAAACCACAAGGTGGAAAGACCTGGGGGGAGGAGAAAGCCTTTCTGAGAGCCACCCACCACCACGTCAAGGCCCCACAGGCTCGGTCTTATGTGATACACGCCTAAGGCGGTTATGGCGTCCGCCACGCACAGGGCGTCAAACTCCCTGCACACCTGCCCTATCTCGGGGGTCGGGTGGTAGGCACCAGTTGAAGTCTCCGATATCTGAAAGAGCACGCCCTTACAGCCTCTTTCCTTGAGTATCTCTCTCACCCTTTCAGGGTCTGCGGAGCGACCCCACTCCACCTTGTACTCTACCGGCTTTAGCCCCCAGTGTTGGGCGAGCTTTAGCCACCTCTCGCCGAACTTCCCCCCGTTTATCACAAGCACCTCTTCCCCCTCCCTGAAGAAGTTCAGCACCACCGACTCCATGGCTCCAGTGCCCGAGGAGCTGAAAAAGACCAAGTTTTCAGAGGGTTCTCCTATGAGCTTCTTAAAGAGTTCTCTCAGCTCCAGGAAGGCCTTCCTGAACTCCTCCGTGCGGTGGTGTATAATCTGTCTTCCCAGGGTCTCTCTTACCTTTTCTGGGAGTTCCACGGGTCCCGGCGTGAAAAGTCTTTCCCGAGTCATGGTGGAATATTTTAAGCCCAAAGGCGTGCCCCCTTGCCCGTGCTATAATGCTCAGCGCCTATGGAAGACAGGGAAAGGCTCAGACAGCTCATAAAGAGGAGGGCTCTAAAGGTGGCGGAGGAGCCCGTCTTTAAGCTCTCTTCAGGTAAGCTCAGCAGGTTCTACGTGGACCTAAAGCGGGTTAGCTTTGACCCAGAGGGTGCTTACCTGCTAGGCAAGGTGCTCTACCACTCTATAAAGGACCTAAAACCAGAGGGAGTAGGTGGTCTCACGCTGGGGGCAGACCCCATCGCCTACAGCGTCAGTCTGGTCTCCCTTCTGGAGGACAACCCCATAAAGCCCTTCGTGGTGCGTAAAGAGCCAAAGTCCCACGGCACAGGTAGGCAGGTAGAGGGTCTGTTAAGGCAGGGGGACAGGGTGGTGGTGTTGGAAGATGTGATAACCACCGGCAGCTCAGCCCTTAGAGCGGTAGAGGCCTGTCGGAGAGAAGGCTACGAGGTGCTCTGCGTCTACGCGGTGGTGGACAGGGAAGAGGGAGCAAGGGAAAGGTTTAAAGAGCACGGTCTGGAGGTTTACTCTCTTTTCAAGGTTTCAGAGCTCCAGTTATAATTTCAGACATGTGCGGGATAGTGGGGTATGTGGGTGCAAGCCCAGCTCTTCTTGTCTTGCTCCAAGGCCTTGAAAGGCTTGAGTACAGAGGCTACGACTCGGCGGGGGTGGCCCTCTTAGAGAACGGCAAGCTCTATGTAGAGAAAAAAGTAGGCAAGATAAGAGAGCTGGTGAGAAGCCTCTGGGGCAAGAACCTAAAAGCAGTAGTAGGCATAGGACACACCCGCTGGGCCACCCACGGAGAGGTGTGCGAGCTGAACGCCCACCCTCACACGGACAACCGGGGGGAGTTTGCGGTAGTCCACAACGGCATCGTAGAAAACTACCGGGAGCTCCGCCAAGAGATAGAGAGCGCAGGAGTTAGCTACGTGTCCCAGACGGACACGGAGGCCATAGTGCACCTCATAGCCCTGAACTACGAGGGAGACCTTCTCAGGACAGTTTTGAAGGTAGTTAAAAAGCTCAGAGGGGCTTACGCCTTTGCGGTCATATCCACGAGAGAGCAAAGCAGGATAGTGGCGGTAAAGTACGGAAGCCCCTTGGTGGTAGGCATAGGCAAGGAGGAGAACTTCGTGGCCTCTGACATACCAGCTCTTTTGCCCTTCACCAGAGAGGTGATTCCCCTGAACGACGGGGAGGTGGTGGACCTCAGGCCAGACGGCGTGTTCATCTACGACTTTGAGGGCAACCTGCTTACGAAGGAAGCAATGCACGTGCCCTGGGACATCATCTCCGCAGAGAAGGGGGGCTTCAAACACTTTATGCTCAAGGAGATATTCGAGCAACCCCGCACCCTGAGCGACACCATCCGGGGATACATATCCCGGGACATGAGCTTACCCTTCTCTCTCAGAGACTACAGAAGAGTGCTCATAATTGCCTGTGGGACCTCCTACCACGCAGGGTTGATAGGCAAGTACTGGATAGAGAAGCACGCAGGCGTACCGGTGGAGGTGGCCTACGCCTCGGAGGTGAGGTACGCCAACATGCCCGTGGGCGAGCAGGACTTGGTGCTGGCCATATCCCAGTCAGGTGAGACTGCGGACACACGCTTCTCCGCCCTGGCTCTAAAAGAAAAGGGAGCCACTCTGCTGTCTTTGGTGAACGTGATGGGCAGTGCCTTGGACAGAGAGTCCGACCACACCCTCTACACCCACGCAGGCCCGGAGATAGGGGTGGCGGCCACCAAGACCTTTACCGCCCAGCTTGCGGTGCTCTACTCCTTGGCGGTAAGCCAGAGACAAGACAGACAGAAGGAAGTGGAAAACCTGCTCAAGGTGCCTCATCTGGTGGAGGAGGTGCTCACTCGGGCTGAGGCCGTAAAGAACTTGGCCCTTAGGTACGCCCACAGCAAAGACTTTCTGTACTTAGGAAGATATTTGAGCTACCCAGTAGCCCTCGAGGGGGCCCTCAAGCTGAAGGAGATTTCCTACATCCACGCAGAGGGCTATCCCGCAGGGGAGATGAAGCACGGACCCATAGCCCTCATAGACGAAAAGACGCCCACAGTGGCGATAGCTCCCGCAGACAGAGTATACGAAAAGATACTCTCCAACGTAGAGGAGGTGCTCGCAAGGAAGGGCAAGGTCATAGGTGTAGGCTTTGAAAAGGACGAAAGACTCAAAAGCCTTTGCGATGCGGTGATAGAAGTGCCCACCGTGGAAGAAGACCTGACGCCCTTTTTGACAACCGTCCCCCTCCAGCTCTTTGCCTACTACATAGCGGACTACCTAGGTCTGGACGTGGACCAGCCCAGAAACCTAGCCAAGACGGTTACTGTGGAATAAATTAGAACATCACTTCCTGTTTGGAGGTTAGCCATGCGGGCACTTCTCCTAGACCTTTTGAAGGAGACTAACCTGTACATATCGTCCCACAGCATATACATTTCCAAGTTTGAAAAAGCTCTACAGGACAGAACAACCTTCGAGCACAAGACGTGCAGGGAGTGTGCCTTTGGCCAGCGGTTTTACTCCACCGTGTATCCTCACATGGAGGAATTTGAGGACGATGTAAGAAAAGCCTTGGAAGAGATAGAAAAAATCCACTGCGACTTTCACCAAACTCTTTCAAAGATAGACACGCGCAACCCTGTCGATGGCTACGAGGAAGACCTCCGGCACGCAAAAAATCTGTCTACACAGCTCATTCAGAAACTCCTACAGCTCAGGAGACTGATTACGAGCTCATAAGAAACTTCAGCAGTGCCTTCTGGGCGTGGAGCCTGTTCTCCGCCTGCGTGAAGATGAAGTCCGCGTGAGCCTCAAAGACCTCCTCCGCTATCTCCTCACCCTTTCTGGCTGGCAGGCAGTGCATCACTTTGACATCCGGTCTGGCGTGGGAGAGGAGCTGGGCGTTTACCTGATATGGTCTGAGCGTCTGGAGCTTTTCCTCGCTTCTGTCTTGGTTCATGCTTACCCAAACGTCCGTATAGACCACGTGGGCTTCTCTGACCGCCTCCACGGGGTTTGTAGTAAGGTAAAGGCTTCCGCCGGTGACCTTGCACAGGTCTTCCGCTGCCTGATAGTAGAGACTGTTCGGCTCGTACCCTTCAGGGGTTGCCACGAAGAGCTTCAGACCGAACAGAGCGGCACCCACCAGCCACGTGTTGCACACGTTGTTGCCGTCACCCACGTAGGCTATCTTTATGCTCCGTAGGTCTTCACCGAAGGTCTCGTAGAGAGTAAACACATCGCTGAGGATTTGGCAGGGATGTGCCGTATCCGTAAGGGCGTTTATCACCGGAATGCTTGAGTGTCGGGCAAACTCTTCCAACTTCTTGTGAGAGTCTGTCCTCAGTACGATGCCGTCCAAGTATCTGGACAAGGTGCGTGCGGTATCTTTGAGGTCTTCTCCCCTTACCACCTGAAGGTTGGACTCCTGCAGGAATATGACCCTGCCACCCAGCTGGTTTATGGCCACTTCAAAGGAAACCCTCGTGCGTGTTGAGGGTTTTGTAAAGTAGAGGGCTACGTTTTTACCTTCTAAGTGCTTTTCCCTGTCTAAGCCCCTTTTTATGTTTACCGCATCTTGGAGTATTGACCATCCTTCCTCTGGGCTTATCTCCCAGAGGTCCACGAAGTTCCTCCTCATTTTGACTATTTTAGCATACTGTAGTACTTTCTGTAGTTTCTGAACACTTTCTCTACGTAGGCACCGTGGCCCTTTGCCTTGCTTCCCTTGTTGTAGCAGTCCACCGCAAGATGCACATACTTGTAGCGGTGCAGGCACTTCTTCAGAACCATGGCGCCGAAGTGTATGTTGTAGCAGGGCTCGTAGAGCCATTCCACGGGAATCTTGTACCTGCTGACCCAGTGGGCGTTTATCTGCATGATGCCGTAGTCTACGCTTCCGTTCCTGTTGACGTTTACCGCCCTTGGGTTAAAGTTGCTCTCCACCTTAGCTATAGACACGAGGAGAAGGGGGTCCACGCCGTAGCGTCTACCCGCTTCAAAAAAGCAGTGGTAGAAGGCAAAGGACAGCGAGTTTATCAAAAGCAGGAGCACCCACAGAAAGGGTAGCATACTCTATCTGCCGTGCTATAATTATATCTTTAGGAGGAGGTAGAATGACGTCTACGGAGAAGGTTGCTGTACAGGCGCAGGAAGTCAGGCTCGTGGACATAATTCAGAAGGCGGTGCAATACAAAGCCTCAGACGTGCACATCACCGCGGGGGCAAGGCCGTGCCTGCGGGTTGACGGTAAGATAGTACAGCTATCAGAATACCCGGTCCTGACGCCCGACATGACCCAGAAGATCGCCTACTCGGTCATGTCAGAAAGGCACAGGAAGGTGCTGGAGGAGAGAAACCAGGTGGACTTTTCCTTTGGAGTAAAAGACATAGGAAGGTTCAGGGCTAACGTCTTCTTCCAGAAGGGTTCTATCGCGGCGGTTTTCCGACGCCTACCCAACAAAATAATGAACGTAAGAGAGTTGGGTCTGACGGAGAGAGTGTTAGAACTCTGCCACAAGAGTATGGGCCTGGTGCTGGTCACCGGCCCCACCGGCTCGGGTAAGACTACCACGCTTGCGGCACTTATAAACTACATTAACGAAAACTTCGCCCACCACATAATAACGGTGGAAGACCCCATAGAGTATGTCTTCCCACACAAAAAGAGCATAGTAAACCAGAGGGAGCTCGGCGAGGATGTGCACTCTTTTGCAGACGCCCTAAAGGCAGCTCTGAGGGAAGACCCGGACGTGATACTGGTGGGCGAGATGAGGGACCTGGAAACTATTGAAATAGCTCTGCGCGCCGCAGAGACAGGTCACTTGGTGTTTGGAACGCTTCACACCAACACTGCCATCTCCACCATCACGCGTATTATTGACGTCTTCCCGCCGGAGCAACAGGAGCAGGTAAGGATACAGCTGTCCTTTGTGCTGCAGGGCGTCATCTCCCAAAGGTTGGTGCCCAAGATAGGAGGGGGCAAGGCCCTCGCCTACGAGCTCATGGTACCCAACACGGCCATAAGAAACCTCATCCGGGAGAACAAGCTCCAGCAGATATACTCCATCATGCAGAGCGGACAGGCGCAGACGGGTATGCAAACCATGAACCAATCCCTCTTCGGGCTCTACAGAGCAAGGCTCATATCCATCGAAGATGCCTACAAGTACTCTCCAGACACGAAGGAGCTGGACAGAATGTTAGGAAGAGGGCAGTAAACCATGCCTAGGTTCAGGTACAGGGCTCTTGACGAGAACGGTTCCATCGTAGAGCAGGAGGCTACTTTCCCCACCGAAGAGACTTTGGTGGCAGAACTCCAGCAGAAAGGTATGAGCCTTATAGAGGTGGTCAGACTGGAAAGGGGAGAAGAGCAGAAGGAGGAAAGGAGACCCTTTTCCCTGTCCATCCAAATAGGAGGTAAGGTAAGCGACCGGGACATGTCCATCTTCTGCAGGCAGTTGGGGACTATGATTAACGCAGGTCTTAGCCTGATAGACGGCCTGAACATTCTCGGAGACCAGCTACCCAACAAGAAGCTTGCGGATGCCAGCAAAAAGGTGGCCAAGATGGTGAGCGAAGGAATGCCGATTTCCCAGGCCATGTCCAAGTTTCCGAGCGTTTTTCCGGAGTTCGTGATAAATCTGGTAAGGGTAGGAGAAGAGACAGGTAACTTGGACATAGCCCTCACGAGAGCAGCAGACTACTATGAGAAAATGGCTATGATAAAGAGCAAGATAAAGAGCGCCTCCTTCTATCCCACCTTCGTGTTCATAGTGGCCACCGCCATCATCGCAGGCATACTCTACTTCTTGGTGCCCACTTTTGCCCAGATATACGCCTCCTTCGGTGGCCAGCTCCCCGCACCTACTCAGATGCTTATCGCCGCCTCCAACGCCCTCAGGTCTAGCCTGCCCACATTTCTTGCCTTCGTGGTGGGTTTTTCCTTGGTCTTTAAGTTTCTCATGAAAAATAGCTACCAATTCAGGAAGGCGGTGCATGCCTTCATGCTGAAGGCTCCCAAGATGGGAGACTTAGTGATGAAGAGCACCATGGCCAAGTTTGCCAGAACGATGGCCACCCTTTTCTCCAGCGGAGTTGCCTTAGAGAGGTCCTTTGATATAGCCGGTCAGGTCACGGGAAATGTGGTTATAAAGGAGGCGCTAGATTCTGCGAAGAAGGGGGTCGTAGAGGGCGAGCCCATGCACAGAGCTCTCGAAAAGACCGGCATGTTCCCCAAGCTCATCATAGCCATGGTCAGGGTAGGAGAGGACACGGGTAGGCTTGACGACATGCTAGACACCATAGCCAGATTTTACGAGGACGAGTTTGACAAGGCGGTAGAAGGTATGATAAAGCTCATAGAGCCCATGCTCATCGTCTTTATCGGCGGAGCCGTCGGCACCATACTCATAGCCCTTTACATGCCCATCTTCAAGATGGGAGAGCTCATAAAGTAAGCCCCAGTTATGACTCTAAGCGTGGGTATAGTGGGACTGCCCAACGTGGGCAAGTCTACGCTCTTTAACGCCCTGCTTCAGTCTGCCAAGGCCACCGCCGCCAACTACCCCTTCTGCACCATAGAGCCCAACGTGGGAACGGTGGAGGTGCCCGACCAGAGGCTCCACCGGATAGCCAAGCTGGAGAGGTCCCGCAGAGTAGTCCCTACCTTCATAGAGTTTGTGGACATAGCCGGGCTGGTGCGCAACGCCAGCAAGGGGGAAGGGCTGGGCAACCAGTTTCTCTCCCATATAAGAGAGGTGGACGCCATTGCCATGGTGCTCCGGTGCTTTGAAGACCCTCAGGTGGTCCATGTGGAGGGCTCCGTGGACCCGGTAAGGGACGCCCAGATAATAGACCTGGAGCTCATAGCCAAAGACTTGGAAACGGTGGAGAAGAGGGTGGGAAAAGTAGAAAAGCAGGCAAGGTTGGGAGAGAAAAAAGCCAAGGAAGAGTTGGAGGCACTTAGCTTGATTAAGCCCATTTTGGAGAACATGGAGCCCTTGAGAAAACATGTGGGAAAACTGCCCGCCGAGGCGGTCAACTACGCAAGGAAAAACCTTTTCCTTCTCACCCTCAAGCCCGTGGTTTACGTAGCCAACGTAGGGGAAAAGGACCTGCCTGCGGGCAACTTACTGAGCCAGAGGGTCTTCTCTTACGCCCAAGAGGAGGGCTTTCCCGCGGTCCTGGTCTGCGCCAAGCTGGAGGAAGAGCTCATAGGCTTGGAGGAGCACGAAAGAGAAGAAGTCCTTAACTCTTACGGGCTTAGCGAGACGGGGCTAAACCGGCTCATCAGACAGGCCTACGAGCTTTTAGGGCTTATAACCTTTTTCACCGCGGGAGAAAAGGAGACCAGAGCCTGGACGGTAAAGAGGGGCACAAAAGCCCCGCAGGCGGCGGGCAAGATACACTCGGACTTTGAAAGGGGTTTCATAGCCGCAGAGGTTATAAACTACGAGGACTACGTAAGGGTGGGCTCTCTCCTTAGGGCTAAGGAGTTAGGGCTCGTGCGACTTGAGGGCAAAGACTACGAGGTAAAGGACGGCGACATAGTCTACTTTAGGTTCAACGTGTGAACTATTTTTAAAAGAATGTACCGAGACCTAAACAGCCAGACGGAGAGAGAGCTCAGGGAATACTTCCAAGAAGAGGACTATATGGTGGTGGCGGTGCCCAAGGCGGAGCTCGTAAGAGTTTACGCCCTCAGGGCAAGAAAGACGGTGGAAGTCGCCAGAAGAATCCACGGGCTAAAGGGCAAAGACGCCCAAGCACTGGGCTACGCCCTTATGTCCGCCTTGCTTCTGACCTCCTTGGTAAAGCACGCCACTTCCCAGAAGGTGCTTTTTAAGATGCAGAACCCCTGCGGGGTGGTGGCGGCGGAGGCGGACGGCAAGGGAAGGGTAAGGGGTTTTGTGGAAGGAAGCCCTCAGGACTGCTGGGAAGAGGGAACCATAAACGTGGTAAAAGAGCTCCGGCTTGGGACTCCCTACACCAGCATCGTGCCCGTGGTAGGCAGGAACTTCCAGGAGGCGCTCCTGTTTTACTTCGAGCAGTCGGAGCAGACCAGAAGTTACTTGCAACTGCACGTATCCTTCGGTGAAGAGAGCTCGGTAAAAGAGGCTGGGGCCTACTTGGTGCAGGTGCTGTCTGGCGTCTCTTCTGAGAGCGTGGAGCGTCTGGAGGAGAACGCAAGGGGCTTGTCCATAGAGGACAAAAGACCGGAGGAAGTGGCCGTAAGCCTTCTCAAGGGTATGGAGCCCAGGCTCATAGGGCTGAAGGAGGTAGAGTACTACTGCCCCTGTAGTGAGGAAATTGCCCGCTCCAGCCTTCTGCTCTTGGAGCAGGAGGAGCTGGAAGACCTGCTGAACGAAGGTCCTGCGGAGGTGGTCTGCAAGTTTTGTAAAAGGGTCTACCGCTTTAGCAGAGAACAGCTTATGCTATAATTGTAGCCATGCTCCTTTTCCTCCTCCCCTACAGCAAAAAACAGCGCTCAATAAGCTTTAAAAACTGCACGGACGGCAGGTTTGAGATAAAGGAGTTGGAACCCTTCGCAAGAAGGGTGGAAGGGGCAAGCTCTAACTCTCTTGCGCCCTTGCACAGGAGGTTTGCAGGTCCCTTTTGGGAGAGCCTGGAGCTCTGGGCTTTGCCCACTCGGGTGGTAGAGTACATAAAAGAGAAGACTTTCGTGCTATCGCCTGTCTACGGACTTCTAAAGCCCACCGCCTGCATTCCCTACCTGCCCGTAGGCTGGGAGGAAAAACACGGAGAGGTCAAACTCCTTGACCTCTGGCGGAGGGTTTTGAGACCTTTCTCCAGAGAGCTCTTGCAGGGCAAGGTAGTCCTGCCCCTCTTGCCCAAGGCGCACCTGTCCCTTTTTGACTTATCCTGGGCGGAGAGGGTAGTAAAGTTTGAGTACTACACGAAAGACCAGAAGGTGAAAAACCCCTACAGGCACTATGCCTACACCCTCCGCTACGTAGCGGAGAGGGCCTTAGAGCCCGAAGACTTCGGACGCATTAACTTCTACGATTACAGAGTAGAAGCGATAGAGCACGAGGGAAAGGTTACGCTCGTAAGGTTTAGGTCAGAGGGCAGGTATGAGCTCTGAGAGGCCTTACCTTTCGGTAGTGGTCCCTGCCTACAACGAAGAGGAGAACATACCCCTGCTCTACGAACGGCTAAAGAAAGAGCTTGAAGCCTTGGGTAAAGATTATGAGGTGCTCTTCGTGGACGACGGGTCCGTGGACCGCACTTGGGAGAGGCTCAAGGAGATAGCTCACAAGGACAAGAAGGTCAAGCTCATTCGCTTCAGAAGGAACTACGGTCAGACTGCGGCCATGTACGCAGGCTTTCAACACGCCAGCGGTGAGGTAATCGTAACCATGGACGCAGACCTGCAAAACGACCCCCAAGACATACCCCTGCTCTTGGAGAAGTTGGAGGTGGTCTACGACATAGTGAGCGGTTGGATAAAGGACAGAAAAGACCCCTTCCTGTCTCGGAGGTTTCCCTCTTTCGTTGCCAACTGGCTCATATCTAACGTCACTGGCGTGAGCCTGCACGACTATGGGTGCACCCTGAAGGCCTACAGGGCTGGCATAGTAAAAAGGTTAGAGCTCTACGGCGACATGCACCGATTCCTGCCCGCTCTTACCAAAAGGCTCGGCGCAAGGGTGGCAGAGGTGCCCGTCCGCCACCATCCACGAGTTTACGGCAGGTCCAAGTACGGCATAGGCAGGACCATCAGGGTCCTACTGGACATCTTTTTGGTGAAGTTCCTCAACGAGTACATAAACAAGCCCATGTACGTGTTCGGCTCTATGGGCTTTTTCCTGCTGACCGCGGGACTCTTGACCTTGGGCTACTTGGCCTTTATAAAGCTGTTCCTCCAAGAGGACATAGGCGGGCGCCCCCTGCTCCTGCTGGGAGTGCTTCTCACGCTGGCGGGCATACAGCTCGTATCCACGGGCATCATCGCCGAGCTCTTGGTCAGGATTTACTACAGAATAAAGGAAGACAGGCCCTTCGTGGTGGAAGAGAAGGTGAACCTCTAAAAGGCCAGCTCTAAACCTCTGCACCCTCCAGAATTTGCTCGCATCCGCAGGTTCTTTCCTGGGGAAGGCTTGCAACGAACCTTCGGAGAACTTCTCCTATGTCCCGCTCCTTCTGCTTGACGAGATTTATCACCTCTTCGCTGGTGAGCCTGCGACCTGCTATGCCCGCGGCAGGGTTTGTCACCACGCACAGACCTGCGTAGCACATGGTGAGCTCCCGGGCAAGGACCACCTCTGGATAGCCTGTCATGCCTACCACGTCACCTCCTGCCCTCTCTATCCACCTTATCTCCGCAGGGGTTTCAAACCTCGGTCCCTGCGTGCAGGCGTAAACCCCTGAGGGGTGGTAAGAAAGTCCGAGCTCCTCCAGAGCCTGCACCAAGTGCTTCCTCATCTGGGGGCAGTAGAGTTGAGCCGTGTCTATGTGCACCACCTTGCCCCTTTTCAGGAGCTCCGCCACCTTGTCCTGACCTTCCAGCGGTATGGAGGCCCTGCCCTCGTAAAAGGTATCCTCCCTGCCCTTGGTAAAGTCTATGAGGTCGTCCACCACCACGAAGTCGCCGGGATTGAACCTTCTGTTGACCGCACCAACCGCAAAGAGGGCGAGCACCCTCTTTACTCCCAACTCTCTGAAGGCCCACAGGTTGGCCTTGTAGGGCACTCGGTGAGGTGGGTAGGCATGCCCCTCCCCGTGCCTGGAGAGGAAAAACACCTCCCCCCCTTCCACCTGAGCAAGCACTATCTCCGAGGAGGGCTCGCCGAAGGGCGTTCTTACCCTTATGCGCTCTAAGACCTTTACCCCCTCCAGCCCGTAGAGACCGCTACCTCCTATCACCCCAATCATAGCTCCTTAGAGGGGCAGAGTTCGTAGAGAGGGCACTGGTGGTGCTTGGGCTTCTGGGCGGTGCAGATGTACCTACCTAAAAGTATGAGAAGGTTGGAGAACTTCCCCCAGAGCTCCTTTGGCACCTGCTCCATAAGGTCCTGCTCTATCTTCTCCGGCTTTGTCTCCTGAGTAAGTCCAAGACGCTGGCTGACCCTTGCCACATGAGTGTCCACTGCGATACCCTCCTGCTTGCCAAAGGCGTTGTAAAGGATGAGGTTGGCGCTTTTCCTGCCTATGCCCGGGAGACTGGTGAGCTCTTCCATGCGGTCAGGTACCACTCCGCCAAACTCTTCTACTATCTTCTGACAGGCGGACTTTATGAACTTCGCTTTGTTCCTGTAGTAGTTAACCGAGCTTATGTCTTTTTCCAACTCCTCCAAGGGCACCTTCAGGTAGTCCTCACAACTCTTGTACTTTTGAAAGAGCGTCTTTGTAAGCTCGTTTACCTTTTTGTCCGTGCTCTGGGCGGAGAGTATGACCGCCACCAGGAGCTCCAGCGGGTTGGAGAATTCAAGCTCTATGCGGTCGGGAAACATCTTCTCAAGGGAAGAGATAATTCTCTGGACTTTGTCCATGAGTTGTAGTATAGCACATACGAGAGTTTGTGCTGTCTGACCATGCAGTAGGTATAATGTATGTGCCCTTGGTCCGGTTATGTACATAATATTTGTGGAGAGTAACAGAGGAACTCTGCTCAGAGCGATGAAAGATGCGGGTCTGTGCCCCAGAATGCTGGGGAGCCTGCTGACTTTGGACTGCAGTAGGGGCCAACTCTTAGAGCTCCTCAATACGGTCCCAGTAGAAATCCTGAAAAAGCTCAAGATATCCACAGCCAGCGAGGAGGACCTCAAGAGTCCTTACAGGCTCTTGGAGATAGGCTTCAGGGCTGTGGAGGCAGAGAAGTTCGTAGAGGAGGGCATGTTTGAGCATCTGATGGAAGTCACCGGCGGTGTAGAAACCTACTTCCACGCCATAGTAGAGGCCAAGACGGGTAAAGTCTTTGGCTTTGAAGCCCTGTGCAGAGCTCAGGTGCCGGTGTACAAACTTTTCAAGATTAGCGACCGCGTAGCCAAGATTACCGAATACCTCTGCAGGGAAAAGGCCCTGTTGGAATACGTGGCGCGCTTTGACCAGACTTACCACCTGTTCTTAAACTTACATCCCAAGTTCTTCAGGGACCCGCTGGAGCACGTAGGTGAGCTGGAGACCAGCTTCCAGCTGAAGGGCGTGCCCCCAAGGAGTGTGGTGGTGGAGATAAACGAGTACGAGGGCATGGACCTTAACGCCATGAAGATGATAAAGGAATTCCTGAAAAACGCAGGGGTAAAAATGGCTCTGGACGATGTGGGGGCGGGCTACGCCGGTCTTTACCAGCTTATAGAGATAAACCCTGACATTGCCAAGCTGGACATAGAGCTGGTCAGGGATGTGCACAGGAACCCACTTAAAGCCAACATACTCAGGAAGCTGGTGGAAGCTTGCAAAGACTCAGGCATAATAACGCTGGCGGAGGGCGTGGAGAAAAAAGAGGAGCTGGAGTTCCTGCTGGAGGTGGGAGTGGACCTACTGCAGGGGTTTATCTTCGCAAAGCCCAACCCTTACCCCAGCGTAAGTGAGATAGAGAAGAAGGCGTATAATTTATTGAAAGTGCAGGTTGGAGGTGCACCATGAAGACCCTCGCCTACGGTTTGCCGAAGCTGGGAGAGAGGAGGGAGTTCAAGCTCCTTTTAGAGGACTTCTGGAAGGGGAAAATAGAGGAAGAGGCCTTTCTACAGGGTATGAATGCCCTGAGGGACTGGATGGCACAGCTTTACGCTGAGCACGTGGACCTTTTCCCCTCCGGGGAGCTCTCCTACTACGACTTTATGTTGGACATGGCCCTTACCTTGGGTGCAATTCCAGAGAGGTTCGGAGAGTACCAAGGTCTTAAAACCTACTTCCAGATGGCCAGAGGCGCTCAAGCTCTGGAGATGACCAAGTACTTCAACACGAACTATCACTATCTGGTGCCCGAGCTAGAGAGAAAAGACTTTAAGCTCCTCAAAAACTTACCCTTGGAGGAGTATAGCTACTTCAAAGAGAAGGGCTACGACCCTCTGCCCAGGCTCATAGCACCCTACACTTTTGTAAAGCTCTCCAAAGTGCTGAAAAAGTCCCACAGCTCTCTCCTGCCCCTCTACGAACTGCACAAGATAGAAACTCAGCAGGAGACGGAGGATTACCTGAACTGTCTCTTCCCTACATATGAAGAACTCCTGAAAAGCTTGAAGAAGGCCGGTGCAAAGGCGGTGCTCATGGAAGACCCTGCACTCTGCCTAGAACTTCAGGAGTGGGAGTGGGAGCTGGTGCAGGAAACCTACAGCTGTCTTGGCAAACATATAGACCTGTACGTGCTCACCTACTACGACAGCGTGTCCGACTACCGCAGGTTTGTAGAGCTCCCGGTCAAAGGTCTGGGGCTTGACATGGTTTCCAACGCCGAAAACCTCAAAAACATAAGAGAGCAGGGCTTTCCGCCCGACAAGGTCCTGCTGGCAGGCCTCATAAACGGCAGGAACGTGTGGAGGGCAAACCTCAAGGAGAGACTCCGGTTGGCAGAGGAACTCTCCAGGCTGGCAAAAGAGCTCTTCCTTACCAACTCTTGCCCCCTTTTCCATCTACCCGTGAGCAAACAGCCAGAAGACCAACTGCTAGAAGGTCTAAAGGACAGGCTCTCCTTTGCCAAGGAAAAACTACAAGAGCTCAGGACCCTGAAGCTCGCCCTGGAGGGCGACCAAGGAGCTCTGAAAGAGGTGGAAGAGTCTGAACTCCTCTCCTCTCAGCCCTTTGGCTTGAGAGAGGAGGTGAGGAAAAAGGTGGCCTCTCTCACCCCTGCGGACTTCAGCAGAGAGGTGCCCTACGAGCAGAGAATAAAACTCCAGCAGGAAGTTCTAAACCTTCCCTCCTTACCCACCACCACCATAGGCTCTTTCCCACAGACGGAGGAGGTAAGAAAAACCAGAAGTGCCTACACCTCCGGAAAAATCTCAGAGGAAGAATACAAAGAATTTATAAGAAAGCAGATAGAGCATGTGATAAGGGTCCAAGAAGATATAGGTCTTGACGTGCTCGTTCACGGAGAGTTTGAAAGGACGGACATGGTGGAATTCTTTGCCCAAAGACTGGAAGGTATTGCCACCACAAAGCACGGCTGGGTGCTGTCCTACGGCTCCAGGGTTTACAGACCACCGATAATATACGGGGACGTCCA
>JANXBA010000008.1 GCA_025062075.1 Aquificaceae bacterium
CACCTCACTCTATTATTTTTGTGACCACGCCCGCACCTACGGTCTTGCCACCTTCACGGATGGCAAACCTAAGCTGTTCTTCCATGGCCACCGGCTTGACCAGCTCCACTTCCAGCTCCACGTTGTCTCCAGGCATCACCATCTCCTGCCCGTCAGGAAGCTTCACCACCGTCCCAGTCACGTCCGCTGTCCTGAAATAAAACTGTGGCCTGTAGTTGGCAAAGAAGGGCGTGTGCCTCCCGCCTTCTTCTTTGCTGAGCACGTAAACCTGCGCCCTGAACCTCTTGTGAGGCTTGACGGTTCCAGGCTTTGCCAGCACCTGCCCACGCTCTACGTCGTCCTTTCCTACCCCCCTCAGGAGCACTCCCACGTTGTCTCCAGGAAGGGCTTCGTCCAAAACCTTTCTGAACATCTCTATGGAAGTGGCTACGGTCTTGAGCGGTTCTTCTCTGAGACCTACTATCTCCACCTCTTCTCCGGGCTTTAGCATGCCCCTTTCCACTCTGCCTGTGACCACAGTGCCACGTCCAGAGATGGTGAACACGTCTTCTATGGGCATCAGAAAGGGCTTGTCCGCTTCTCTCTGGGGTGTGGGTATGTACTCGTCAAGGGCCTTCATGAGCTCCACTATGGAGTTGCACCACTGGTCTGGCTTGCCACTTTCCAGCTCCTGCAGGGCTCCCAGGGCGGAGCCACGTATGACTGGCACCTCATCTCCAGGAAACTCGTACTTGGACAGGAGTTCTCTGACTTCAAGCTCCACAAGGTCTAAGAGTTCTGGGTCGTCCACCATGTCGCACTTGTTCATGAAGACCACTATGTAGGGCACGTTGACCTGTCTTGCCAAAAGCACGTGCTCTCTCGTCTGTGGCATGGGGCCGTCAGCTGCTGAGACCACAAGTATGGCTCCGTCCATCTGGGCGGCGCCTGTAATCATGTTCTTTATGTAGTCCGCATGTCCTGGGCAGTCCACGTGTGCGTAGTGCCTTTTTGGAGTTTCGTACTCCACGTGAGTGATGTTTATGGTTATGCCTCTTTCTTTCTCTTCTGGAGCCTTGTCAATCTCTTCGTACTTCATGCACCTTGCCTTGCCACCTTGCATGACGCCTGCACCGAGCACGCAGGTGATGGCGGATGTGAGCGTGGACTTACCGTGGTCCACGTGTCCTATGGTGCCCACGTTCACGTGCTCTTTCTCTCTTACAAACTTCTCCTTCGCCATGTTTACCTCCTTGTAAGCCCAGGACCGGACTTGAACCGGCGACCTCACCCTTACCAAGGGTGTGCTCTGCCGACTGAGCTACCTGGGCTGTTTTCTGGAGCGGGCGATGGGACTCGAACCCACGGCCTGCTGCTTGGAAGGCAGCTGCTCTACCACTGAGCTACGCCCGCGGTGGTGGAGGGGGCAGGATTCGAACCTGCGTAGGGCGGAGCCCGGGGGATTTACAGTCCCCTGCCTTTGTCCACTCGGCCACCCCTCCTACCTCATAGCTGGCGGTGGGGGTCGAACCCACGCCCGCGGGATTACAAATCCCGCGCTCTGCCACTGAGCTACGCCAGCTGTCGGGGCAATAATATATCATACTACCTCGGGAAATCTTAGTCAAGAATAGGCACGGGCGGACTCGAACCGCCGACCTCCTCCTTGTAAGGGAGGCGCTCTGCCAGCTGAGCTACGCGCCTTAAGTCTAATAGTATATCACATAACTGCCTTTGGTGATAAAATTCTGAGTATGACCAAGACGGAGAGCCTCTACTACTCTCTCAGGGACTATCTGAGAGAGAGATACGGCAGGAGAGTGCAGAAGATTACTGTAGCCCTGCCCTTTACCTGCCCCAACATAGACGGCACAAAGGCAAGGGGAGGGTGCACCTACTGCTCTATGGGCTCAAGGCCCGCACACCTGAGTCCCTTCGTTCCCCTCCGCCAGCAGATAGAGGAGGGCATAAGGAGGGCAAAGAGTCGCTACGGTAGGGACTTGCTCTTTTTTGTCTACTACCAGTCCTACTCCAACACCTACGGGGACTACGAATACCTCAAGTCCGTCTACGACGTAGTTTTAGACTTTGAGGAGGTGGTGGGGATAGACGTGGGCACGAGGCCCGACTGCGCACCTGAGTGGGTGCTTGACCTGCTGGAAAGCTACTCCCAGCGCGGGCTTGAGGTGTGGGTAGAGTACGGGCTTCAGAGTGCCAACTTCAGAACCCTGCGCCTTATAAACAGGGCTCACGGAGTCTCCGACTTCGTGGATGCGGTGCTCAGAACCAAAAGGAGAAACCTAAAGGTGTGCGCTCATGTAATACTGGGGCTTCCGGGCGAGGATGAGGAGGATATGTTAGAAACTGGCAAGCTCTTGGTCAGCCTGCCTGTTGACGGGGTCAAGATACACCCCCTCTACATCGTCAAAAACACCCCCATGGCCGAGCAGTACCTCAAGGGGCAGGTGAGCGTGCTGAGTCTTGAAGAGTACGCCCGCAGGGCGGTGGACCTCTTGGAGGTCTTACCCCCCTATGTGGTAGTCCACCGGCTGACCGGTGAGGTAGAGCCCGACCGCCTTATCGCACCAGAGTACTGCACTTCCGCCAAGAAGCGAGAGGTCCTGCAGGCCATAGAGGAGGAGATGCACAGAAGGGGGAGCTCTCAGGGCTGTAAGAAGGCTTTAAACCGATGAAAAAGCACCATTGGGCTTTGGTCTCCCTTTGGGTAAACCTCCTTCAGGTTTTGCTTAAGTTCCTTGCAGGGGTTTTGACGGGCAGTCTGTCCATGATAGGCGAGGCGGTGCACTCTCTGTCTGACTCTTTTGCCTCGGCAGTAGCCTTCGTGACCATAAAGCTCTCCGACAAAAAGACGCAGAAGTTTCCCTACGGTCTTTATAGGCTGGAGAACTTGGGCTCGGTGCTTATAGCCTTTTTCCTGCTCCTGACCGCCTACGAGATGGTAAAGAGAGCTCTGACCCAGCAGGTGGTGGTGAGGGAAGAGTATTTAAGTGTGGGCTTGGCGGTGGTGGTCTTTTCTCTCCTGAGCTCTCTTGCTCTTTCCTTTTTTGAAAGGAGGGCAGGCAAGAGACTGAACTCCCCCGCGTTGATGACGGACTCATACCACACGCTTACCGACGCATTGGGTTCTTTTCTGGTGCTCCTGAGCCTTTTGGGCGTGCACATGGGCTATCAGTTGGACAGGTACTTTGCCTTGGGCGTTGCTCTGCTCATATGCTACACCGCCCTGAACATTCTTTGGAGGGAGGTGTCCGTGCTTCTGGATGTCTCCGCGGACGAGAAGACCCTGAGCAGAATAAGGGAAGTACTCCTCTCCTTCCCCGAAGTGAAGGAGATAAAAAGCCTCTTCGTCAGGAGCTCTGGGGGGAGGCTTTTTGCGGACTTGGTGCTGGTCTTGGAAGGCAGGGACTTCGTGAAGATGCACCACTTGGTGGACTGCATAGAGGAAGCTCTGAAAAAGGAAGTGAAGGAGCTGGACATGGTCTTTATACACTACGAGCCTACAGAGGGGGAGCTCTTTAGAGTGGGCGTGCTGTTGGACGAGAAGGGTGATGTGAGCAGGCACTTTGAAACCGCCCGAGAGCTCCTCATCTTCGGGAAGTCTCCTGAGAGACTCACCATAAGGCATGGGGACGAGAAAGCCCTTCCAGAGCTCATAAGGAGCAAGGGACTACTGCTCGTAGTCTGCGGACACCACCCCGTCTCCCCCTGTGCCAAGGGCATACTGAGCAAGGGAGGGGTCTTCGTGTGGGAGACCGAGGAGAAAAACCCCTACCGAGCTCTCAAAGAGGTAGTCCACGGCCTTTTAGAAGAGCAGTCGCAAAGGAGTTCCGGCGGTAGTTTATAATCTACACAAATGTCAAAAATCCTCATAA
>JANXBA010000056.1 GCA_025062075.1 Aquificaceae bacterium
TGCAAGGAGAAGAGAAAAGAGAAAGCACCACCCAAGATGCACAAAATTGCGGAGGGCATGTCTCCCATTCTTGAGCCAAAGAGGGCAATGAGCAAAAAAGCCACAAGGGGTGAAAGTAAGACTGCTATGCTCTCCATTCTACTCCCTCAGGTGGGTTATCTCCGAAGAGCCTTCGTAGCCTTTTAGCCTAAAGAGGGCTACCACCAAGCCAAGCCCCACGGCCACTTCAGAGGCTGCCACCGCCAGCAGGAAGAGCGCAAAGACTTGACCTTCCACGCCACCCACTATCCTGTCCACGCTTACCAAGGCAAGGTTTACGCCGTTCAGCATAAGCTCGGTGCTTATGAGCATTGTTATGAGGTTTTTTCTGATGATAACGCCGAAAAGTCCGGACAAAAACAAAAAAACGCTTATGAGAATATAAGCTTTTTCTATGGTCACTCTTCTTTCCTCCCGAGAAGGATGGCTCCTATCATGGCGGTCAATAGTATAACAGAAGCCACCTCCAGAGGAAGGAGGTAAGTAGTGAACAGACTTTTACCCACCTCTTTCACATTGTCTTTCACGGGCAAGCCCACGCGGGCGAAGTCGCCCTTGACTATGGCGTAGGCAAAAAGTAAAAAGCTAACCACCAGAACGGGAAAACCTACAAAGAACTCCCTTCTGTAAAAACCTTCAAACCTTTTGACTTTCTCCCAAGGAATGGTAGTTATCACCAACACATAGAAGACGACTATGGCAACTGCGTATATAATCAATTGCAAACCTGCCAAGAGCTCCGCACCAAGGTGCAAGAACATACCTGCCACCGCCAGTATGAGACTGATAAAAGACAGGAGTGCGTGGACGGGGTTTTTAAGAAAGAGCACGCCCATGACCGAGAGCACCGCCCAAGCAGACAAGAAGGCAAAAATCAGCCACTCCATTCTATCTTCCCCCAGAGTTTTTCTCTGTGCTGGTCGTCTATCCATATGCGGTCAGGCTCTGAACCTCTACGCCTCTTCCAGTCTATGGCGTTCTGCTCTAAACTGCCCATGCGGAGCACCGCAGACCTTCTGGAGTAGCCCGCAAGCTCGTAGAGGTCCGTCATGGTAAGACAGCCCACCGGACAGGCATCCACGCACAGACCGCAGAAGAGACAGTTAAGCAGGTTCATGTCAAACCTGACCACTTTTTTACTTCCGTCGGGCATCTGCACCGCCTCTATCCTAAAAAGGGTGGGCATAGGGCAGGCGGTTTGACACATGTAGCAGGCCACGCACCTGCTTTTGCCCTTCTCGTAGCTCATAAACTTCTCTATGGCCTTGAGAGAGTCCGGCTCCGTCCCGTCCCAGACAAAGTGGCCGTGTGCACCCCTGTAGCGCTTTGGGGGCGTGAGCTTCTCCACCGGGTAGTTGGTGGTGATTGGCCTGCGAAGCAGGTTTATGAGGGTCACCGAAAGACCCTTTATGAAGTCCACAAACAGCACCGTCTCTAAGAAGTTTAGAAAGGCCTTCCTGTTTACCTTTTTCACGCTCATAGTAAATACTATAAAAGATAGTGCGTGCCCTAAGAAGCTCTGCTTAGTCCTCCCCAATCAGCTCTATGAGTGGGCTAACCTCAAGCTTTGAGAGTCCTTCAACACCGTAAGGGTTTTCAACCGTAGGAACCAGCGGGCCCTCCCATGTCATGCGTCTCCACTTGTTAAGCACAATCTGGACCTTGAAATCCTTTAGCTTTCTTGCGAGCGTCTGCGACTCTTGAAAGGATAAGGTCTCTTCGTTGGCCACTGCGAAGATAACAGTCTTTTTCTTGAGAATGTTCGTGAGGGTTTGCACCTTGCGCCTGCGGGACTCTATGAGCTCCAAGAGCTTGTCCTCTCTGCCCATAAACTTCTCCACCCTGTGCCTTTCTCTTGAAAGGCGGTACAGAAAGTCAAACCAACCCTCCACCATGTGGAGGGTATCAAAAAGTCTGAGCATCTGACCGGTAGGGGCCGAGTCCACCACCACGTAGGTGTACTCATTGCAGAGCTCTGCCAGCCGGTCTAACACGGCGGTTTCTAAGGCGGTGGGGGAGTGCTTCAAGTAGCGGACGTACTCCTCCATCCCCGACCTGACTGAAGGCACGAGCTCCCCTACCGCCTTTATGACTCTTCTTGCGTACTCTTCTACCAAAACTTCTCCAGAGAACTCCACCGCATGAAGCCCTTCTTTGATTTCCTTTAAGGTTTCTCCTATGGGCACGCCCCATATGCCTGAAAGGGAGTGGGCAGGGTCTACGGAGACCAGAAGAGTTTTACCTCTCTCTGAAAGCCTCAAGGCAGTGGCGCAGGAAAGGGTGCTTTTACCTACTCCGCCTTTTCCACCGAAGAAGACGAGCTTTTTTAACAGCAAGGTAGAAAGCTCAGCCCGCTCCTCTCCACGCCCAAGCTTCTGTGCCAGAGGTGAAACTCCCAGAGCATGTAGGGATACAAGTCAAGCTGGTACACACCCAGTGGGTTGTCCAGACCGAAGTACTCAAGAAACAGAGAAGTGAGCAGGAGGTCTCTAATGTGAAAACTGGCAGTCTCCACCGGCTTTTTAAAGTGGAGCTCCAAGAAGAGCCTGACGACCTCTTTCATTTCGTGCTAAGCACCCACTTGGCCAGGTCGCGAGCCTCTTGGTCGGTCACGTTTTGTGCAGGCATGGGCACTTGGCCCCACACGCCCACGCCACCGTTTTTTATCTTGCCCGCCAAGTAGTCCACCGCATCCGCCCTGCCTGCGTACTTTTGGGCTACGGCCGCGTAAGAAGGTCCTACCTTCTTCTCGTTCTTTGCGTGGCAGGCCATGCAACCCTTCTGCTGAGCCAAGGCCTCCGCATCCTTGGCCTGCGCCACCTGCTGAGTGGCAACCTCTGCAGGCCTTTGCTCCTTCTGTGCGCCCTGCTCTGCGGGTCTTTGCTGGCAAGAGAGCAAAACAACTGTTAACAGGACAAAAAACACCCAACCTTTCATACTTTACCTCGCAAAAGAGCGGGGGAGAGAAGCGTCCCCCTGCGTCTGTTTACCAGTTGAACACTCTCACCCTGTCCTCGGAGAGTATGCCGAATACTATCTCGGGAAAGGCTATCTCCGCACCCTGCACCAGCTCTTTCACCTTGAACTGCTCTGCGCAGGTGGGGGACACGAAGACCAGACCGCCCTGCCTTATGAACTCTCTCAACTGGTCTACGACGGGCGTGGGCCTTGCCTTGGCATCTGCCAGTTTGACGCCCTCCGAGCTGAGCCACACTATGGTCTCATTACCCCTCTTCAGAGAGGTCATAGCAAAGTTTAGCGCCATCGCAGGGTTGGGTCCTTTGTCGGTGGTGATGTTTACGAGCACGGATATGTTGTCCTTGAAGTGGACTACATCCTTGCTCTTCTTGTCGTCCTTCTTCGGGCTTGCGTAGCCACCCGTGAACACCGCAGAGACAAGCATAAGACCGAGTGCCAAGTTCATCCTCACTTTCATATTCCACCTCCTTAGCTTTTTTGCACATAATACCAGACAATTGTTAAGATTTGGTTAAAAGTCAACCAACCGGTGAACTTGGGCTATAATAAAACTGAGTTGGAGAGGTGGCCGAGTGGTCGAAGGCGGCTGCTTGCTAAGCAGTAGTAGGGTTAACAGCCCTACCGCGGGTTCGAATCCCGCCCTCTCCGCCAGGTCAAACCTAAGGGTAAAATCAAAGGCATGAAGCAGGCCATCCTTGCTCTGGAGGACGGGAGCTACTTTATAGGTTACTCCTTCGGTGCGGAGGGAGAGGCGGAAGGGGAGGTCGTCTTCAACACCTCTATGACAGGCTACCAAGAAATCATCACCGACCCCTCCTACAGGGGCCAGATAGTGGTCATGACCTACACGCAGATAGGCAACTGCGGGGTCAACGAGGAGGACGTGGAGTCTTCGCAGGTTCAGGTCAACGGTCTGGTAGTCAAAGAGCTCTCTCCCGTCGTGAGTAGCTGGAGGGCAAAAAAGAGTCTTCATCAGTATCTGGCAGAAAACCAGGTGGTAGGCATCTGGGGCATAGACACCAGAGCCGTGGTCAAAAGAATCAGAGAAAAAGGAGCTCTCAAAGGTGTGGTGTCCACCGTGGAAAAAGACCCCAAAAGGCTCGTGGAAAGAGCGAGAGTTCTGCCGGACATATCAGAGCTCAACTTGGTGGAGAAGGTGGCCACGAGAGAGGTCTATCACTGGTCGGAAGGAGACTGGAGTTTGGAAGAGGGCTACCTGCGTAGAGAGAACCGTGAGCCCTTGGTGTTGGTGGTGGACTACGGAGTCAAGAGAAACATCCTCAGAAGGCTTACGCAAGAAGGGGCACGCGTGGTGGTAGCCCCTCCCCAGAGTGCGGGGGAGGTGGTGGAGAAGATAAAGCCCCATGCCCTTTTCCTCTCCAACGGACCAGGAGACCCTCAGAGGGTGGTGGAAGGCATCAGACTCGTGAGAAAGTACATGGAAAAACTGCCCATAATGGGCATATGTCTGGGACATCAGATAATAGGTCTTGCCCTGGGAGGGAAGACTTACAAGCTCAAGTTTGGTCACCACGGCGGAAACCACCCCGTCAAGGACCTGCGGGATGGACACGTAGAAATAACTGCGCAGAACCACAACTTTGCGGTGGACCCAGACACTCTAAAGGAAGTAGAAATAACTCACATAAACCTGCTGGATGGGACTTTGGAAGGCTTTCGCCACCAACACCTGCCCATATACTGCGTGCAGTATCACCCCGAGGCCTCTCCAGGCCCTCATGACTCAAAAGGCATCTTCAAAGAGTTTGTAGAGCTCGCCCTAAAACATGCAAGAACTCAAGCCTAACAACGCCAAGATTACTCTGATAGCTTTTCTCATGCTGTTGGGTCTTGTGGTGGTGGTAGGAAGGTTTGCATACCTTCAGCTCTTTGGCAGAGAGGAATACGTGGAGAAGGTGGCGGAGAGGTTTCCCAAAGCCTCCGTGGTCAAACTCTCTACGCCCAGGGGCTTCATAAGGGACAGGAAGGGTAAAGAGCTTGCCATCAGCATGCCAACCTTGTCGGTGAACGCCTTTCCCCAAAGCGTGAAAAACAAAGAAGAGCTCCTGGTTAGACTGTCCGCCCTGCCCGAAGTCAGGGAAAAAGAGCTAAGACAGAAGCTCTACTCGGATAAGAAGTTCGTGTGGCTCTTCAGGCATGCGGACAAAACGCACCTTCCTTACGTCAAAGGCGTCATCAAAGACACAGATAACACCCGGGCGGTGGGCGTCCACGAAGAGTACAAGAGATTCTACCCTCACGGCAACCTGGCTGCCAACCTGTTAGGGTTTGTAGGTAGCGAAGGTGATGGTCTGGAAGGCATAGAGTACATGTTAGACAAAGAGCTCAGGGGCAAGCAGGTAAAGGGAGTTTTCTACTTGGGTAAGCTGGCTATAGGACCTCTCCCTCAAGACATGGATGCGCAGGACGTGAACCTTACCATAGACCTAGGCGTGCAAGCGATTTTAGAAGACATAAGAGACAAGATAGTAAACCAGTGGAACCCTGACAGAGTAGGTCTTCTGGTCATGGACGCCCACAGTGGCGAAATCTTGGCATTGGCCAACTACCCCACTTACGACCCTAACCACTACCAGCAATACCCTACCACCTACAGGAGAAACTTCGTCGTTACAGACCTCTTTGAACCCGGGTCGGTGATGAAGCCCTTTTTCATAGGTTTGGCTCTAGAGAAGGGCTACGTAAAGCCAGGTCTGCGGATAGACACGGAGGGCGGTAGGACGGAGGTCTACGGCAGGTACGTTAAGGACGTGAAGCCCTCCAAAAGTATGACCTTGGAGCAGGTGCTTATAAAGTCCTCCAACGTGGGCACCATAAAGGTGGCCCGCTACCTGTCAAAAAAGGACGCGGAGGAGCTGATGAAAAAACTACACCTGAAGGAGAAGTTCGGCATCCTGCCGGGAGAGGCAAAGCCTAAACTGCCTGACTTTCAGTACCCTGCCAACATACTCTACGCCAGCATAGGGCAGGGGCTCTCCTCCAACCTGCTGAACCTTTGCGTGAGCTTTAACGCCCTCGCTACCAACCGTATCGTCAAGCCCCGCATTCTTCTGCAAGAGAAGTCGCAGGTCCTCATGGAGGGCATTTTCTCTCCTCCCGTCTTTGAGTGGCTTCAAACTAACTTGATAAAGGTGGTGGAAGAGGGCACCGCAGTCCGAGCTCGCTCCGACTACTTTAGCATAGCGGGCAAGACAGGCACTTCCCAGAAGTTTGACTTCAAGATAGGCAGATACTCAAGAGAGGAGCTGGTTACCTACTTTGTGGGCTACTTCCCGGCCAGCAAACCGCGCTTTGTTGCGGGCATCATGGTGGACAGACCCAGAGGTCCTGACCCTTACGGTGGGACCGTAGCCGCACCCTACTTTAAAGAGCTGGTGGAAAGGGTCTCCTTCTACTACCGCTTAGAACCCGACAAACCGGGCAAGAAGCTCTCTATGCTCCGCAGACAGCAGTAAGCCGTCTACCGCAGGGAGCTTAAGCACCTTGGTGCCCGTGAGCTCCTCAACTATGAGAGGGTTTGTCCTTTCGGAGACGTCTTTACCCTCGAAGCGGTTCATCACTATACCTATCAGCTCCAGACCTATGGACTTTATGTAGTGCCAGCTTAGGAAGCTGTGGTTTATGGTGCCGAGGCCTGCCCTGGCCACGAGCAAGAGGGGGAGCTCCCAGTCTCTTGCCAGATGGGCGTAGTTGTAGCCCTTCTTTATGGGCACTGCCACACCTCCCGCACCTTCCACAAGTAAAAACTCGTACTTTTCCCGCATTCTTAAGTAGTGCTCTTTGAGCATCTGAAGAGAAAAGTCTTTGCCCTCTTCCATAATTCCTGCGTAAGGAGACAGAGGCAGACGGAACCTGACGGGCACTACCTCTTCAAGAGGCTGACCCGTTAGGGAAGCCAATAAGCTCCCGTCCTGTGGCAGGTCTATCGCCCCCGTCTCCACAGGCTTGAGGTAGCCTACCTTTAGGCCTTTCTCCTTTAGAGTATAGAGCAGGTTGTAGCTTACGAAAGTTTTGCCTACGCCAGTGTCCGTGCCCGTCACCAGAATAGCCTTCATGACCGAGTTTTTGAGCTTGTGCCAGTATTTTACCCGCATACGCCCTTCTCGTCAACGTGGGAGGGGAGAGTGTTTGAAAATCATCACACAGAAAAAGGCAGAAAAACTTGCCTTATGGTCTTACTTAAAGGATGGCGGTGAGCAAGATGATTTGTATTGGGTAGGCTGGGGGTCTGCTATACTTCATGTTTGCTACTCCTTGGGAAGTGGCTTTTTGTGGTGTGCGTATCATACAATCCCACAATTGGTAGCTAAAACATGATGGTAAAGGCGGTTAGAAAGAAGTTTGGCTACGACTTTCAATCCCACAATTGGTAGCTAAAACACGACATAGACGAGCTCTTGGATACGCTCAACTTCCTTTCAATCCCACAATTGGTAGCTAAAACGAAGGGCTTAAGGTAGACTGGAGCTTCTTTGACAGAGCTTTCAATCCCACAATTGGTAGCTAAAACTTCTAAGCTCGTGGACTTTGCCCTCATGCAACAATCCTCTTTCAATCCCACAATTGGTAGCTAAAACAGAACTTAGGCGACACAAAGTCC
>JANXBA010000065.1 GCA_025062075.1 Aquificaceae bacterium
TACCCCAGAGCTTGCAAAAACACTTGAGGAAGTTCTTGGAGAACTTCCTCAAGAACTGAAAGTCTTTCTTGTGGATGCCGCCAACCACTCAGAGTGTTGGCGGAAGTTCCGCACCTCCCCCCACATGAGAGTTGAAGGCAGCAGGGGGGTAGGTTGTAAGCACGGACTTTTACTTGCCCGTGCTTACGAGGATAAGAAAAAGAAAGTTAAAGAGGTCTTCCTTGCACCCCTGCTCGTGTCCGGAGAAGAGGACGAATACTTTAGGCAGGTGTGGATGCTTAGGTTTAAAGAACCAGTTCTCCTTATAGGAGAACCCGGGTGCGGGAAGACCTACACCGCAGAGAGGGTGGCAAATCTTGCCCTCTCTGAGCTTCAAAACCTGGGCTTTGAAGCCCAGGTTTTCAGAGTGCAGGGGAACTCCTCGGTTGAGGGGGTTTCCCTACTCGGCACTGTGGTGAGGGGTAAAGACGACGAGTTTCGTCTTTACCTTGAGAACCTTCTTCGTGCCTTGTTTGCGGAGAAGTGGGACCTTCTCCATACCTTGTTTGCGGAGAAGTCTCCCTCGGTTGAGGGGGTTGATGAAGACGACGAGCTTCGTCTTTACCTTGGGGACCTTCTCCGTGCCTTTAGGTTTGCGGAGAAGTCTCCCAACCACAGAGCCATTTTAATCATTGACGAGGTCTTCCGTATCCACCCAAGGGAGCAGAGCGTCATAGTCTCTGCTCTCACTGAGGTGTGGAGGGACGGAAAACCTCACTACCTTTTAAAGCACCCAGACTTCCCTAAGTTGGAAGTCTGGGTGCCAAAGGAGCGCCTGTGGGTCATAGCCACAGGCAACCTCGGGGGCAACTTTAAATACTCGGTTGCCTCAGACCAGGCGCTCCTTGATAGGTTTTCTACCATATGGATGACGCTCACGAGAGAAAAACTGGCGAGCGTCATCCAACCCATCCTTCAGAAGAAAGGATGGGAGCATCTCCTCCAGCCACTCTTAAATCTGAGAGTGGCGGCGGAGGAGTTGGTCAAGAGGGGGGAACTGTCAGTTGCCCCCTCTATAAGGAC
>JANXBA010000029.1 GCA_025062075.1 Aquificaceae bacterium
TTCTATTCTCGCACTAACTCTCTTCTTACGCGAAACTAACAGGTAGAGAAAAACCGACAGAAGCAAAAGATATCCTGGAAAGAACATTAAAAAGCATATTGAGATGAGCAGGAAGGTTATCCTCTTTGCGTATCTTTTGTATCTCTTGAGAAGTAAAGGAAAAATTATAGGAACCATTAGGAGACAGGCTATGAGGTGTGATAGGAGGAGAAGTATCAGCTGATAAAAACTCTGCAGGTAAAATAAATTGGCAACAGCAGCAGCTTCTGCGATGAGAGAGTAGAATAGGTCCTTTCTAAAATAAGTCAACTCTTTTATCATGTGTGCTAATATCATTATAGTCTGATCGCTGTGTCCAACAAAAAGTTGTCCAATAAGCTACTAAGCATCGGGCTACGAAGACTAAGATTTTAAGAGTCTTTGGCAGGCAGCGCTTTGAAGCTATAATTAGACAAAGCAAAAGGGACCCAAAATTGGTTAGGTTTCATGCGGGCAATCTGATTGCAAGAAAATTCATCCTTGCCTTCCTATCATGGTGGAGACGAGGGGAGTTGAACCCCCGACCTCCTGCTTGCGATGCAGGCGCTCTCCCGCTGAGCTACGTCCCCTATAGACAGAGATTATAACACTTCCAAGTACACCGGCTGGTGTCTTCTCAGGATTCTCAGCGTCTCTCTTAGGTTTTTGCTGTCGGTTTTAACTAGCACTTCAAAGAGCTTGCCCGCCCTTTTCTTTCTTGCCTCCTGTCCCAGAGACTGCATGTCAGGTGCGCTTCTTAGGATTGCCACCACCATCTTTCTGTACGGTGGAAGGTCCTCTTCCTTTCTTCTGCTTAGCTCTTTCTCGTAAAAGCCCTGCCAGTCTTTGCTTTTTATGTATTCTACCAGAGGGTTGTCTTCTACTGCGGTTTGCACTACAAGACCGCGCCTGCTTATGCAAAGGGCACTCCATAGGTAGGAAAAGTACTTCTCCATGGCGTCAAAGCGTGGCAGAGACAGCAGGTTGTCCGCGTGTAGCACGAAGACCCAGTCGTAGCTCTTGCCGAGCCTCGGCTGCGTGTCAAAGTGGAAATTTTCCCTAACTCCTAGGTGTTTGTAAACTTCCTCCACCGCCCTATCTATGCCAAAGCCCAGCTTCTGAAGAGGTCTTCCGCACTCGGGACACAGAGCATCCCCTTTGTAGCCGCAGAGGTTGCAAAAGACCTTGTGGCCTTCACCGCTTAGAGTCAGGAGATTCCCACACACGGGGCAGTCCACAATCCAACCGCAGAACTTGCAGTAGGCGTAGGCGTAGCCCGTTTTGTTGACCAGAAAGAGACACTCCTCGCCCTCCGGCACGAGAGCCTTGAGCTCCGGGGAGAGCACCTCCTCGCCCTTTCTTCTCAATACGAAGACTTGGGCGGTGGGGGGAGAGTATTCCTCCCGCCAGTCGCGTCCAAGGTAAAGGTTCAAGGGTGGGGCGGTGCTTACCAAAGAAAAGCCTGCACCGTAGTAGCGAGAGAGCTGGTAAAGGAACTCCCTCAAGTCAACCCCCGTTGGCGTGTGCTTTGAATTCCCGCTCAGGCATAGAAAAAGCTCAACCTCTTTGAAAGGTGCCAGGAGAGCTCCCCTGTTGCCTACTACCACCACTCCCTGAGCGGAGTTTAGAGAAAACCAGCGCAGGATGAGGTCTCTGGGCCTGTCCGAAGAGCAAAGCCTTACGAGCCTGTCTCCCAGAGCAGGACGCAGGTACTCCTCCACCTGTTCCACCAGAGAGACGTTTTCGCAGTAAATCAGGGCGGACTTTCCCGCTTCTACGAGACTCTCCAGCTCCTCCTCCATCCTGAGGAGAGTGTCTTGCCAGTTCCCAAACAGGATAGACTTTTTCCCCAAGGGCCTTATGTATCTTCTCTCCCTCCGCCCTGCGGTGTAGGTTATGCTTACCTTTCTTATGTCTTCCTCCATACATGTTAGGAGACCTTTCTGAAGAAGGGCCTTTATGTCTTGGGTCTTGAACCCGGCTTCTCTGAGCTCCTCCTCGCTGGCCACTTCCCTCTCCTGAAGGTAGTGGATGAGCCTTAGCTTTTCCTCCTTGTTGCGGAAGTGCTTGAGCCCGTCGATGGCCTCCTGCAGGGGCACTGCCAAGGCGTACAGGCTCACGCTCAGGTCAGGCATCTTCCACTCCCTTACCCTTCTGAGAAAGCCCAGACGGAGCAGTCTCTCCACCGCCTCTTTGCCAAACTCTTGTTTTAGTCTTTCCTCTTTTGTTTGCTTTTTCTTCTTCACGTATTGAAGCACTTCAAGGCTTTTGCCGTCCAAGAAGCGCCACTCCTTGTCGCCTAAGGTTATGAAGTCCTCCTCCTGCCAGTGAAAGGCAGTAGGTAGCAGGTCAAAGAGAAGCCTCCAGGGAAGCAGACAGTAGTAGTCGGCCACATCCAGCAGTGCCTTCAGGTGCTTTTCTGTGGTAAGGGGGCTCTCGTCGGGGAAGCTCAGCTCCGCCTCTTGTCCTTCCTTTGCAAGACCTACTACCAAGGCAGTTGTCCCACCCTTTTCACCCCTGAGGAGAACTCGGTAGCCTATAGGACTGTCTTTGTAGGGAAAGTCCGCCTTTACCTTGAGGATTCGGCCGTTAGAGAGGGCAAGCTTTAGGTACATTCACCGTAATACTCCGCCTTAGAGGTGGCAGTTTCCCACAGGACCACTTTTATTACCACCACGTCTCCGAGGAGTCCTACCTGGGAAAGCTTTTCTACCAAGTAGTCGTAGAAGAACTTTGCCAGAGCTTCCGCAGTAGGGCAGAAGTTTACCGGGAAGAGTTTGAGGGCTCCGTACTTTTCCGCCACCTGCTTGAGCTCCTCAAACATGGGGTCGTTTACGTCTATTATAAAGCTGTGGTCCATGGTGTCTATGAGCTCTTTAAGGGCGTTCTTTACGTGGTAAAAGTCCATCACCATGTCCTGCTCGGAGAGTTGGTCTGAGCCTATGGTTACTTCCAGCAGGTAGCTGTGTCCGTGTAGGTTGACGCACTTGTTAACGGGCATTTCCTTAGCGGTGGTGAACTCCGCACCTCTTCCGCAGGTGAGGTTTTGCTTCCAGACCCTGTGTCCCGCCTCAAAGCGAAAGGTCTTGGTTATCTGCCACTTTTTCACCACACTACCACCCTCTCGCACTTTGTCAAGAGCTCCGCTATCTCCTCGTAGCTCTTGGTGAGGTTCGGGGGGAGTTTTATGCCCCGGGCTTGGGCCTCTTCCCTGCAGGCGTACCAGCCCCTTCGGGTAGGAAAGCGCAGAACCCCGTCCTGAATGAGCACCACCACGTCTCCCTCTTCCACCAAGTCCGAGCTAAAGTCGCCCAGCTTCCTCACAAGCCAGAGCGTCTTCACCATACCAGCACCGCCTGAGAGCTCCTTATAAGCTCCTTTATCTCCTCTAGGCTTTTCACTTCCACCGGACAGCGCAGGTCTTCTCTTTTTAGACCTCGTTCCTCCAAGGAGGCGTCTTCGGCGTAGAGGTTTATCTTCACGTAGCTGATGTTTTCTAACATGCGGTCAAAGCCCTCTATGTGGAGTTCTTCTGGATGCCAGTTTGAAAGGGCGTAAACTCCGTCCTTGAGAAGTATAAAGTCCACCTCACAGCTTATGCCCAAAGCCATGGCTACTCTCAGTGCCTCGTGACACTTCCAGGAAAAGGGGTCGCCCTTGAAGAGCACCGCTATCTTCATCTCAGTTAAAGTTTATAACCTTGTCGTACTCCTGTATGAGCCTGGAGAGGTTGTAAGTGGAACTGCTCTCGAAGTGCTCTAAGGCTTTCTCTATTCCCCTCTGGTGGGCAGAGTGGGCACAGTAGAGGAGTCTCGCCCCCAGCTCTTTTAGCTCTTTTGTCTCAGGCTTTATGGTGTAGTAAGCGCCGTTTCCGCTAAAAAATAGAGTTACCTCTCCTCTTTTGGAGAGCTCTTTCACCAAGCTGAGTATAGTGTTGTAGTCCTTGGAGAAGGGGTTGCTGGTAACTATGAAGAGAAACTTCATCGCACCTTCCTTATGAGTATCTCCCAGGTGTTCTCAGAGAGCTGGTTCACGCCCAGCACCTCCTGTCCCTCTTCTTTCATGCTCTTGGGGACGCTTTCGGCGGAGGGCTTGTAGTCTACTATGACTCTGAGCACCTGACCTCTTTCCATCTGCTCTAGGGCTAACTTACTCTTGACGAAGGTAAAAGGACACACGTCGCCCCTGATGTCTATCTCTCTGTGATACTGCGGTGTCTCCATTGGTTTTCTATTATAAGGCCTTGACTTCACTTTGCAAGGACTCTCTCCACTTCCTCTATGGAGGTAATCCCCTTGCGTACCTTGAGCATGCCTGCCTCGTAGAGGGTGCGCATACCCTTTTTACGGGCCAGGTCCCTTATTTCCTCTGCGGTGGCTCCTTTTACGATGAGCTTTCGGAGCTCCTCGTCTATCTGCAGTATTTCGTGCACTGCGGTCCTGCCCTTGTAGCCAGTGCCGTTACAGTTGGGACAACCTTCGGGCTTTGCCTTGTATATGACTATGCTCTCATCCGGACTTTTCAACACGCCCAGACGGTAGAGAACTTCCCTAGGCGTGTCGTCTACGAGCTTGCACCTGGGACAGAGTTTCCTGAGAAGCCTCTGAGCCACGATTAGGATTACCGAGGAGCCCACTAAAAAAGGCTCTATTCCCATGTCCACCAACCTGGTTATGGAGGAGGGAGCGTCGTTCGTGTGCAAGGTGGAGAAGACCAGGTGACCTGTCAGCGACGCTTTTATGCCTATCTCCGCAGTCTCTCTGTCCCTTATCTCACCTATGAGTATAATGTCCGGGTCTTGTCTGAGAAATGCCCTTAGCGCACTGGCGAAGGTAAACCCTATTCTCTCGTTAACCTGCACCTGATTTAGACCTGGGATGGAGACCTCCACCGGGTCTTCGGCGGTCATGATGTTAACCTCCGGGCTGTTGCGCTCCATGAGGGAGGCGTAAAGAGTGGTAGTTTTACCTGAGCCCGTAGGGCCAGTCACCAGAACCATGCCCCAAGGCGTCCATATGGCTTTACGGAACTTCTCCAGGTCGTCCGGTTCAAAGCCCAGGTCGTCTAACTTTACGTTGAGGTACTTCTCCGCCTCCTGTATCCTCATGACCGTCTTCTCGCCGTAGACGGTGGGGACGGTAGACACCCTCAGGTCTATCTTCTTCCCCTTTATTCTGGTCCTTATCCTTCCGTCTTGAGGCTTTCTCTTCTCCGCTATGTCCAAGTTGGACATGATTTTAAATCGCGCCACGAGAGAGTCTTTTATTCTAGTTGGGAACTCGTGGTAAACTTTGAGAACGCCGTCAACCCTGTAGCGCACCTGAAGCTTCTTCTCTTGAGGTTCTATGTGAATGTCAGAGGCGCCCAAATTGACCGCCTCCGTTATGATAAAGTTGGCCAGTTTGACTATGGGGCCTTCTCCTGCCTCTACCGCCAGGAGCTCTGGGGACAGTTCCATCTCCTCAGCCTCTATCTCCACCTCTCCCGCGTCAAGACTTTCCACAATCCTGTCCAAGGTGGGGTAGAGCTTGTTTATCAGGTCTTCTATGGACTTTTTGGTAGATATGTAGGGGACTATGGTGTTTATCTTAGTTTTAAAGCGGAGCTCGTTTATGGCAGTCTGATTGAAGGGGTTTATGGTAAGCACGACCAGTTTACCGTCTTCGTACTTTACAGGTGCGATGGTGTGTTGTCTTAGAAAGTTTTCGGAGAGCTTGGATTTTATCTCTTCAGGTAGCACCACCTCCTGAGGGCTTTCCCGCCAGAGTCTCTGAGGCATATACTTCTGGTAGAATTCGATAAGCTTGTTGTCGTCGATAAAACCCAGACGTAGCAGGGTGCTTATTATGTCCTCGTCCTTCGCCTTCTCTTTCTGTGCCCTCAGGGCATTATCCTTGCTTATGTAGCCCAGCTTTACCAACAGCTCTAAAAGTTTCCCTTCATCCATAGCTTTCTTCCTCCGAGGGAAATACGCCTTTCTCTACGTCTTCCTTAAACCGTCTTAGGGCCTCTCTGAAGATGTCAGCCCCTTCCACGTACCTTTTGACGAACTTGGGCTTTATGTCTTCCACGAGGCCCACCAGGTCGTAAAAGACCAGCACCTGACCGTCGCAATGCGGACCAGCACCTATGCCGATGGTGATGGCCTTTGAGTTCTGAGTTATCTCCTTGGAGAGGTTTTTGGGGACGCTTTCCAACACCACCATAAAGGCCCCTGCTTGCTCTAAAGCCTGGAAGTCCTCTTTGAGCTTGCGCTCCTCCTCTTCTAACCTGCCTACCACTCTGTAGCCGCCCAAGACGTGGATACTCTGAGGCGTGAAGCCTACGTGACCGACCACTGGTATGCCTATGCTTACCAGCCGGTGGACAAGTTCTGCTATTTCCCTTCCTCCTTCAAGCTTCACCGCATTGGCTCCCGCCTCTTTTATAACTCTTCCGCAGTTCCTCACCGCCTCTTCCAAGCCCGTCTGGTAGCTCATGAAGGGCATGTCCGCTATAACAAACATGTCTCCAGCGCCTCTTTTTACCGCCTTGGTGTGGTATATTATCTCCTCTATGGTAACTGGTAGGGTAGTGTCAAGCCCCTGAAAGACCATGCCAAGAGAGTCTCCCACCAGTATGCAGTCGATTCCTACTTGCCTGCACAACTTTGCGGACAGGTAGTCGTAGGTAGACACCATGGTTATCTTCTTGCCCTCCAGCTTCTTCTTCAATAGGCTTCTTGTGGTCACTCCTTCCATTCTCAGGTGCGGTCTTTGCTCTCAACGAGCGAGTTTTCTACCTCTTTGAGGAGCCCTAAGAGCCTCCTTGCGGTCTCCTTCAAGCTCTCCAACTCCGAGAGGTCTCTCATCTCTCTGACGAGCTTTATAAGGTCTTCCAAAAGCTCCTCCTTGTGAGGACCTTCGCCTACCCTTATCTGGTAGGCCGAGGCGGTGATTGGGTTTACTATGGCGTTGACTATTCTTCTCGCCGTGAGTTTATCCTCTACCTGCGTGAGCTGTTCCAGTTCCCTGAGCACTCTTCTTAGTAAGTTTAGCCCAATTTCGTACTCTTTTGTCATAAGCTTCCTCCAGCCAAAAATGCCGGCGTAAAATTTTAGCACATTTTCATGTAGTCTAAGAGCATTCTCCTGTGGTCAAAGACTAAGAGTTCCAGAGGGAGCTCCTCTACGGGATAGACTGCTCCAGGAGCCGTTTGAGGCTTAATGACGGCCCCAGAGCCCTCTGCCCTCTTCCCGCGCCCTTCTCTGTGCGGAAAGAAGCCTTTCCTGGTACTTTACGTTGGGTGGAATCGTGTAAACCTGTGCGTAGCCCTCTTTTATTATCACTTCGTTGAGCATCCTACCGTCAGAGAGCCACACGTAGGCCAGCAGTCTCCCGTAACGGTCCGTCTTCTGCACGTCAAACTCCAAGTAGACCTTTTCGCCGGCAGGTAGCAGGCTCTGGGTAAACCTTTTGGCCTCTTTGCCCATCTTAACTATCTCCTCCATGGACCTACCGGTCCTTTCCACGTCTCTGTAAGCCTTGGGGTTGGGTGAGCTCTCGGGCGTGTCTATGCCCAACAGCCTGACCTTGACCTCTTCTCCTGATTCTAACCTACAGTGAAAGGTGTCTCCGTCCGTGACCCTCAGCACCGAGCAAGGAGTGCCGGGCGCAGGCCTCTGGACCCCCTGCATCTGGCAGGAAAAGAGCGACAAAATCAGGACAAAGAGCCACAAGCTTTTCCCCATGCTCTTATTTTACCAAGAAGGGGTGTTATAATGTGAGCGGTGAGGGCTACAGGAAGTAAAGCATCGTACCCCCCGTCTTTGCCGGTAGTTTTTGCTTTAGGTCTTTCTTTTTCCTGCTCGGCGGTCTTGGGAGATGCAACGCCCAGAGCTCAGATGGTGGTAAACTGCCCGAAGACGATAAGGACGGAGGGCTTTTACTGCGGTGAGGATAGGGCTTACAGCGGTCTGGTGCAGAGCGGAAGCAGGGTGAGGGTGGAGAACCTCTCCACCGGCAAGAGCGCAACTCTGGCAGTTTTCAGAAGGGAGGGCTTAGAGGGCGTGTGTCTTCCCGAAAGCCTCAGGAGTTTACTGGGTCCTGGGCCTTTCCCTGCCAGACTCCACGTGGAGAGGTGCGGTGTTGACGACAGAAAAACGTGTCCGGTCGCCCTGCGAGGCCTTGCCAGCTACTACGGTGAACCATACCACGGAAGACGGACGCCTTATGGAGTGAACTACGACATGCATGGCTATTACGCAGCCAGCCCAGACCTTCCTCTCGGAAGTCTTTTGAGGGTGAGGAACACCAAAAACGGGAGGGAGGTAACAGTCAAGGTGGTGGACAGAGGACCCTTTAAAGGAGGTAGGGTGTTAGACCTCTCCTACAGAGCGGCTGTGGAGCTCCAGATGATTGGAGAGGGTCTGGCGGAGGTGGAGGTGCAGGTTTTGAGGTGCGGAGACTGAAGCTTTAACAGAATCTTAACAAACATAGAGTACACTCATATATAATAGGAGGGCCATGGTGAAGTTACTTCAAGAACTGGAGGAGACGAAAGGTTTAGTCATAAGGATGGCGGGGCTGGTCAAAGACGCGATGGACAAAGCCATAGAGTCTCTCAACAAGCAGGATGTGGAGCTCGCGGAGAAGGTGATAAAGGAAGACGACCAGATTGACCAGATGGAGGTGGAGGTAGAGAGACGCTGTATAAGGATGATAGCCCTCTACCAGCCGGAGGCGGTGGACCTCAGGCTCATCATGGGCATATACAAGATAGTCTC
>JANXBA010000062.1 GCA_025062075.1 Aquificaceae bacterium
GAGCAAGAAATGACGCAGGTCATACAACTTCCCCTTGACAGTCTATAAGTTCATTTTAGTTTTTTGATAGCCCATCTTAGGAGGTAAGGCATGCCGATGGAGGTTTTACCAGGGCCAGCCGGCTACATACCCACACCTGCAGCCTTTGAAGGCGTTGAGCTACCACCGCCAGGCAGAGCACTCTTATACGGAAAGATAGTTGACGAAGAGGTTGCCATGCGTGAAGCCGCAAGGGCAATGCTTACGAGGAGAAATCCCACCATATTTCCAGGTCCACTGGTGCTCTGGGGATGGAACGCAAGCGCGATGGAAAAGGCAAAGGCAGTCCTTGAGCTTGCCATGGAAATACCCAACTGCAGGATAATACCCATGCCCGACTACAGACCCAAATATCCAAAGATAGACCCAGAGGCAGAGATAAACCCCAACCATCCAAACCTAACCATACTTCACAACAAAATAGAAGCCTGTATATTTGTAGGAGTCCACTGTCACTACGCAAACTTATCCCTCAGGATGATAAGAGCGGGGACCAACTGCTTTACCATAGCCCTCTGTGCGGAGATGGGGCACGAGGATGCTATGGTCTCTCTTAGGGACCAGCACGCAGAGGAGATAAGACGTTTCAGAGACGTGCTCGTGCAGGTCAGAGAAGAGCTCGGCATAAAGTGGGAGCCCAAGCTCCCACCAGAAAACCCCTCCTTACCCAAAGAAGAGTATCAGACCCTCTCCGTGCTTGACTACGGAGAGTACTCTTACCTTCTCATCCCAAGAAGGGGAGAACACGTGACAGAAAGTGAATAAAAAGCGGAGGTAGTACCATGCCAGAGCAGAGGGTCGTAGATGCGGACTATCTTCTTTTGGAGGCACCTCGGCAGAAGAAGTTCATAACCGGTGCCCAAGCTATGGCGGAGGCGGTCAAGCGCGCCAACGTGGACGTAGCCATAGCCTACCCCATAACGCCCCAGTCTGAGGTGATGCACCTCGTGGGAGACATATGGGCCCAGGGATACCTAAGGGACTACTACAGGGCGGAGGAAGAGTACGGCGCCATGTCCGCCATAGCGGGTGCGGTCAGGGGCGGTGCGAGGGCTTTTTCCGCCACCTCAGGACCGGGACTCTTGAGGGGTCTTGAAGCCATCGCTTCTTGGCCGGGCCACAGGATACCTGCGGTCCTGGGTGTGCTCACCAGGGTTGTGAACGCTCCTCTGTCCATACAGCCAGACAACGTGGAGATATCCTACCTGCTCAACTGCGGTATGGTGGTCCTGCATGCGGAGAACCAGCAGGACGTGTTTGACTTCACTCTTGCCAGCTTCGTCATCGCCGAGAAGGTGGACGTTTACATACCCGTGGCGGTCTGTACCGAAGGCTTTTTTGTTACCCACGCCAAGGGCTACGTGAACATGACACCCGAAGACATGAAGCTACCTCCCAGAGACCCCTACAAGGCACCCGTGCCACCCACGGACTGTGAAATACCGCCCGCAAGGATACAGAGAGACGCACCC
>JANXBA010000007.1 GCA_025062075.1 Aquificaceae bacterium
TGTGTGTTGTTCTGCCCAGAACCTAACACGCTCATGTACCATGAATCCAAGCATGTAGCCTGGGTAAATTACTCAAGATGTAAGGGATGCGCCATATGCGTTTATGTGTGCTCTGACCTTCTTAAAAGAAACTGCATAAAGATGGTCATGATGACTACAGGTAATTGAACAGCAAGGAGGTCAGGTATGAATATGGAGGAAAAACTCAAGGAGCAAGCGGAAGAGATAAGGAAAAACATGGCAAACCCCGACATTGATATTGAGGTGTGCTTCCCTGGGGATGTAGATGAGGGCTGTGAGCTTAAAAGCTACCCATACCTGAAGGTAAAGTATGTGGTAGAGGGGCATGACGTTTACGAAAAGGAAATAGACATAGACCCCGTATACCTTGATAAAGATGTCAAGGACCTTGCCAACTTTGTATCCTTTCAAATACAGCAATTCATGGAGGAAATAGATTCTATAGAGTACGGCGGAGAGTAAGATGCTCCCCTCTTTCGTGGTAACCGGTTTTTTGGGAAGTGGTAAAACTACCCTTTTGCTAAACTCCGCAAGGGAACACTTTTCGGGGAAAAGGATTGCAGTTATTGTGAACGAGCTGGGCGAGGTGGGAGTGGACGGAAAAATCTTAAAGAATGCCTACTCTGAAGTTCTTGAGCTTCCCGAGGGGTGCATTTGCTGTTCCTTACATGCGGAGTTTGAAAAAGCCATTACAGAAATAAGGGAAAAATACGACCCTGAGGTGCTTCTTGTGGAAACCTCTGGGGGTGCAGTTCCCTTTCCCGTTATTCTCAGTCTCCAAGCTCTTGGCTGTTTGGTAGAAAGTGTCATATGTTTGGTGGATTGTGTTAACTTTGACAGATACAAGGAGGACAGCACTGCAAAGTATCAGATAGGTGGTTCCAACGTAGTAGTGCTAAATAAAACTGATTTGGCTAAACCAGAGGATTTAGACCGTATTGAAAAGGAGGCTTTAGAAATATGGAAACTATACAGACCTGTTAACACCTTTACCGGTGAACCCCTTTACACAAAGTTAAAAATTTACAGAACCTCTTACGGTCGCCTACCTAAGGAGGTTTTTGAAGGCGTATACACACTTCCAGAGCTAAAAGCCTTGCCACATCATCCTCAACATAGCCACTGGCATAAGGTTATAAACCTTCTTGAGCCTTTAGACTATGAGGACTTAGAAAAGAACTTAAAAAACCTACCAGAAAAGGTAATCAGAGCAAAGGGCATAGTAAGGTTAAAACATTACCCTTATCCGGTGGCGGTAAACTATACATTTGGCTACATGGATATGCCAATAGAGCTAAGAGATTACGATGGACCCTACTTTTTAGTCCTCATAGGAAACTAAAAACCTATGGAGGGCAATCATGGGCATTGACCTTCTGCTCCAGAATATACTAAACCCGCCTGTCCTTATGTTCCTTTTAGGAATAGGTGCGGTTCTTTTGAGGACGGAGTTGGAAATTCCTCAGCCTCTTCCCAAGCTCTTTTCTCTTTATCTTCTCATAGCTATAGGGTTACACGGTGGCTACGAGCTTTCCAAGAGCGGTATAACCGCCGATGTCTTAAAAGTGCTCCTGCTTGCTATGCTTATGGCAATTGCGGTGCCCATTTATGCTTTTTTCATACTGAGGCTAAAGCTAGATGTTTACAACGCAGTAGCCATAGCGGCCACCTACGGCTCTATAAGCGCGGTAACCTTTATAACTGCCGGGTCTTTCTTAAATAGCCTGGGGCAAAGTTATGGTGGTTATATGGTAGCGGCCATGACCCTCATGGAGTCACCTGCCATAATAATAGGCCTGGTTATGCTGAGCCTTTTTGCAAAAAGAAATAACGAGGGCGTTAATTGGGCTGAAGTGTTTAGGGAGGCTTTTCTTAACCCTTCTGTCTATATACTTATGGGAACGCTAATAATAGGGTTTTTGACTGGAGAAAGGGGCTGGAAAGCTATGGAACCCCTCTTTGGTGTGCTATTTAAGGGCATGCTGGCTTTTTTCCTCTTGGATATGGGTATAGTGGCGGGTAGAAGAATAGGAGAAATAAAAAAGGTGGGTGTGTTCCTGATAGCTTTTGGTATTCTTCTTCCCATTTTCAACGCAATGGTTGCAATCTTGCTTGCCAAAACCTTTGGACTGGCAAAGGGCGATGCCTTTATGTTTTCCGTGCTGTGCGCCAGTGCCTCTTACATAGCGGTACCTGCGGCCATGAGGCTCTCAGTTCCAGAGGCAAACCCAAGCCTATATGTAACCATGTCTCTTGCTATAACCTTTCCCTTTAACATAGCCATAGGCATACCTTTATATTACTCTGTGATAAATAACCTCTGGGGGTAGACCATGAAACCTATGAAGAAATTGGAAATAGTGGTGGACAGCGTGTATCTGAATAGGGCTTTGGAGATTTTGGAGAAAAACGGTGTTTCCGGTTATACGGTAATAAGGGACGTGCTCGGTAAAGGTGAAAGGGGTCTGATGGCTGCAGACGAGCTTACCGATGTGTTTAAAAACAGCTACATATTCACCGTATGCGAAGAGGAAAAAGCACGGAAGATAGCGGAGGAAGTAAGCCCTCTGCTTAAAAAGGCTGGTGGCATATGCATAATCTCCGATGTGGTGTGGATTCCTCATTAGAGTTTTGATAAATGCTAAAAAGTTATACCACCGAGTTCTCGCCTTGTTTGTGTTTGCCACCTTTTCTGAATATGAGGAGTCTGGCAAAGTGTCATGATTTGAAGATATTATAATTTATTAGCGGATGGGGGTGTGGCGGAACTGGCAGACGCAGCGGATTTAAAATCCGCCGGCCTTTGGCCGTGAGGGTTCGAGTCCCTCCACCCCCACAAAAGAGCTATGATATTGAGCGACAGAACAATAAAGGACCTTATAGCGTCCGGCAGGCTTTTGATAGAACCCTACAGAGAGGAAAATGTACAAGCTTCCTCTATAGACCTCACTTTGAGTGGTGAGCTACTCTTATATAAGTCTGAATGCATAGACATAAAGAAGCCCATACTTACCACCGAGAAGATAATAATCCCAGAGGAGGGCGTGCTGATTCCCCCCAAGGCCTTTATGCTTGCTACTACGGAAGAATACATAAAACTTCCAGAGGATATTACAGCCTTTGTGGAGGGTAGGTCTTCGTTGGGCAGGCTGGGGCTCTTCATAGAAAACGCCGGATGGATAGATGCCGGTTTTGAGGGACAGGTAACCCTTGAACTTTACAATGCTAACAGTGCCCCCATACGCATATACAAGGGTATTAGAATATGCCAAATAGTGCTGGCAAAGTTAGACCAAAGGGCAGAAAAACCCTATAGGGGCAAGTATCAGGGTCAAAAGGGTGTCACACCCTCAAAGGTGTACATGGACTTTTTATAGAACTTACTCGTAAAGGAGGTCTATGGGTTTTCTCCCTGCAAAGCCTTCATCTATCTCGTGCCAGTACATGATGGTATCCTCGTCCTCTTTCCAACACAGCCATATGTAACGGTTTTTGTGAAAGGACAGAAAGTCCACCAGTATAGGCTGTATGCCCTTTATCACTCCACCCAGGGCTTCTATCTTCTGAAATAGCCTTCTTATATCGGCGTCTAGGTCTCTGCAATGACTCTCAAGGTAAAGACGCTCAAGCTCGTCAGTTTCTTCCTCAAGCCTAGAGAGGGATGCATAAAGCTCTTCTCTCTTAATGTTTATCTCTTCCACAATAGGTTTTATCAGGGTTAAGAGGTCCCTTGCAGTTTCCAAATCAAAGACTTTCATAGTTATAAATCTAATGCAGAAATACAGTAGAGCAACAGTTGGGAGAAATTACAGGGTTTAGTCCAAGACTCTTGGCATAGGTAAAAACACCTTCTGACGGAAAAGTTATACCGTTTACACCGGCATGAAGGGCATAAAGGTCAAACTTTACTCTGTCTGGTCCAGCCGGTCTGGCACATCCTATAACCACGGGTCTTTGGGGAAGTGCCTTCCTTGCGTGGAGTATAACCTTGGCACTCTCCTCGGGTTTTGGCGGTGGTAGAAGCTGAAAGCGCGCCTTGCCAAAGTAGGGCATTACCACCACGAGCACCAATGCGGATGGGTCAAACTGAGCTATCATATCTACGGCTCTAAACTCCCCCCTTATTTGCCCATAGTGAAGTCCTATTATCACATGTGGCACGAGGTTATGTCCAGCCTCTTTTAAAAGTCTAAGGGATTCCTCGTAGTCTACTGTGCTCTTATGCGGTAGCTTGTAAACCTCCGCTATGGTCCGGTCATCCCCTATTATGTCAAGGAGGACCGCATCTACCCCTGCTTCTTTTAGCCCCTCAGAGAGTCTTCTGTCCACAAGACCTACATGACAGCTTACAAACATACCCAGTTCTTCCTTTATCCTTTTCATGACTCCAAAAAAGGGATAGAGCTCTACAACACCATCCTTGTTGGAACCACCAGAAATGAGAATTCCATCTATACCCTTGGACTTAAGGTCATTGGCAACCTTCCAAAGCTCCTCCGGCGTTAATGCGGGTATCATGTGCCAGAGTATCTTTGATGCGCAATGGTCGCACATAAGCTCGCAGTTTTTACCCGTTATGGATATGTCCACGAACTTTGGACCAGTTTTTATGGAGAAGTCATCCACATGATAGTGTTTAAAGCCTGGACTGTGGAAAAGTATGTCTCTGCCAAAGTTTTTTAGCCTTATGCGAAAACCCTCTTCAAGCTCTCGCAAGAGCCCCTCATCCAAATAAACATCTTCAAGGGAGGGGTGGATTTGCCCACCCCTAAAGTCCATTATCCGCACTTTATCCCCTTTTCGTTTATAACCTTTGTTAGAGCATCCACCGCAGCCTGACCCCTAAGAAGGTTGTTTATCTCCTCCAAGTTAGTGGGCTTTATCTTTGCTATCCAACCAGCACCGTAGGGGTCGTCGTTGGCGAGGGCAGGGTTGCCCTTTAGGGCTTCGTTGACCTCCACTATCTCACCGGTCAGCGGCGTCGGCACAGGTCCTACCCACTTACCGCTCTCTATGGTGGCTATGCTCTTGCGTCTTTCTATGACCTTGCCTGCCTTCTTGGGCGTGTAGGCCACAAGCCTTCCCGCCATAGCCGCCGCCACGGAGGTAAGGCCTACCGTGTAGGTCCCATCTCCGTTGTCCTTTGCCCAGGTGAAGGCGTTGGCCTCAGGGTCCACGTCGTACAGAAGGTCCTCGGGTATGTTGCATCCGTTGACTACTGCCATGTTAACCCTCCTTGTATGAGATTTTAAAAGGTTAGCACCTTGTCCGCTTCCATTGCCCTTATGGCAAACTCGCTGGCGGGCACTATCCCGTCCAGCTCCGGAATTAGGTCCTCGGGCTTGTAGCCCATAGAGTCCACCGCTTGCTTGCAGGAGTAGAACTTTACCCCTGCCCCTTTGGCGTCCTTCATAAAGTCGTAAACGCTTTTGAATTTCTTTCCGTTCGGAGAAAGGCAGTTGGGTTCGGCTGGGATTATACGCTCCGCCACGCCCTTTTTTAGGAGCCTTGTGCCGTCCATGTTGAAAAAGACCTCCACCTCCGCCTCGTTGGCGGCCATCAGAGCAGCAATGTAGAAGGGCGAAGCACACCTCCAGGGCGTTCTTGGACCGCTGGTCATGAGTATTATCACTTTCATGACTCTACGTATCTCCTTGCCTCCGCCTCGTCGGGCACGCCCACGAAGGCCAACTTCCCGTCTATTATGGTGGAGGGCACTGCCCTTATCATGAGCTTTTTCGCCCACATTCTGCCCTCCGGCTGGGCCACGTCCAGAACTTCGTACTTAAACCCGTATTCAGCCTGAAGCCTTTTCCAGAGGGCTTCTGCGTCCGGGCAAGTGGCACACCACTGGGAGACCAAAAGTATCACGTACCTGTCCTTTGCGGCCATCACGTGCACCTCATACAGATTATATCCCAATGGTCAATGTATTTTTTCATCTCCTCCACCGCCTTTTCTCCGTAGAGGAGGTCTCCTATGTCCTTTTGCAGGTCTACGGGCTTCATCTTCACTATCCAGCCCTCGCCGTAAGGGTCGTAGTTTATGATGTCCGGCTGTTCGAGGACTTTCTCGTTTCTCTGGACGACCTGGCCCTCTACTAGTGCGTTTATGGGACCTGCCCACTTACCGCTCTCCAGAGAGGCCACGGGTTTCCCTTTTTTGATTACTTTACCTACGTCCTTGATACGGGCGTGTAGGAGCCTCCCCGCCCTCACCTGACCTACATCTGTTAGTCCCATGGTTACGGTCCCGTCCTCGTTTACCCTGAGCCAGGTCTGTGTTTCTATCTCGTAGTAGAGGTCCAAGGGGACCACGCATCCGTTGTAGTCCCACTCCCGCACCGCACTCATGTTCAGGCGAGCCCAAGTCTCTTCAGCACGGGGATTGGGTCGGAGAGGTTGTCCTTGAGCTTCACGTCGTTGACGCCGTAGCCAAAGGCAAGCCCCAAGAGCTGAGTAAAGTATGCTGCGGGCACGTCTACATCAGGCACGCCCTTCATCATGAGCCTGTGGCGATACATCTCAAGGGAGGCATGGCAAAGTGGGCACTCGGTGGCTATGATGTCCGCACCGTTTCTCTTAGCGGTCTGGAGTATCATCATCACGAACTTCTCAGAGACCATCTCGTCCGAGAGGGAGTGGGGACCTCCACAGCACTGGGTGTGCATGGGCTCAAACTCCACGCTGGTGGCACCGGCCGCCTCAAGAAGGGCGTTCATGTAGTAAGGATGCTCGTCGTCGTCCGCAGTCTCCCTTCTTCTGGGTCTTGCCTCTTCTTGCCCTCCTGCGTGGGCGTAAGTTCTAGCGTAGAAGTGAGGTCTGGTGTAAAGACAGCCGTAGTAGTTTGCCACTTTCAGACCTCTGAGAGGTCTTTTTGTTTTTTCTTTGACCTTCTGAGGGCCCGCTTCGTGGTAGAACCACTCTAATATGTGGTAAGTCTGAGGTATTTGGTCCAATGGGTCCACACCGCCCTCTCTGAGAAGGGCGTTGACCTTGTCAAAGACCGCCTTGTCTGTCTCTAAGAAGTACTCCGCCCTCTGCAGAGAAAAAGAGCATCCGTTGCACGGTGCCACTATGGCATTGTGACCTTGTTTTCTTGCTAGAGACATGTTTCTGGCGTTGAGAAGCATTGTGCCCATGAAGGTCACGTTCTTGGACTCCATGGCACCGCAGCAGTTGTAGTCTTCAAGGTAGTCAAGCTCAAGACCAAGTTCTCTGGCTACTATTCTGGTTGAGACGTCATAAGCCCTCGCCGCACCCTCAAGGGAACAGCCGGGATAGTAAGCCACTCTTTTACCTATAGCGCCCATGCTAAACCTCCTTAGTTTAGTGCGCCCTCTTCCTGCATAACTTTGCGCAGGACATGCTTGAACTTGTTCCAGTTTTTGGTCCTTGGGTGGAAGAGCATGTGCTTGGCGTTGAGCACAAGAAAGCTTATGTTCATGGACTTGAGAGGTTTCATGGTTAACTGCTTCAGCCACTCGGGGGTCTCTCCTATGAAGGGTATGGGCTTTCTCAGTATGGGGTCTTTGAAGACCTTGTAGCCTTGCTTTTCAATCCATCCAAAGAGGAGCTCTCCGTCTTCAATCCTTCCGTACTCAAGTACGGACTCGGTAAAGAACTTGTCAAACTTCTTGGAAGGGTACTCGTCAATTAGCCCCTTCTTTGCCATGGTTCTTAGGATAACTTTCAGCACCTCCTCCACTAACACGCCCTTTGGACACCTGTGGGTGCACTTATGACAAGAGACGCACCTCCACATCACGTCCGCACGCTTCTGGAGCTCGTCTATCAGCCCAAGCCTTGCCAGGTATATGAAGTGTCTGGGGTTGTACCTCTCGTCCCAGTAGTTGTGCACGGGGCAGGAGGCGGTGCAGTAGGAGCACTGGTAGCACTGGGTTATGGTCTTGCCGTCGGGGGAGTTGATTATCTCCTTGGCAAAGTCCAGGTCGTAGTCGTCAATAACCCGTGGCAGGATGATAAGGTTCCAGTCGCCAGAGACGTCCACACCATCCACCACGAGCCTCTCTTTCCTTAAGATTCTCTCCGGCTCTACAAGGCTTCTCTCATGTATAGCCATGTTTTACACCTCCAAAAGGTCTTCCTTTCGGATAACGCCCAAGAGCCTTCTCGCCATGACGCCCGCGGGCGGGAAAAATCCCTTAGCGCTGTGCATAGTGGAAAGAGTCATGTAGTCCACGTATGTGGCGTATATCATGGCAAGGAAAATGTCCACGAAAAGATAGCCCTTTACCTTTATGCCGAAGTCTAAGAGCTTTTCCTGAACCTGCTTGTAGACCTGCTCAAACTCCTCGTAGGTTTCCCCGTACATGCTCTTTTTGGGTGGCTCTTCTTTCAAGAAGACCACCGCACCGCTCTCACTTTCAGGGTCCCAAATCCAGCTGGTCCAGAGTACGTACTGCTCGGGGAAAGTAAAGTGAAGAATTTCACTGGCTATGTCTTTTGCAAACTTCCTGTCCACGCCTCTTATCTCTCTAGCAAACTTCTCAACTCTTTCTTCCCACGACTGAGCCTTTCCGTAGAGCAGGTCGCTTATGGCCCTCTTAAGCTTTTCTGGGCCAGTCTCCTCTAATATCTTCCGCCTCTTTCTTCTAGCGGGAAAGACCTTTTCCAAGATTAGGTCCAGGTCTTCCTCCGTCAGCGAGGCCAGCCTGTCTTTGCTGAAGGCTTTTTGGAAAAGCAGAGACTTGGCGAGGAGGTCCTTGTAAAACTCCTGCACAAACTCCTCGCCCTCGCCCAGTATCTTTATCAGGTAGTCTCTTACCAGAAAGTCGTCAAGCACTACGGGCTTTTTCATACCGCTACCTTCGCTCCTATGAAAGCGGCAGCTTCTGCGGCGCAGGCCTCGCCCTCGGAGAAAGAGGACTCTATGTCTATTGGCCCTTTACAGGCACCTGCTATGAATATGCCAGGCTTGTTGGACACGATGTTAGAACCGGACTCGTCAGAAGGCACAAGAAACTGGCTGTCTGGGTCTTGGGCAAGACCGAGTATCTTTGCCACCTTCTTGGTCCCAGGAGAGGGCTCCATACCGAGGACGAGCACCACGAGGTCCATGGGGACTTCCGCAGGCCTTTGCACTATGGTGTCCTCGTGCTTGACCCTGAGCCTTCCGTCCGCCGGGCTGTAGGTAATCTCCGCTATCCTTCCGCGCACGTATCTTACTCCGTACTTCTCCTGAGGTGCCCAGTAAAAGGGGTATTCCCATGTGCCGTAGGTCCTCACGTCCATGTAGTAGCAAAAAACATCCACATCCGGGTAGTGCTCCCTTATCTCAGAGCCCTGAAGACCGGACAGGGCACAGCCATACCTACAGCAGTGCACGTTGGTCACACCCAGCTGTCTGTCCCTTGACCCTACGCAGAAGACGAAGGCAACCCTCTTAGGAAGCTGTCCGTTGGAAGGTCTGTAAAGTCTGCCCTCTTGGGAGAACATCCTCTCCAGTTCCAAGTTTGTTATGACATCTGGATAAAGTCCATAGCCAAGTTCTCCCTTTCTTCTTGGGTCAAAGTGCTCAAAGCCAGTTGCTACCACTATCGCGCCTACCTCGTGCTTTTCACCGTTGGAGAGGGTTACTCTGTACTCTCCGGGCTCGCCTTCGCAGGCGGTAAGCTCGGTGTTTAGAAGGACTTTTACGTTGGGATTTTGTTCCACTTCCCTTATGTACGGACCTATCACCTGGGAGGGCTTTAGCTTTCTGGGAATCAGGGTGTGATAGTGGTTTTTAATGGGGTTCCCACCCAGCTGACCGTCCTTTTCCAAAAGGATAGTGGAGACGCCAAGCCTTCCCAAGGCTCTGGCGGCTGCAAGACCTGCGGGACCACCTCCGATTACTAACACGTTCCTTGCCATGTCAAACCTCCTAAACAGTTCTTGTGGGGGCAAAAGCCCCCAAGAAAGCTTAAGACTTAAATAGTGGTAAGTTGGCGGTTGCGGAGGCCTTTGGCTTGCCGGTGGAGGTTCTGCTGTAAGGCTCGTAGAGGTCGTACTCCTTGAAGAACTCCATCAGCTCGTCGTACTTGCCCGCCTTTTCCAGCTCTGCAATATACTTTACGGTATCTTCCCATTCCTTTCTAAGCTCTCTCCAGTTGGTTATACCCATTTTCTCCAGAAGTGGCTCGTAGTTGGAGCAGTTCCAATAGAGCTGGACGACCTTGAAGGGGTGAGCACCGCAAGCAAGTGCGGCAAACATCACATCAGACATAACCGCAACCGGGTGATACATGCCGTGGGCTTTGCCTATCCACTGGTTCTTCTCAAAGGTGGTGGTGCAGCCCGTGTCGTGGGTCACTATTAGGTCAGCCTTTACCTCTTCCGCTATGACCTTGAGCTTTCTCTGTATGGCAAAGGACCTTGTGAATTCCCTTTCGGTCAGTATGTGTCTGAAGCCAAAGCCACAGCAGTCGTACCACGTGGAGTAGTCCACAACCTGAGCACCTAAGGCTTTGACCACCGCAGTGGAGGCTGCGGGTCTCTGACCGTCGTAGACCTCTGGGTCGTAGGGATAGTCATCCGCTATCATTTTGTAGGTGTGGCAGGCGTTGTGTATGGCAACCCTTACGTTGGAAACATCTATACCCTTTGCCTTGCCCTCTTTCTGGTAGAGCTCTGCAATCCTGTACCTCATGGCGTGGACCCACTCAGAGTAGTGGACTACTTCCTGGGGTATGACTATCCTTCCGTCTTCGGTGAGCCTTCCAAGTTTTTTCAGTATGGGTTTTACCGCATCCCTGAGTTCTTTGTTCATTATGAGCTGTTCTCTGGTCTCCTTGTAGGAGCCAAAAGATGTTCCGCAGTGGATTAGTGGGTAATAGCCCGTCTTCCACGCTTGGTGCATGTTCCTAAGCCACACGGCCGCCAGAGCCACCGGGTTGGACGTGCCAGAGCCGTGATAGTTCCAAGCGGTGCAAGATGTCTGATGGGGCTCGTTGAGGTAGTCAAGTCCGAACTTGTTCATAAGCCAGAAAA
>JANXBA010000014.1 GCA_025062075.1 Aquificaceae bacterium
TCTCCAAGGTTTAGTTCTCCGGCTTCTAAGGGTGCAACTATCACCTTTATGCCCAGCTCCTGCAGCCTCTCTATCTTCTCTCTCTTTTCTACTGAAGTAACTACGAGGGTTTGAGCCTTGCGGTCCTTCACGAGCTTGAGATCTTCTCTTATGCGTAGCTGGGGGTCAAGCACTATCCTGAGGGGCTGTCTTTCCCACTCGAAGGCTCTGACGGTGAGCTCCGGGTCGTCCCTCAGGGCGGTGTTTATGCCTACCAGCACTGCGGTTGCCTCCGCCCTGAGCCTGTGAGCAAAGGCTCTGGACTCCTCAGAGCTTATCCACTTGCTGTGGCCGGCGTGGGTGGCCAGCGTCCCGTCCACGCTCTGCGCCCACTTCAGAGTTATGTAGGGCCTTTTCAGGCTTATGTAGGTGAAAAAGTCCTCGTTTATTCTCCTTGCCTCTTCCTGCAGAAGGCCCACGGAGACCTCAAGGCCTGCCCTTCTGAGCCTCTCTACGCCTGCACCTGAGACCAAAGGGTTTGGGTCCAGCGTGGCCACGAAGACTCTTTTTACGCCGGCCTTTAAGATGGCGTCGGTGCAGGGAGGAGTTCTGCCAAAGTGAGTGCAGGGCTCAAGCGTAACGTAGAGAGTGGCTCCGCGGGCTTTCTCCCCCGCCCTTTGTAGGGCCACCACTTCGGCGTGAGGCATGCCAGCCCTCTCGTGGTAACCCTCTCCCACTATCCGCCCGTCCTTTACCACCACGCACCCTACGGTAGGGTTTGGGTGGGTAAGTCCCTTTCTTTGGAGGGCCAGCTCCAAGGCCCTCCTCATAAAATCCGCGTCAGTCAAAGATGTCAAGGAGCTCCTCAAAGATGGACTTTCTCCTCTTCCTCAGCTTGTACTCCTCGTATCTTCTGTATATGTCTGCGTTGTCCCGGGTCATAAACCTAAGCTCCTGCTCAAAGGAGTTCTCCGCTCGGCGTATCGCCTCCAGTATCTTTGAGAGCTCTCCCCTGTCCAGCCACATGCCCCCGCAGGAGGGACACACATCCACGATAACCCCGTACTTGTTCACTTCAAAGAGCTCAGCCTCCGTGCATCTGGGACACTTCAAAGGCTTTCCTCCATCACCTCTTTTATGAGCTTTTCTACCTCCTCCGCCACTTCTCTGAGCTCCGGCCTTTGGAACATCTCCAACATGGCGGTAGGTGCCATGGTGCTCAGCAGGGTCTTGCCCTCCCTTTCAAAGAGGGATATTCTGCAGGGCATTGCGGTGGATATGTAGGGGTCAACGGAGAGAACTTTGCTGGCGTGGCCCGGAGAGCAAACCTCCACTATGACGCAGCGGTAGTCTATGGGCACTCCCTTGTTCTGGAGTATCTGAGACACCTCGTGCACGGACATAACGCCAAAGCCCTTTGCCTTTGCTTTCTCCTCCAGACGCTGTCTGACCTCCTCTAAGCTGGTGTTGGTCTCGTAGTTTATCAGCATGGCCTACCTCCTTCCTATGAACTGGAGTATTTCTGTATAGATTATACCAAGTGCGTCTTCCAGCGCAGCTCTGCGGGGAAGGTCTCCCACTCCGCCCTCCGGCTGGGAGTAAGGCACCGAGACAGAGAAGGCCTTTCTCTCTTGTCCTATTCTCAGGCTTAGTTTGAGCTCTAAGCTGTAGGCGCTTACCCTCTGCTGGGGTGTGTAGGCTATGGGAGTCTCCTTCAGGAGCTCCACCGCAGGGCTTATCTCCTGCGAGCCCTTCGCACAGTCCAACTTGTAACCGCTGGCCAGGACTGCCTTTTCTACGCTCTTGAGTAGAAGGTAGTCCAAGTAGGGCTCAGCGTAAGGGTTTTCCACCGCCCTTATGCAAAAACTCTTCGCCAAGCCAAAAGAGAGCGCGCCAAAGAGTAGCACAATCCACATCCCATTTAATGATAAACCCAGCGAGCGTCCGAGCACATACTGACTGGTCGGTAGCCTATAATATAGCCATCATGCACAGCTTCTTCATACGCAGACCGGTCACCTCTTGGATGTTCATGATAGCCTTTATCCTGCTGGGGCTGTATTCTTTGAGAAACATACCTGTGGACAGGCTTCCAGACGTGGACTTCCCTACGGTTAGCATCGTCACCTCCTACCCTGGTGCCAACGCCTACGTGGTGGATGTGAACGTGACCCGTGAGATAGAGGACCAGATAGCCACCATAAGCGGGATAGAGAGCATATCCTCCGTGAGCTTTGCGGGCACTTCCAGGATAACCGTGACTTTTTCCTTGGAGAAGGACATAGACGTGGCAGCTCAGGAAGTCAGGGACTTGGTCCAAAGGGTTATGAGAAGACTCCCAGAGGGCGTGGACCCGCCAGTGGTTAGGAAAGTGGACACTTCCCTGTCGCCCGTCTTTGTCACGCTACTTCACTCTAAGACCGCAGACTACCAGACCCTGGCCTACTGGGCGGACAAAGTGATAAAAAGAGAGTTTGAAAGAATAAACGGCGTCGGACAGGTGGACCTGGGAGGCTTTAGGGACAACGTGCTGTGGGTAAGGGTGGACCCTGAGAAGCTCCACTCTCGGGGCTTGGCAGTGCAGGATGTGATAGAGGCGGTGCATAAAAACCACCTAGAAGCACCCGCAGGCACCATATACGGAAAAAACAGAGAGTACATCATAAGGCTCTACGGTAAGGTAAGGGAACCTAAGGAGCTGGAAGGCGTAGTTTTGAGAAACGGCGTAAGGTTGAGGGATGTGGGTTTTGTGGAGTTTACGCAGGACGAGAGGAGGGGCATGTCCCGTTTCAACGGCGAGCAGGCGGTCGTGCTGGTGGTCTACAAGCAGTCCAAGGCCAACACCGTCCGGGTAGTGGATGCGGTAAAGGCGAAGATGGAGGAGATAAACAGGGAGCTCCCGCCGGGCATGAGAATGGACTTTACTTTTGACTCTTCCATCTTCGTCAAAGAGAGCGTAAGGGCTGCCATCGAGGAAATCATCGTAGGAAGCCTCCTTACCGCCGTGGTGGTCTACTTCTTCCTGGGGAGCCTTAGGCTCACTCTCGTGCCCATTTTTGCCATACCTGTAACCCTTCTCGGCACTGTCTTTTTCCTCTACCAGCTGGACAACTCTCTGAACACCTTTACCCTGCTCGGGCTTGCGGTAGCGGTGGGAATAGTCATAGACGACGCCATCGTGGTCCTTGAGAGCATATACAGGAGAAGGTACGAGGAAGGCCTTGACCCCCTGCATGCAGGCGAGGTGGGCACGCGCGTAGTCCTGTTTGCCCTTCTTGCTTCTACCGCCTCTCTGGTTATCGTCTTCTTGCCTATCATCTTCCTAAAGGGCGTGGTGGGCAAGCTCTTCGGCTCCTTTGCCCTTACCTTGGCCATAGCCATAGCCCTCTCTTACGTGGTGGCGGTTAGCTTCACGCCCATGGCGGTCTCAAGGCTCCTCTCTGGACAAGCCCCTACAAACCCCTTCACCAGAACTTACAACAGGTTTGAAACTCTTTTTGACAGACTCCTCAGGTGGTCCTTAGAGCACAAGCCGGTGGTGATTGCCCTCTCCCTGCTGAGCGTCTTCGTAGGATACCTGCTGTTTTCAGCCACCAAGAAGGAGTTTTTCCCCATGGCGGACGAGGGCAGGTTTCTGGTGCGTTTTGAGACGCCCGTTGGCTCTTCCTTTGAATACACCGAGCAGAAAACCAGGGAGATAGAGAGCGTAATCCTCAAAAATCCGCACGTGGACAGGCTAGGCTTGGCGATAGGGCAAGGAGTGGCAGGCAGGCCAGACGTAAACGGCGGTATAGGCTTTGTGTACCTCAAAGAGGGAAACAGACCTCACCAGAGGCAAATCATGGAGAAGATGCGCCAAGAACTCAGAAAAATCAAAGACGTGCGCATCAGCATAGAGCCACCTAACATCATAGGCCCTGGTGGAGGCAGGCAGGTGGACCTGCAGTATGCGGTGAGAGGCCCTTCTTTGGAAGAGCTCCAGCGCATCGCGGATAGGTTGACGGGCGAGTTCAGAGCTAAACAGGGCTACAGAGACGTAGATACGGACCTCAGGCTAAACGAGCCACAGGTCCAGATAAGGGTAAACAGGGAAAGGCTCGCAGACGTAGGAGTGAGCGTGGAGGACATTGCCATAACCCTTAACGTGCTCTTTGGTAAGTTTCAGCTGGGAACCTACGAGCTAGGTGCGGAGAGCTACGACCTTTACGTGAAGGCCTTGCCCGAGTTCGTGCAGAACTTAGAGAACCTGAACAAGGTCTTCGTGAGAAACTTCAGAGGGGAGCTTATCCCCCTTACCCAGCTGGTGGAGGTGCAAACTGCCACGGGCTACAGGTCCATAACCCGCTACAACCGTCAGTACTCTTTTACCTTCTTCTCAAACCTCTCCCCAGAGAAGTCTCTGGCTCAGGCGGTGGCGGAGGTAAAGAACTGGCTCAGAAACAACCTCCCTCCGGGCTACACCTTTGAGCCTGTAGGTCAGGCCAAGGAGTTCCAGAGGGCCTTTCAAGGGCTTGGCTTTGCCCTTCTCTTTGCGCTGGTGGGCGTTTACATGCTTCTTGCCTCTCTCTTTGAGAGCTACAAGTATCCCTTTATCGTCCTGCTCATGGTGCCCCTTGCAGTGGCAGGCACCTTTGCCCTGCTCTTACTTACGAACACTTCCCTGAGCGTGCCCTCCTACTTTGGCATCATCCTTCTGGTGGGCATTATCGTGCGGGATGCGGTGCTGTTCATAGAACGCATCATCCAGCTCAGAAAGGAAGGCGTGCCCACGCGCGAGGCCATCCTGCAGGCAAGAAAAGAAAGGCTAAGGCCCATACTCATGACCACCTTCACCATAGTCTCAGCCCTCACTCCAGTGGCCTTAGGGCTTACTGCGGGGGCAGAGCTCCGAAAACCCCTCGCCCTTGCGGTCATAGGTGGTATCCTTACTGGACTACCCCTGAGCCTCTTTCTGTTGCCGGTTCTGTACGAGCTCTTTGACAAGGTAGGTCTGCGGAGGAGGGCTTAAAATAAAGAGCATGGTCTGGGTGGTGGTGCTGATGCTCTTCTTCTCCTGTGCCAGCCTGCAGAAGAAGGGACAGGAAAACCAGGGTGTGGTCTCCTGTAGGCCTACCCTTGACCCAAAGGCGCTGAGACCTGCGGTCTGCGGTAAGTGTGAAATCAAGGTGGAGAGGGGAAAGCTCGTGGTGAGAGAAGCTAAAGGCTGTCCTCCCTACGAGGTCTATCAGTGTAGCAAAAAAGACGGAAGTAGCTTTTTCATAAACAACTTTGCCTGCACGCCTGACAGGCCTTGATGAGAGAAAAGGACCTCCTCAAACTGGAGTTTTTCAACCTTCTTGACCAGATAAAGGTAAACGTCCACTCAAGGGCGACGGAGAGGTACATACAGCAGGTCAGGCCCATAACTGATAAGCAAGCTCTGGAGGAGCAACTCAGATTGGTAGAAGACTTTATGAAAGTCTACCAGCAGGTCAATCTCTATCCCTTTGAAGATGCGGAGGAACTCATCAAAAGAACCTCCATAAAGGACTTCCTCATAACGGTGGAAGAAGCCCTAACCGTTCTCAAGATTATCCGGCTCATTAAGGAGACGAGAAGGTCCCTGGGAGAGCTGGTGCAGAGCTACAAAAGTCTTGCTCAGCTCACGAGAAGCTTGCACATCTTCAGCAGTCTTGAGAACGCGATTGAGTCTCTGATAGACCCCCGAGGTTTTGTCAAGGACTCTGCCAGCGAAACCCTGAGAGACGTAAGGCAAAAAATAAGAGAAGTAGAGAAAGAAGTACTAAAGAGGCTTGAGGCGGTCTTTTCAAGACCGGACGCGGACAGGGTTTTCTCTGACAAGTTCGTAGCCTACAAAAACGGCAGGTACGTGCTACCCGTCAAGACTTCGGAGGTGAAAAAGATAGTGGGTGTAGTGCACGGCACCTCCTCTTCGGGTTTTACCACCTACGTAGAACCCCAAAGCGTGATGGAGCTCAACAACAGACTGGTGTCCCTCAGAGAAGAGGAAGAGGAAGAGGTCAGAAGAGTCCTACGCAAACTCTCTTCCCTCATAGGTGAGCACTCCCAGAGGCTCCTGGAGGCCTACAGGACGCTGGTAAAGGTGGACTACCTGTGGGCGGTGGCCAAGTTCGCCCAGGACTTTGGCTGTAAGTTTCCTCGCCTGGGCAGTCACGTAGAACTCTTAGGCGTGAAGCATCCTCTCCTCCTTTTCTTAAAAGAGGACGCAGTCCCCATAGACATAGTGATAAAAGAGAGGCGCGGGCTTGTGCTCACTGGGCCTAACACAGGAGGCAAGACGGTAGCTCTCAAAACGCTGGGGCTTTGCAGTCTTCTTTTTCAATCGGGCATACCTATCCCAGTGCAGGAGGGAACTTTACCCCTCTTTGAGAAGGTCTTCGTGGACTTGGGAGACGAACAGAGCATAGAGCAGAGCCTTTCAACTTTCTCTTCCCACATGACCAACTTGGCGGACTTTCTACCACAGGTAGGAGACAGGACGCTGGTGCTCTTGGACGAGCTGGGTGCGGGAACAGACCCAGTGGAGGGCTCAGCCTTGGGTATAGCCTTACTGGAATACCTAAAGGACAGAAGAGCCTTCGTGTTTGCCAACACCCATCACACACCCATAAAGGTTTACGCTCTGAGCTCCGACTACTACACCCCGGCAAGCACCCTCTTTGACAAGGAGAGCTTAAAACCTCTTTATAAAATAGTTTACGACGCAGTGGGGGAGAGTATGGCTTTTGTAGTGGCCCAGAGGTGTGGCCTGCCAGAAGAAGTAGTCCGCAGAGCAAGAGAGTTTCTCCCTGCGGGTTTTGAAGAGTACTTTAGCGCAAGGCAGACCCTTGAGGAGTACATACAGGAGTACAGAGAAAAAGTAAGAGAGCTGGAAGAGGAGAAAAAAAGGCTTCAAGAGCTCTTCATAGAGCAGGAGAAGAGAGTGCAAGAGCTTGAAGCTCAGAAGAGAGAGGAGATAAAAAAGGCCGTCGAAGACATAAAGACCAGGTTTGAAGATTTTCTGCTCGAAGCTCAAACTCACGTAAAAAGCCTGAGAGACAGACAGAGGCTAAAAGAACTTTTCAGAGAAAAAGTGGAAAGTCTGTACATCGAGCAAGACCGCCCCCTACAGGTAGGCGACTGGGTTGAGTTTATGGGCTCAAAGGGTAAAGTGGTTGAGCTAAAAGAGAACAGAGCTAGCGTACTCTTTGGGGGCGTAAAGGCCTGGGTTAGGTCCTCTGACCTAAAGAGAGTAGAGCCACCGCCAGAAGAAAAAGCTCCAGAGAAGGTGTTAGAGTTTAGAAAGAGTTCTCCCTCGGAGATAAACCTAACTGGGTTTAGCGTAGAAGAGGCGCTGACGAAGTTAGAGCTCTTTCTTCAAGAGGCACACAGCATGGGGCTAAAGTCCGTGAAGGTCATCCACGGATACGGAGCGCTAAAAAGGGCGGTTCAGGAGTTTCTTTCCTCTTCGCCCTTGGTAGTCTTTCACAGAGAAGGCTATCCGAAAGAGGGAGGTGCGGGCACCTCCCTGGTGTACCTCAGCAGAGATTAGAAAGCAGAAACCAGCAAGCCAGAGCAGTTTTAGTGCATCACCGCACCCTTTCTGTAGAGCACGGTAGACTGCCCGAGGGCTATAAAAAGTCTTCCCTGATGTAATAACGAGATTTTATTGACCTGACGGTGGTAGCACTTACATTTAAGCTACAGGAGGTGAGGAAAATGATAGAAGGACTTCTTCAGAAACAGGAACTCTCCAAGAGGGAAAAGCTTGCCTTTTTTAGGAGTTTGCTAAGGTCGGAGATGGAGGTGCTCAACGAATACTGTCAAACGGAGAACCTTCCCAAACGGTACGCGGTAGAGCTCTGCCACCTGCACAACATAAAAAAGGTAAACATAGCACGCCTGCTAAGCGTTATCGAGTTCTACGACCCGGACTTCATAAAGACCCTTGCCCTGACCGACCCACGCGTGAGAAAGTTCATAGGCTACTACTTTGACTTCATAAAGAGCAACCCATACGGCCACGGAGCTCTTGAGCCGCAAAACCTCTTCGGCAGTTGGGACTTTATAAAGTACAAACTCAAAATCCTGTTTCCGGAGCTCACCTTGGAGGAGATTGAAAGGTTCAAGTTCAGAAGAAAGGAGTTCATAGACTATGTGAGACAAAGGCTGGGTGAGAGCGAAGAGGTGGCCGAGTCTAAGCTCAACAAGGCCACTTGGTACGAGAGCGTGCCCTACTTGGAGCTGGAGGAGGAGATGTCCTCCCAGTGGCACCCTGAGCCGGTCATGACAGAAGAAGACTGGAAGTTCATCAAAAGACACATAAGGGGCAGGAAAAACGTAGTCCTCTTCCACGAAGGTAAGGAAAAGCTGGTCTACGTGGAGGTGGACCTGAGCGACGAGGAGTTAGACCGCTACAAAAAAGACCGTGAAGGTCTGAAGAAACTCCTCTGCCAGAGGTATAACCTGACGGAGGACGGGGCGGAGCAGATACTCAGGAAGGCAGGCTGGGAGTCGGAGACTTACCACATCATCCCTCCAGTACATACAGACGTGGTGCTGGACTATGGCGAGAAGGAGACCGCCTACAAGGAAGAAGGAGAGCCTGTGCAAAGGGTGAGCTACCACGAGCTTGCCAACTTTATCAGGTATCTGGGCGGGCTTGAGCTGGAGGAGCTCAACTACATGGAGCTCGTCTACGACAAGGTAGAGCCCGAGGTGCAGGAACTCCTGGACCAAATCGTGAGAACCCAGAGGAGGATACTGGGTAAGCTCTTCGGCATTTTCTACACGGCGGACCCGCTCATGGCGGAGGCCATCCTAACCATAAAACCCGAGAGGTTTGACTTTTTAGAGTCTCTCGTGGTAAAGGAAACGGTCAGGGGCAAGGAGTTCAAGCTCTACTCTAATTTAGCTGCGTGGAACACGGTAAAGAACAGGATATCCGCAAGGTTTCCGGAGGTAAAGTACGAAGAGATAGAGGACTACAAGGGCAGGCGGGAGGACTTTGTGGGTTTTCTGATGGAAAAAACGGGCAAAAGTAGGGAGGCGGTGGAGAGAGGGCTGGAAGAGTGCGGATGGCTCCGCACGGAGGAGATTCCACCCTTCCTAAGGCAGATAGGTCCATAAAGGTGTTAAAATCCTTCCAGATGGTAGAGGCGCTCGTGCAGAAAAACAGCAGTAAAATACTCCTGGTGGTCCTTGACGGCATAGGAGGGCTTCCCGTAAAGGAGGGAAAGACGGAGTTAGAGCTCTCCCACACTCCCAACTTGGACGCCTTGGCAGGCAGGTCCGCCCTGGGTCTTCATGTGCCTGTGGACTACGGCATAACCCCGGGCAGTGGACCCGGACACTTAGGCATCTTTGGCTACGACCCTATCAAGCACCAGATAGGCAGGGGTATACTGGAGGCCTTGGGTCTGGGGCTTGAAGTAAGAGAGACGGACATAACCGTGAGGGGCAACTACGCCACCGTGGAGAGGGTCAACGGCAGGCTGGTGGTAAAGGACAGGAGGGCGGGTAGGATATCCACGGAGGAGAACAGAAGAATTACCGCCAAGCTCTCTACCGCCATCCGGGAGGTGGCAGGAGTTGAAGTCTTCTTTGCCCCGGGCGTGGAGCACAGAGTAGCCCTGCTTTTGAGGTTTCCCTACGAACTGCCCGAGGGGAGCGACCGCATAGGAGACACCGACCCCCAGAGGGAAGGCTTGGAACCTCTCCGGCCAGTAGGCCTGGGCGAGCCCGCCCAGAGGGTTGCCCAGGTGGTGGAGGAGCTCCTCAAAAGAGTAGAAGAGGAGCTCTCCCAAGAGCCCAAAGCCAACTACCTGCTCCTGAGGGGCTTTTCCCAAAAGCCCAAGATGGAGAGCTTCCAAGAGAGGTTTGGGCTAAAGGCCTGTGCGGTGGCAGTCTATCCCATGTACAGGGGCCTTGCCAGCTTGGTGGGCATGGAGCTCCTCCCCTTTGAAGGACAGTCCATACAGGACCAGATAAGAGCCCTCAGAAGTGCGTGGCAGGACTACGAGTTTTTCTTCCTGCATGTGAAAAAAACAGACTCCTACGGCGAGGACGGCAACTACGAGGGTAAAGTAAAGGTCATAGAGGAGTTTGACAGACACTTGCCGGAGCTCTTGGAGCTCAGGCCGGACGTGCTGGTCATAACCGGCGACCACTCTACGCCCTCGGTCTTGAAAGGCCACTCTTGGCATCCGGTGCCGGTGCTTTTGCACTCCCCTTACGTGCTGGGCGGGACCTCCCAGAAGTTTACCGAGAGGGAGTGCCTCAAGGGTGAGCTGGGCATCTTTCCAGCCAGCAAGCTCGTCAACCTCATGCTCGCCCACGCCCTCAGGCTTGCTAAGTTCGGAGCCTGAGCTAAATTCCTCCCTATGAAAGCACAGACAGAGCTCTACGAGAAGGTCCTCCACGGGGAAAGAATCTCACCAGAAGAGGCCCTAACTCTCTTTGAAGAGGACCTGCTTACCTTGGGCTACCTCGCCAACGAGGTGAGAAAAAGCCTGCATCCCGAAAACATAGCGACTTTTGTCGTAGACAGAAACGTCAACTACACCAATGTGTGCGTGGCTGGGTGTAAGTTTTGCGCCTTCCAGAGGAAGGTGGGCTCGCCAGAGGGCTACGTGTTGGACAAGGAGCAGGTACTCCAAAAAGTCCAGGAGCTGGTGGACTGGGGTGGCACTACCCTGCTCATGCAGGGCGGACTAAACCCCGACCTTCCCCTCAGCTACTACACGGACTTGATAAGCTCTATAAAAGAGAGGTTCCCACAGGTGCAAGTGCACTCCTTCTCCGCCCCAGAAGTGGTCTATCTGGCAAGGATAGAAAAGCTAAGCATAAGAGAGGTGCTCAAGAGGTTAAAAGAGGCCGGTCTTGACTCTCTGCCGGGCGGAGGTGCGGAGATACTCTCCCAGGAGGTGCGGAGCTTTTTGAGCCCCGGCAAGTGCACCGTGGAAGAGTGGGAGCAGGTCCACAGGACCGCCCACGAGCTGGGCATGACCTCCACCGCCACCATGATGTTCGGGCACGTGGAAAAACCCCGGCACATAGTGGAGCACTTAGAGAGGGTTAGAAGCATACAGGACCAGACGGGCGGTTTTACCGCCTTCATACCTTGGACCTTTAAGAAGGGCAACACCCAGCTGGAGAGCGTGGAGGAAGCCCCCTCCACCTACTACCTGAAGGTCCTTGCCCTCTGCAGGCTCTACTTGGACAATTTTAAAAACCTCCAGAGCTCCCATGTGACCCAGACTATGTCCGTGGGGGTTTTGGGGCTTCACTTCGGTGCCAACGACCTCGGAAGCGTGATGATGGAGGAAAACGTCATATCCTCCACCTCCTACCGGGTGAGCATACCCAAGGTGGAGAACATGGTAGAGGCCATAAAGTCGGCGGGCTTTGTCCCCGCTCAACGGGACACCTACTACCGCATAGTTAGAGTTTTTAAACCTTAGTCTCTTCTCGCAGAGGTTAATATTTTGTCATGCGTTTTCTTGAAAAGCTCTTAGGCAAGAAGGAGAAGCTCACCGAGATATCCATAAAGACCCCGAAGGGAGACCTCAACCTAAGGCAGGAGGACTTCTTGGAAAAAGACCCAGATGCCCGCATAGAGGAGTTCTGGGTAGATGCGCTGGATGTGTCCGAGGACGGCTACTGGCTACTGGTGGGCAGAAGGCACGGCGTTGTACAGCTCTACGACTGGAGCGGAAAGCTCCACAGACTCCCCTCAAGACCGCCCGCCCAAGTGATAACGGAGGTGCTCTTCAGAGGTGCCTATCTGGCCCTGATTACACCTCCCTACTTGGTGGTCTACCTCTTGGAAGACAGGAGAAACCCCCGAAGCTGGAAGAGCTTCAGGACCACGCAGGAGGGGGTAAGGGCCTCCGCAGGGCTGGACATGAGCGGTAGCCTGCTGGCCTACGGCGTGGTAGGCGAGCGCATCTACCTGATAGACGTAGGGGGAGGCTTTGGTCCGGAAGGTCTGGACTTTAAAAGGGCCTTCTCCTACGCAGGGGCGGACATAGGAGAGCTCAGGCTTCTTAGGTTCGTGGGAAGTGGCAAGCTCCTGCTGTCGGGCACGAAGGGCGTGGCCCTCTATGACCTTGGAGGAAACCTACTAAAGAGGCTCTCCCACCCCTCCGGCAGGGCGGTGCAGGTGCTGAGAGACCGCATCCTGCTTGCAGAAGAAAGAAGCCTGCTCGTCTACGACCTGCAGTTAGAGTCTCTCCTGCAGAAGGTGGAGACCCCCATAAAAATAGCACACATAGACCTGTCCCCGGAGGGCGACTTGGTTTTTCTGGCGGAGGAGCAGGAAAACAGGCTGGGCCTGGTTTACCTGCCTGAGGGGAAGTTCGTCCAAAGTCTTGAGGGCTTTGGCTACTCTTTTGTGAAGGTCTCCCCGGACGGCACGCTCTTTACCTGCACCTACAGAGACCAAGAGGACAAGAGGTTTTACGCCCTTAGAGCCATAAGCACGAACCTGACCGACTTTCTGTACGACCCTGACAGGCAGTCCCAGATGGTAAAAAGGGCGGAGGAGGAGCTAAAAAGCCTGACCTCAAAGCTCAAAAGGCTCCCCCTCGGCGCAGACCCGTCAGAGACAGAAGAGTACAAAAGGCTCAAGAGCATGGACGCTCCCATAAGGAGGCTCAGGGAGGTCATCCTGAGGGCAAGCAAGGCAGTGGAGGAGGCCAAGTTTGAAAACTTCCTGAAGGAGCTCCGCCAAAGGATAGAACAAGACGGTGTAAGCGGTGAAGACCTCAAGGAGGTGGAAAACCGCATAAGGCTGGAGGAGGGACAAAGGCTTCAAAGACTCCAAGAGCTCAAGCAGGCTTTGGAGGAGCACTTCAGCAGGAAGGTCCAAGAGACCCTCCAGAAGGTAAAGGGGGCTCTCAACGCCGTAAAGGCGGAGGACTTAAGGGACTTAGAGGCCTTGGAGCAGGTAAGGGAGGCTCGGCAGGTCTTTGACAGGCTACCGCGGGAGTTTAGAGAACGTGCCCAAGGGGAGCTCTCAAGGCTCCTCCAAGAGAGGCTCATACAGACAAGGCTGGAAAATTACCGCATAAGGGTGGAGGGCTCCAAGGTCTTCTTCGGGGAGGAGGAGTTTCCCCGCTTCGGTGGAGAGAGGAGAAGGCTCCGCTGGAGACTACGGATAGAGGAGAGATTACCCATAGGCGAGAAGCTGTACGCCCGCATAGCCTTTGAGCGTGAGGACGGACTGCTGGTAGAGCCAAAGCGCTACAACAACCTCCTCCTACAGGAAGAGGTGAAACACCTACCTCCTTGGGTGCGAAGATATCTAAGACACCTCAACGGGCGCTTGGCCTACGAGCCCAGCAGAACCCCTACCTTCGTCTCTTACGAGGAGACCCCGTGGTTTGTAAAGAACCTGCAGAGGTTTACCTCTCTGGTAAAGGAACAGATACTCTACCGTGAAGGTATCCTCATACTGGAAGGCGACGCAGGGGTGGGCAAAAACTTTCTGGTGGAGGTCTTTTCAGCCCTCACCAACAGGCCCCTGTTCATAGTGCCTTGCAACGCTAAGATGGAGAAGGAGGACATAACCTTCCTCTACGAGTTTGACCCCAAAAGGGGCACCCGAAGGGTCTATTCGGATTTGGTCAAAGCCCTTCAGACGCCGGGG
>JANXBA010000003.1 GCA_025062075.1 Aquificaceae bacterium
ATGATGATGCTGGGCGTGGTGGATGTGCCCGGAGGTTTTCTGAACAAGCCACCCTATCCTAAACACATAGAAGACCTTCCAAAGCCTTACAAGATAACAAGACCAGATGCCATAAAATACGGCGAGGTCTACCCAGGACCGCACTTGGGCTATCCCCAGAACCCCGATGACCTTCTGGTGGACGAAAAAGGAAACCCCGTAAGGATTGACCACGCCTACAGCTGGTGGTTCCCCCTTACCGCCCACGGTCTTATACACAACGTCATACCCGCTGCCTACGAGCGAAACCCTTACGGCGTTGAAGTGCTTATGATTTACATGGCCAACATGGCCTGGAACTCCTCTCAGAACATACCCTACATAATAGAGGCCCTTACCGCCACGGACCCGGCGGGTAATTACGTAATACCAAGAGTGATAACCATAGACGCCTTTTACAGCGAGCAGGTTGCCTACTCGGACTTAGTCCTTCCCGACGCTACCTATCTTGAGCAGTGGTTTGCCCTCTCCCTGCTTGACAGACCACCCTCTGCGGTAGATGGTCCTGTAGATGCCCTAAGGCATCCCATCGTAGACCCGGTGGCCAACGGCTACGACGTGAAGGGCTGGGGAGATGTGATGGTAGAACTTGGCTGGAGGCTAAAGCTCCCAGCCTTCCTAAACCCAGACGGCTCAAGGAAGTACAAAGACTTTAAAGACTTTCTCATAAACTGGCAGATAAGGCCGGGCGTGGGAGCTCTGGCAGGCTGGAGGGGTAAAAACGGGGACAAGCACTTTGTGGGAGAGCCCAACCCCAACCAGCTGGAGATGTACATAAAGAACAAGGGCTTTTTCTACTACAAGCTTTCTGACAACATGAGATACTACAGACACGTAAACAAAGACTACCAAGAGTGGGCCCTGAGCGTAGGCTTTCTCAAAAAAGTAGCTCCCATAGTCTTTAACTTCTATCTTGAAACCCTCCAGACCTTCAGGCTGGCAGGTCAGGGGCTGTGGGAGGGCAAAAATCAGCCCCCAAACGACCCCATACTCAGAGAGAGGCTCGTCAAGTACTTTGACCCTTTGCCCTTCTGGTACCCACCCTTTGAGGAGGAAGTTTCCACCAAAGACTATCCTCTCTACGCCTTTACCCAGAGACCCCAGTGGATGTACCACTCTTGGGACTCTCAAAATGTGTGGCTCAGGCAGATATCTACCAGAAACTACCTTTACATGAACCCTAAAACCGCTCAGAAGCTGGGCATAAAGCACCTTGACTGGGTTTGGGTGGAGTCTCGGGTGGGCAAGGTAAAGTGCCAGGTCTATCTCACCGAAACCACAGAGCCCAACTCCGTCTGGACTTGGAACGCCATAGGTAAGATGAAAGGTGCTTGGGGACTAAAGCCCGATGCGGAAGAGGGACACCAGGGCTTTCTACTAAACCACGTTGTTCCCCATAGCATACGCATAGGAGGAATAGAGGACTACTACGGAGACCCGATAACCGGACACTTGGCTTGGTTTGACACAAAAGTAAAAGTCTACAAGGCGGAGGACCAGACGCCGGAGACCTATCCCCAGTTTGAGGTCCAGCCCCTTGACTACATAAAGGAAAGGTGGACGCCCGTGCTTAGGTATAAGCCATGAAGTTGGTAGAGAAAAAGTATACAGCGGAAGACTACGAGAAGCTACCCGAAGGCAGTCCTTACCAGCTTATTGAGGGAGAGCTCATTATGAGTCCGAGTCCCAGTTTTGAGCATTTCAAAAGCCAAAGAAACATACTTAGAAAACTCTTTGAGACCATCCTTGATACTGGCAGGGGTGAG
>JANXBA010000059.1 GCA_025062075.1 Aquificaceae bacterium
TGATAGTGAGTATGTTTTTAAGTGGTAGTGTGGGTATGTTGGTGAGTTAGATGTTATGGTAATGAGTTAGGGTATAGGTGGAGGGTGGGGGTGTGTGGGTGTATTGGAGGATAGTGAAGCTTTTATTGGACACAGCAAAGGAAAAGTGTTTTACCTCCAGCGCGTAACCCTTTATGGCAACGAAACGTCTGAGCGTGTTCTCTAAGGCGAATGCTTCAAAGTCTTCTTCCATCGGTAGGGCATACCTTAGCTTTGGATTGTCTTCCTTTGACCCTTTTCTCTCTACCACCTCTCTATTGGAGCACAGGTCTGAGGAGAGACGGAAGGCTGGTAAAGGTTATGCCAGTGGTTGGAAAGGCCCTTCGTGGAGGTGCCTCTTGCGGTCAGCAAAGACTGACGGGTAAGCTGGAAGGTGGCTGGAGAAGTCTGCTGAAAAGGTCAAGGAGTTGGACTACATGCTTATGAGAAAACTGAAGGCACATGTAGCTATAAACGAGCCAGCAAGCCTTGCCTTTGCCCCGAGCATACTCTACGGGCACACCAGGCCCTTTGTAATATACCACTACAACCCCAGCAGTAGGCGCTACTTACAGATAGAAGACACAAGAGAGATAAAGGAGCACGCTAGCCAGTACAAAACGCAAACCTGCACTTTTTCTTCTCCTGCCCTGTTGCCATAGCCTACTCGCCTGCAGTGGATGCAGACCCTCATAGCCTTCCGCCAAAGCCGGTTTAATTTTTTGCTCGCTTTTTTTTTCTAATTTTTTTCTTTCAGTTTTCTATTTAAAAATTCTCTCCAAAATTTTTTATAAATTTTTAGAGTGAAGCATGTCCTCCAGTAAAAGGCTTGAGAGGCAAGACTTTGTATCGTGACCTTGACTTTTTCTCCAGAGGTCATATATTTATCTATACTCCCGAAAAGCTCTGGTTGGGAGGTTTACCATGATAAAACTTATAAGGACCAAAGATTACAAACGCGTGCTACAGAAGTTGCAGATGTCTTTACAGGAAGAAAATGTGGAAACAGGAACTATGTACAAGATGTTAGTCTTTGGAGAAGGACTGGAGAAGATAGAAGGGGTGATTTTCAACCACGACCAGTTTGTCAGAGACCTAAAGGACAGGAGGGAAGTCCTCTACGTGTTTAGAAACTTCAATCCCTTCTCCGTAGACGAGCTGGTGCACATAGCAGAGAAGTATCTTCTTGAGGGCAACCCCTTGCGAATCGTTTTCCTCTCTCCTACGATGGAAGTCCCGCCAGAGCTCGAACCTTATGTGGATGTGGAGGAGGACTACTTCCCAAGCCCAGAAGAAGTCCAGGGCCCTCCCTACGTAGAAGGTCTTACTCTGGCGGAGCTCAAGAAGATAAACCTGCTGTCTCTGAATCCCACAGAGTACAGGGAGAAAATACTGAAGAAGTCAGGCGGGGTGCTGGAGCTTTTAAAACCTACCGAAGTGGACGCCCCGATAGGGCTTGGTGAAGTTCTGGAAGTGATAAAAGCTATGAAAGGCAAAGGCAAGGGCGTGCTTCTCATGGGCGTGCCGGGCACGGGCAAGACCCTGATAGCCAAGAACTTGGCCAAAGAAGACACGGTGGTGCGCTTTAACTTCTCTGCGGTCTACAGCAAATACGTGGGCGAGAGCGAGCGCAAGCTCAGAGAGACCCTAAAGCTCATAGAACAGTTCGGCGAGTGCTACCTGTTTCTGGACGAGTTTGAAAAGGCTTTGGCTACTGGACAAGGTGACAGTGGAGTGTCCAAAAGGCTTCTTGGAGAATTTCTTTCTTGGCTGGAAGACAGAAAAGCAAAGCAGTATCTGATAGCCACCATGAACGACCTTACGCACTTGCCCTTAGAGCTCATCCGTCCCGGCAGGTGGGACTTTATCTTCGGCCTTACTCCTCCACCGCAGTACGTGAGAAACCAGATTGTGGACTACTACGCAAGGAAGTACGGCCTACCCTTTGACACCAAGCTCTCCGAGACCGAGAACATAACGCCTGCGGACATAGCCACCTTTTACAGAGTGGGTGCGGTAGTGGGCTTAGAAAAAGCCGAGACCCTCATCAAGCTAACCAAAGACCTTTATCCTCGATTTGACGAGATTTTGGAGCAAGTAAGACGTCACTCTGTCCCGGTATGGGACTAGGGAGGTGGCTGATGGCTGAACTGTATGAGTGGCAAAAGGAGTGCTTAGAACTTATCAGGGGCAAAAACGCCATAGTGTCCGCTCCTACCAACGCAGGAAAGACCAGAGTAGCCTACCTGTGGATGGACGTGGCGGGGGCAAGGGACGGCAAGCACAAGATAATCTACACCGTGCCCATAAGAGCCCTTGCCAACCAGAAGACCGACGAGCTTATAGAGCTCTACGGCAAGAACCTGGTGGGAATGGAGACGGGGGACGTAAAGCGCAGGGAGGACGCACCCATACTGGTATGCACACAGGAGATATACACCAAGAAGTACTCACAGAAAGACGCACCTATGAAGTTGGTCATAGACGAGTTTCACTACATATTCCTCACCCCAGACAGGGCAAGGGTGTATGTGGATGGCATAGCAAAGGCCAAAAGAACGCATCAGATACTCATCATGTCCGCCACGCTTGGAAACCCACAGAAGGTAAAGGACTACCTTTACAAAGTTACCGGTAAGGACTTCGTGCTCTACCATACAGACTTTAGACCCACTAGGCTAAACATCACCGACGCAAAGTTCAACTTGGAGGAGATACCCCCCTATTCTCTGGTGTACATCTTTAACAAGTCAAGCGTAGATAGGATGGCCAAGTACATGTCCACTAAGCTTCCACCACTGCCCTTGAACAAGAGAAGACGCATCAAGCTGTTGGCGGAGAACTACAAGGTAAACCTGGAAAAGTTCCCCGAAGTCATGCACGGCGTGGCAAGGTATCACGCAAAACTCACCTACACAGAGAGACGTTGGATTGAGCATCTGATAAGAGAAGGCTTTATACACGTGTGCATTGCCACCAACGCAGTGGGGGTAGGGGTAAACCTACCCTTCCGGTGGGTTCTGTTTGGTGGAGTAACCATACCCACTAAGAAGGGGCTAACCAGGGTCTTGAGCAAGGTAGAGTTTCTGCAGTTTGCGGGACGGGCAGGAAGAAAGGAATACTTTGACGAGGGTTTTGTGGGCTACCTCGAACACAGCTATAACGGCCTACTTGGAAAAAAAAGTGAAGACTACCAAGAGTACATCAAACTAAAGGAAAAACCCTTGGAAGAGCCGAGCGTGGTGCTGAACTTGAACGTAGAAGCCATAGTAAAAGGAGACAGAACGCCAGAGGAAGAGCTAGAGTACGTCCTAACGTATTCAGACCCGCCCCCGAACAAAAAGGAACTGCAGGCAGAGTTGGAAAGGATAAAGACAGGACTTGCCAAGCTGACAGAGCGGGAGCTGAAGTTTCTAAAAAGGTTCTATGTCTCAGACTTGAGCTTGTGGGATAACATAAGAGTTGCAAAGGCAGTCCTGCGGGCGCCAGTGTACAAGCACAGGAGCGCAGATAACAAAAGCTACAAAGTGAGATTGCTAAGCTCTAAAAGGTTCATGTTTTTGCAGAGAATTGACACCGACGAGGCAAAGAGACTTATGCTCGTAAGGAAAGTGCTAAAGACCCTCAACGGCAGAAGCTTTGAGAAAGTAAAGCTACGCTGCACAGACATACACGAAGTGGAAGAGCAGATAAGAGCCATGGACCCACTACTTCTGGAGGTGGAAGCATGATAGGAATTCTGGTTGCAAACGAAGAAAGCAAAAGGCTCTACTTGGAAGACAGGGAAGAGCGTCGGTTCATAGCGGTAAAGGAATGCACCAGGACGAACCACCTCCCCGAAGGCTGCTACGTGGTGAAACTCGTAGAATACAGAAGGGGAAAGCACGGTCTTTTTCCTGTGGTGTCCTTGGTAAAGCCCTTGCCGAGCTTGCAAGCGAAAGACGTAGCCCTTGCCCTGTCCGAGACTTCCCTGACCACTCAAAAAGAAGCCCTGCAACTCCTGTGGAAGATAGGCCTGTCAGAAACGCAGATAGAAAGGGTCAAGAACCTGCTAAACTGCATAGCTATAGCGGACAAAGGGGAGGTCCTTTGGGAAGAAGAGCCGAGGGAAGACCCCTATTTGAAAGAGCTCGGCATACACATAGGCAAAGTAAGGAGGAAGTACCATGCGATACTTAACGCTAAACAAGAAGGGTCAGGTCAGGACCTTTAAAGGAGACTTTCCGCAGCTGGAAAGAGAGCTCAGGGACAAGAGGGAGGTCCGGCTCAGCTCCGTGGTGCCTAGGCCCTTTGTCCTGAGAGTTCTTTGGAAGGCTCTCAGACTCTGCTTTGAAGCCCTGGGCTACAGTAAGGGCGTAGAGTGGTTGAGGTCCTGGAAGGTAGAGTGGGTAGTGATAGTAGAAGGGAAAGCCTTGGGCGTTTTTAAAGATAGGGGAGAGGCCATAAGGTGGGAGAGAGAATACTTCACAAGGAGGTGCCTGCTATGAGCGTAAGGGTAGAAGGAGTTATCGACCTGCCCCACGTGGACTTGGCGGACACGGAGGGGCTCTACGAGACTTTTCTCTTCTTGCGAGAGCACAGGCTGTGCAAGGAGCTCCAGGACTACGCAGCAGAATACGCACCAAACAGAGTAAGGCTAACGCACGTGCGTAGAGCCTGGAGCTACGTGGAGTTTATAGACGGTAAAGTCTGCTGGGACGAGCACTACAAACAGACGGTAAAGGAAAAAGACGCAATCTTGAAAGCACTGAGAGAATATTACCCCATGGTCAAGAAGGCCACGGAGATACTCAAGACGGTAGGAAGCGGTAAGCTTAGCTACGACAAGGAGAAGGAGTGCATCGTGCTGGAGGTGGAGGAATGAAAAAGGTGGTCTTTACTATAACCAAGCAGGGAGAAGTGTTCATCCAGGCACAGGGCTACAGAGGGCAAGAGTGTCTAAAAAGCCCAAAGGTGCAAAAGCTCCTTGACCTGCTAAAGAGGGAAGGTAACATAGAGAGGCTGGAGACCTTGCAAGCACAGACGCAGGAGCTCCTACAAGAAGAGAGCCAGTGGTAGCGTAAGAGCAAAACCATCACAAGAGCTCCGCAAAGGTCAGGAGCCTGCGCTGAGTGCGGTCTTTTCTGTAGGAAGGAAAGCGATGGTGGCATATGGTGCAGACCTTGTAAACGTAAAAGTTTTTTATGCCGGAAGCCTTGAGCCTCAGAAGGGCTTCCTCTTGCGTGTCCATGTAGTGTTTGGCATTCTTGTAGTGCACGCTAAGAAAGTGCTCTTTGAACTCCTCACCAACTTGGTAGCAACAGGCCTTTGCGGAGGGTCCTACGAAGGCCAGGAAGTGCTCCAAGGGTTCAAACCCTGCGAGCTTTTCCACCGTCTTTTCTACGATATGTGCCTTCAGACCTCTCCAGCCTGCGTGCACCACCGCCACCGTCTTCTTGCCAAGCAGGGCTACGGGGACGCAGTCTGCGGTCCTTACCCCTATCTTCAGCCCCTTGGTGGTGGTAATAATCGCGTCCCCCTCCAAACCTTGGATAGGGCTCTCTAACACATGTACCTTTGAAGAGTGGACCTGCCATAGGGTGAGTACATCATTTTCTGCCTGCCACTCCTTTAGCACCACCTGCGCATGACCTAAGCTCAGAGTAAACATCACAGGAGCGTCTTTGCCCTCTCGGAGGTCTTGCGCACGCACTCCATCAGCGTTCCCACAAAGCCCCTCTCCTCCAACACCTTTACGCCTTCTACGGTTGTCCCCGCCGGTGAGGCCACCCTGATAAGCCAGTCCTCCGGGTTGCCCCCCTTCTGTTTGAGGAGCTCGCAGGAGCCTAACACCACGTCCACCGCTATGCTTTTGGCGGTCTCGTAGGAAAAGCCCTCTCTGAGGCCTGCCAGAGCCAAAGCATGGACAAACTTGAACACGAAGGCAGGACCTGAGCCTGCCAGTGCGGTAAAGGCGTCAAAAAGCTCCTCCCCTATGGTGTACAGACTTCCGCAAGAGGAGAAGAGCTCTACAAATTCCTCTCTCTCCCGCTCTTGCACTCCCCGAGCAAAGGCGCAGGCTATGGTTGCCCTGCCCACCAAGGCGTTTATGTTGGGCATCAGCCTCACCAAGGAGGAGCTCCCGGTCAGCTCCTCCATCTTTGAAAGGCTCAGACCTGCCACCACACTCACCAGCAGGCGGTCCTTGAGCTTGCCCCTGAGCCTCTGTAGCACCTCTGGGGCGTCCTTTGGCTTGACCGCAAGAAGTAGCCATCGGGAACTCTGCAGGAGGAACTCTAAGTCCTTGGCAACTCCAAAGCCCTCTTTTAGAGCACTCTCGCACCTGCCGGGATTTGTATCGTAGACCAGGAGCTCCGCTCTCCCCTTTAGGCTCCGCGCAAAGCTCTCGCCCATGTTTCCGTAGCCTACTACGCCTATTACCATACCTTACACTATATTTAAACATATGGAATTTCCCAAGCTCAGACCCAGAAGGCTCAGGAAAAGCGAAAAAATCAGAGAGCTCGTGAGGGAGACCCGCATCACCCTACAGGACCTTATATACCCCGTGTTCGTCAGGCACGGCGAGGGGTTGGTGGAGGAGGTCCCCAGCATGCCGGGGGTTTACCGCTACAGCCTTGACCGAGTTGCGGACGCGGTCAAAGAGGTCAGAGACCTTGGCATACCTGCGGTGATACTCTTCGGGATACCCGAGGAGAAGGACGAGGTGGGCTCTGACACTTGGAGCGACCAGGGCATAATCCAGAGGGCACTGAGGGTAATAAAGAAGGAAGTTCCTGACATGTATGTTATAACGGACGTGTGCTTTTGTGAGTACACCACCCACGGGCACTGCGGTGTTTTACACGGCGGTGAGGTGCACAACGACCTGACACTGGAAAACCTCAAAAAGCAGGCTCTGTCTCACGCCAGAAGCGGTGCGGACATGCTGGCACCTTCGGGGATGATGGACGGCATGGTGAAGGCCATAAGGGAGGCCCTGGACGGCGAGGGCTTTGAGCACATACCCATCATGTCCTACTCCGCCAAGTACGCCTCTGCCTTCTACGGGCCTTTCAGGGAGGCGGCTGAGTCTGCCCCAGCCTTCGGCGACAGGAGGAGCTACCAGATGGACCCTGCAAACCGCAGGGAGGCCCTCAAGGAGGTGCTCTTGGACGTGCAGGAGGGGGCGGACATAGTCATGGTAAAGCCCGCCCTAGCCTACCTGGACATCATAAGCATGGTCAAGGAGCACACCCTCCTGCCCGTGTGTGCCTACAACGTGAGCGGTGAGTACTCCATGATAAAGGCGGCGGGTAGGCTCGGCTGGATAGACGAGAAGAAGGTCATGGTGGAGACCCTCATTGCCATAAAGAGGGCGGGTGCGGACATGATAATCACCTACTTTGCCAAAGACGTGGCCCAGATGATAATCAGGGGCGAGCTCTAATAAAATATACGCATGCAGATAAGGGAGGCGGACCTGCCGGGGATAGGAAAGAAGTACTCCATGAAACTCCGAGAGGGGAGGGAGCTGGTGCTGGTCATCTACAACAGCGGTAAGAGGGAGATATACCTGATGGAAGAAGAAGAGGCGGTCTGCGTCTTTGACCTGACGGAGGAGGAGGCCAAGGAGCTGGGCTTTCTCATGGCGGGAGCTCTCTACCAGCCGGTTAGGGCGGAGAAGATGGAGCTCATCCTCAAAGAGGTGGTCATGGAGTGGGTCAAGGTGGAGCAAGGGTCTAACTTTGTAGATAAAACCATAGCGGAGCTCCAGATAAGGAGAATCACTGGCGTGTCGGTCATAGCCATAGACAGGAAGGGCAGGATAATACCCAGTCCAGACCCCTACAAGGAAAGAATAGAGGCTGGGGACGTGCTCATAGTGGTGGGCACACGTCCCCAGATAAGCCACTTCTTAGAGCTCTGCGGAAGGTGTAGCACATAACATGCACGACTCTCAGGACTTGGCGCTGGCAGGGGGCGTTTTCCTGCTCCTATTTTCCTGCGCCTTTTTACTTTCAAGGCTGGGTGTTCCTAACATAATCTCCTTCATGTTGGCAGGGCTGTTGGGGAGGTTCTTCCTACCCCACGGGGCGGAAGAGGTGCTCCGCCTTCTTGAGTACTCGGCGGTCAGCCTGCTCCTGTTTTTCATAGGTCTTGAGTACTCTTTTGAAAGGCTTGCGGGCATGAGAAAGGTGATTGTGCCCGGGCTTTTAGACGTGGCCTTTAACCTCTTGCCAGTGGCCTTTCTCTCCTACCTGCTTACCGGCGACCTGCTTCTTTCCTTGGTGCTGGGTGCGGCCCTGTATCCTAGCAGCACCGCCATAACCGCCAAGCTCTTCATGGACTACAAAAGGCTGGTCAACCCCGAGGCGGAGTTCCTGATAGGTCTTCTAATCTTTGAAGACCTGATAAGCATCCTGCTCCTGTCCGTGCTGGTGGGCCTCAAGCTGAGCGGTCAGGCGGACCCTTACAGCTTGGGCAAGGGGCTACTGGTGGTGCTTTTGCTTTTTCTCCTTTTCTACCTTGTCAGAAGCCCTTCCCGCAGGCTCTTCCACTACATAGAGAAGAGAGTAGAAGAGGAGCTCGTTCCCTTTTTGGTGCTAGGCCTTCTGCTCCTCTCCTCTGGCATAGCCCTTAAGATGGGAATTTCGGAGGCACTGGTAGCCTTCATGCTGGGCGTTCTCGTGCCAGAAAAGTCCAAAGTCTTCCAAACTATAGAAAAGTCTCTCTCCGAGTTGAAAGACCTGTCAATAGGCGTCTTTTTCTTCATGTTTACCTTCCACTCGGAGCTGAGCCTGGACTTCAACCTGTGGCTTTTGCTTTTGCTGATTCCCGTCTCGGTGGTCCTGAAGCTCCTCTCCACCTACTTGGGAGCTCTCCTCTACGGCTTTGGCAAGAGGACCGCAGTAAGGGCTTCTCTTTCCTTCCTCCAGAGGGGGGAGTTTTCGGTCATCTTCGCCAGCCTTTACGAGCCTGCCCAGTCTATTACCTTCTTGCTGGTGCTTTTTACCGCCCTCTTGGGCAGTCTCAGCTTTGTGGGAGCTCCAGAGCTCTCTCGGCGACTTTTCCCGAAGAGAGACTTGCGAGCACCTCCTCCAGCTCCTCCCTCTTGACCTCTATGTCCTCCTCAGGTAGCACCCAGAAGGGGTTGCCCACCCTCACCCTCGCCTTGGAGAAGGGCAGGGGAATAAGTAGCCTGTCCCAAGTGCGAAGCCTTACAGCCCAGTCAAAGTCCACGTACACCGGCACTATGGGCACGCCTGTCTTCTGGGCCAGCAGGATTACGCCGGACTTGACCTTCCCGCAAGGACCCTTGGGGCCGTCCACCGTTATGGCCACCGTCTCACCCTGCTTTATGAGCTTTATCAGCTTCAAAAGCCCCACGCTTCCGCCCTTCTGGGGTCTTCCTTCTTCGCTGGAGCCTCTGACCACCTTGTAGCCCAGATGGAGCAAAAACTTCTCCGCTATGTCTCCGTCCCGGAACCTGCTCACCAGCGCGTATATGCCCCTGTCTATGCCCAGCATGCACACCCCCATGGCGTTTCCGTGAAGAAGGGCTATGATTTTCCCCCTGTAGAGCTCGTAGTCCACCCTCTTGTCCCACCTTATGCTTTTGTGGAAGAGCCTCAGCAAGAAGGCAACAAATGGAGCTAAAAACACCGAGACTCTGTGTCTTAATCTTTTTCTCATCGGGCTTGAAGCACCTGCGTTATGTGGGTTTTTACCCACTTAGGGTCCAGCCACTCCTTCGGGTTTACTTCGTAGCCCTGCAGGAGGATGCCAAAGTGCAGGTGGTCTCCTAAGGCAAGACCGCTGACCCCAGTCCACCCGATTTGTTCACCTTTTTTCACGAACTGTCCTTTCTTTACCCCTATCTCCGACAGGTGACCGTAGAGGCTCATAAGACCCATGCCGTGGTCGATGATTACCGTGTTTCCGTAAACGCCTAAGTCTCCTGCAAAGACCACCACGCCCGAGTTGGATGCAGGCACAGGAGCTCTCTCCACGGAGGCAAAGTCAAAACCCATGTGCCTGCTCTCGCTCACCTTCTGCCCTCGGTAGAAGTAGTGTCTGAGCTCCCCGTAGCCTGCCAGCACCTTGCTGTTAGGGAGCTGTGAAAAGGCACCCTCCCAGAGCACTTTCGGTCCGCTCTTGGTGGCTATCTCTTCTAACCTCTTTACGTCTCTGGCGCGCCAGACCTCGTTGACCCTTTTGAAGGCCTCTACGGGTCCGAGCCCCTTCCCTTCCTGCCCCAAAAGGGGGTAGATGACCCTCTCTATAAGGGGCTCTTCCAACTTTATGTCGTCCTGGGCAAACTTGACTTGCTTTACTTTCAAAGAGAGTAGGTGGTGGCTGGTGTTTCCTGCCCTGTCCGTGGCCTCTACCTTAGCAGAGTGCAAAGGCTCCTCTATCCTTACCGGGAAGAGCCCGGCGTAGTAACCCTCGCCTATGGGGTAGAGTGCGTACCTGCGCCCTCCGTAGGTGAGGCTTACCTGAGCTCCCTCTTCTGAGCGCACTTTGAGAGCAAAGGAACCCCCCACAGAAGGCGAAGGCGTGTAGGCCACCACTCTGAGGACGGGAGGGGTAAAGTCTACGAGCGTCTCTATAACAAAGCTTCTTCCCTGCAGGAATCCTGAAGAGGCCTTCAGAACGAGCCGGGCTTTTCCCTCCCTTAGGCTCATCTCCTTCGGCCTCAGGCTAAAGACTACCTCCCGTGATGGCTCAGACATGTCAGCTCTGAAGAGCTCCTTCCTCTGTCCTGCCTGCTCTACGAAGACCTCCACCCTCCTCACGGGCCTGTCAAAGCTCAGTCGGTAGGTTTTCTCAGAGGGCACAACTGAGAGGGCGTTCAGACTCTCCCGAGAGAGCTGAGGTTTGCCACCTAAGTAGAGGAAAAGGGCGTAGAGCACCGCAAGGAGCAACACTAACAGGGTGAGCCTTTTTACCAGAGTATCCTTCAGCATGGACATCTATTCCATGCCTCAGGTTCAGGGACTGTGGCAGGTATTCCTGCCAGTAAGCCCCGTGCCTTACCCCAAAGGCACTTATACCGCTCACTACTCAAGTTTTCTAAAAACCTCTTGACTTGAGCAGTGAAGGCTTTCTTCACGCTACATAAACGCATCCCCCACTTAGCACGGCTAAGCAGGTTTCTGGATGCGTTCACATCAGCGTGAAGTTTTCTACCACAAAGCTTGCACTCAAACTCGCTTCTGCTCTTTCTATTTTCTTTATCC
>JANXBA010000013.1 GCA_025062075.1 Aquificaceae bacterium
AGCACGCAGGTGATGGCGGATGTGAGCGTGGACTTACCGTGGTCCACGTGTCCTATGGTGCCCACGTTCACGTGCTCTTTCTCTCTTACAAACTTCTCCTTCGCCATGTTTACCTCCTTATCTTGTTAGTGCGGTGCGTTCCCCTACTATCTGCTCCGTAAGGCTCTGGGGAACCTCGTCGTAGTGAGAAAACTTCATTATAAAGGTTCCTCTTCCCTGCGTCAAGCTCCTTAGCGTGGTGGCGTATCCGAACATCTCCGCCAGAGGCACATGGGCCCTTATGGCGGTGATTACGCCCTTGTTCTCCATGCCCATTATCTTGCCCCTGCGGGAGTTGAGGTCTCCTATCACATCACCCACATACTCGTCTGGCGTCTCCACCTCCACCTCCATGATGGGCTCTAAGAGGGATAGTCCTGCCTTTTTGGCGGCCTCCTTGAAGGCTATTGAGCCCGCTATCTTAAAAGCCATCTCCGAGGAGTCCACCTCGTGGAAAGAGCCGTCAAAGAGCCTGACCTTTACGTCCACCACAGGGTAACCTGCCAACACGCCGTTCTGCATGGCCTCTTTTATGCCCTCTTCCACCGCAGGTATGAACTCCTTGGGTATGATACCGCCCACGATGGCGTTTTCGAACACAAAGCCCTGACCTCTTTCTAAGGGCTCTATCTCAATGACCGCGTGTCCGTACTGACCGCGACCGCCCGTCTGACGTATAAACTTGCCCTCCGCAGTTGCCTTGCCCTTTATTGTTTCTTTGTAGGCTACCTGGGGCTTGCCTACGTTTACCTCAATGCCGTACTCGCGCTTCATCCTGTCCACGATAATCTCCAAGTGGAGCTCTCCCATGCCGTGAATGAGGGTCTGGCCCGTTTCTGGGTCCGCGCTTGCCTTGAAGGTGGGGTCCTCTTTCATGAACTTGTTCAGGACTTGGGAGAGCTTTTCTTGGTCTTTTTTGGTCTTTGGCTCTATGGCCATGGAGATGACCGGCTCGGGAAACTCCAGCTTCTCCAAGAGAATGGGAAACTTCTCCTCGCAGAGGGTGTCTCCCGTGGTGGCGTCCATGCCCACCGCCGCCACTATCTCCCCTGCGGCGGCCTCCTGCACGTCCTCTCGGGAGTTGGCGTGCATAAGAAGGAGCCTTCCCACCCTCTCTTTTTTGTCCTTCGTGGCGTTGTAAACGTAAGAGCCTGCGGTTACCTTACCTGAGAAGACCCTAAAGTAGGTGAGCTGTCCTGCGTAGGGGTCGCTCATCACCTTGAAGGCGTAAGCGCAGAAGGGCTCTTCGTCAAGGGGTCTTCTCTCGTCCTCCTCAGAGGTCTTGGGGTTTATACCTCTTACTGGTGGCACATCCAGGGGTGAAGGCAGATAGTCAATCACCGCATCTAGCAGAGGTTGCACGCCCTTGTTCTTGAAGGCGGAGCCGCAAAGCACGGGAACCAGCTCCCTGTTTATGGTGGCCCTTCTGAGCACCCTTTTGAGGTCCTCCTTGGCTATCTCCTCGCCTTCTAAGTACTTGACCATAAGCTCGTCGTCCTTTTCTACTATGCTTTCCACCATCTTGGCTCTCCACTCCCGAGCCTTCTCTACGTAGTCTGCAGGTATGTCCACCACCTCGTACTTGGCACCCAAGGTCTCCTCCAGCCATACGATGGCCTTCATCTCCATAAGGTCCACCACACCCTTGAACTGGTCCTCAGCCCCTACGGGTATTTGAATGGCCACCGGCTTTATACTTAGCTTTCTCTCTATCTCCGCAAAGACCCTGTAGAAGTCCGCACCCAGCCTGTCTAACTTGTTTATGAAGGCTATTCTAGGCACGCCAAAGCGGTCCGCCCAGCGCCAGTTGGCCTCTGACTGGGGCTGGACGCCCTCCACCGCGGAGAAGATGAATATGATGCCGTCCAAGACCCTCATGGAGCGGACCACTTCCACGGAGAAGTCCACGTGTCCGGGGGTGTCTATGATGTTTATCTGGTGGTCTTTCCAGTAGCAGGCGGTGGTTGCGGCGGTGATGGTTATGCCCCTTTCCCTTTCCTGAGGCATCCAGTCCATGGTGGCAGCGCCCTCGTGGACTTCACCTATCTTGTAGGTTTTACCCGTGTAGTAGAGGATTCTCTCGGTGGTGGTGGTCTTTCCTGCGTCTATGTGGGCTACTATGCCTATGTTTCTAAGCCTTTCTATGGGCACCAGTCTGGGCATGGCCTCCTCCTTACCATCTGAAGTGGGCAAAGACCTTGTTGGCCTCCGCCATCTTGTGGGTGTCTTCCTTCTTCTTTATCGCACCGCCCTTACCCTGCAGGGCGTCCAAGAGCTCCGCCTTTAACCTCTCCACCATGGTGTAGCTCCCCCTGTGCTTTGACCTTTCTCTGGCCGCTTGGACCAGCCACTTGAGGGCAAGGCTTATCTGCCTTCTTGGAGGCACTTCCACCGGGACTTGGTAGGTGGCACCGCCTACTCTTCTCGGACGCACTTCAAACTCGGGCTTTAGCTTCTCCACCACCTGATGGAGCAGTTCCACCGGGTGGAGGTTTACCTCCTTGGCGGCGGACTCAAGGGCGGTGTAGACTATCCACTCCGCTACGGACTTCTTGCCGTCTTTCATTACCTTGTTTATGAGCTTGTGCACCACCACATCGCCGTACTTTGGGTCTGGTGCTATCTCTCTTAATGCGACTGGACCCTTTCTCGGCATTACTTCTTACCTCCCTTTGCCTGAGCTTGCTGACCGGGCTTTGGTCTCTTAGCACCGTACTTGGACCTGGACTGCTTTCTGTTTGCCACACCTGCGGTGTCCAGAGCTCCTCTGACCACCTTGTACCTCACCCCAGGCAGGTCCTTCACCCTTCCGCCCCTTACCAACACCAAGGAGTGCTCTTGGAGGTTGTGACCTTCGCCGGGTATGTAGGCGGTCACTTCTATGCCGTTGGAGAGCCTCACTCTCGTGACCTTCCTCAAGGCGGAGTTAGGCTTTTTGGGCGTTACCGTGTAGACCCTGACGCACACGCCCCTCTTCTGTGGGTTGCCCTGCAGGGCGGGCGCCTTGCTCTTTTTCTTTCTTTGCTCCCTGCCTTGCTTGACCAGCTGGTTTATGGTAGGCATACCTGTTGGACCTCCTAAGCGGTTTATTATATCACATCCTTCAGGACTTTTGCCTTCTCCTCTTCCAGCACTTCCACCTCCGCGTACTCCCACAGACCTGTGCCCGCAGGTATGAGGTTGCCGATTATCACGTTCTCCTTCACGCCCCTCAGGTCGTCTACTTTACCCTCGCAGGCGGCGTCGGTGAGCACCTTGGTGGTCTCTTGGAAAGAGGCCGCAGATATCCAGCTCCGAGAGGTCAGTGCCGCCTTGGAGATGCTTACCAGAATGGGTTCTGCCTTGGGAATTTTACCGCCCTCTTCTCTTATCCTCTCTATCTCCCTCTGGAGCTCCTCCACTTCCACCTCCTCGTTGACCAAGAACCTGCTGTCTCCCGGGTCCACGACCCTCCTCCTGCGGAGCATCTGGCGGATGATGATTTCAAAGTGTTTGTCGTTTATGTCCACGCCCTGCAGTTTGTAGACCATCTGCACCTCTTTGAGGAGGAATTTCTGGAGCTCCTCCACGCCTTTTATCTTGAGAATCTCCTCGGGCACTGGTGTGCCGTCGGTCAGCGGGTCTCCCGCCTTTACCGAGTCTCCGTTCTTCACCAGCAGGTGTTTGCCCTTGGGCACGAAGTACTCCTTCTGTAGGCCCGTCTCCCTGTTGTAGATTACCACTCTGTAGCCTCTGCCCTTTATCCTGACCTGACCATCTATCTCCGCCTTTAAGCTCTCGGTTATGCTGGTCCCTGCCTGCACGTACTGACCGTGGCTCACCAGAATGTACTCGTCCTTCTTTATGTCGTACTTTTTGGTCTCGGTGGTTCTGGGGTTGAAGAGAATGACCTCGTCCGCATCTTCAAATATGCGAACTGTGCCGTCTATCTCCGTAAGAATTGCGGGGTTTTTGGGACGCCTTGCCTCGAAGAGCTCTTCCACTCTGGGCAGACCACCCACTATGTCGCGCACCTTGGCCATTTCCTTGGGTATGCGGGCAAGGATGTCGCCGGGCTGGACATGGTAGTCTCTTACCAGGTAATACTTGTGCTTGATTTCCGCACCCTCGGACTCGCTACAGGTGGGGCAAACCATCCACTCAAACTGGAGCTTGTCCGCAGGGATGTTTATGATGGAGTTCACCGGCAGGTCGTAGGAGACCTCTTTGCCCTCCTCCGTGTGGACCACTATCTTGGGCGTGTGGAGCATGGCGTCCTTTGGCCTGGTGAAGGACACAATCGTAGAGGTCTTGCCCGTCAGAGGGTCTCTCTCTTCCTTGACGGTGATGTCCAAGGCTATGTCCTTGAACTCTACCTTTCCGGACTCCTCCGCTATGATGAAGGTGTTGAAGGGGTCCCACTCCGCCAGAAGGGTGTTTTCTCCCACCTCTTTGCCCTCTTCTACCAGAATGCTTGCCCCATAGGGCACTGCGTGACGCTCCACCATCCTGCCCTCTGCGTCCAGAATACCCAGAGCTCCGTCTTTGGAGATGTTTATTCTTTTGCCTTCTCTGTTGGGGATGAGCCTTATGTTGTAGTACTTAACCCTACCTGCCTTTTCGTTAAGGAGCTCTCCCTTTACCCTCTCTGCAGTTGCGGCACCGCCTATGTGGAAGGTTCTCATGGTGAGCTGAGTGCCGGGCTCTCCTATCGACTGGGCGGCGATTATTCCCACTGCCTCACCCACGTCCACCAGCTTTCTCTGGGAGAGGTCCCAGCCGTAGCACATGGCACATATGCCGTACTGGGACTCGCAGGTCATTGGCGACCTGACCTTTACCTTCTCTATGCCAGCGCGCACTATCCTGTCTGCGAGCTCTTCGTCCACTATCTGGTTTCTCGTGGCTACAACCTCACCTGTGTAGGGGTCTATCACGTCCTCCGCTAGCGTCCTGCCCACTATCCTGTCTTTGAGGGAAACCTTCTCCTCGCCCCCTTCCACGATGGCCTCCATCACTACGCCCCGGTGGGTGCCGCAGTCCTTCTCCACTATGGTTATGTCTTGGACCACGTCCACAAGCCTTCTGGTGAGGTATCCTGCGAAGGCCGTCTTAAGGGCGGTGTCCGCAAGGCCTTTTCTCGCTCCGTAGGTGGATATAAAGTACTCGAGCACCGAGAGCCCCTCTCTGAAGTTGGAGACTATGGGCGTCTCTATGAACTCGCCCGTGTGCTTGGCCATAAGGCCTCTCATGGCGGCCAGCTGTCTTATCTGGTCCTTGTTGCCCCTTGCACCCGAGTTGGCCATCATGTATATGGGGTTGAACACGCCCGTGTAAACCTTGTCCCTCTCCCTCCGGGTGCTTTTCTCTATCTCTTCAAACATGGCCCGGGAGACCTTGTCCGTTATCTCCGACCACAGGTCTATTATCCTGTTGTACCTTTCCTTGGCGGTGATAATACCACTCCTGTGGAGCTCGGATATCTCGTCCGCCTGCTCAAAAGCCTGAAGCAGGACTTCTTTCTTTACCTTAGGTATCTGTAGGTCTTCCACGCCTATGGAGACTGCAGCCTTGGTGGCAACTTCAAAGCCAAGCTCCTTGAGCCGGTCAAGAAACTGTGCGGTCTTCTCCGTGCCGTACCTGTTGTACACGCTGGCGATGAGCTTGGAGACCTTTTTCTTGTCCAAGGGCTCGTTTACAAAGGGATGACCCTGCGGTAGGATGCTGTTGAAGAGCACCCTTCCCGGCGTGGTCTCTATCACTTTGCCCTCTTCCAGCCTGAGCTTTATGCGGGCGTGCATGTCCACCTTCTTGTTCTCCAAGGCCAGCAGGACCTCTTCCCTGCTGTAGAAGAGCTTACCTTCACCTTTTACGCCCGGCACCTCCTGCGTCATGTAGTAGACGCCTAAAATCATGTCCTGGGAGGGCATGGTGATGGGCTTGCCGTGGGCCGGGGAGAGTATGTTTTGGGTGGAAAGCATAAGTATGTAGGCCTCGAGCTGTGCGGTAATGCCCAAGGGCACGTGCACCGCCATTTGGTCTCCGTCGAAGTCCGCATTGAAGGGCGGACATACCAGTGGATGGAGCTGTATGGCCTTTCCGTCCACCAAGACGGGTTCAAAGGCTTGTATGGACATGCGGTGGAGTGTGGGAGCTCTGTTGAGGAGAACCGGGTGCTGTTTTACCACTTCCTCCAGACACTCCCACACTTCTGGGGTCTTCTGCTCCACCAGCTTCTTGGCGTTCTTTATGGAGGTGGCATAACCCTTCTCCTCCAGCCTTCTGTAGACGAAGGGCTTAAAGAGTTCTAAAGCCATGATTCTGGGAAGCCCGCACTGGTGCATCTTGAGCTCCGGACCTACCACTATGACGCTCCTGCCCGAGTAGTCCACCCTTTTGCCCAGCAGGTTTTGCCTGAACCTCCCCTGCTTGCCCCGCAGGTAGTCAGAGAGGGACTTAAGAGCCCTTCCGTTTTGTGTCACCACCCTTCCTCTCTTGCCGTTGTCTATGAGGGCGGAGACCACCTCTTGGAGCATCCTCTTTTCGTTTCTTATGATTATCTCCGGTGCGTCCAGCTCTATGAGCCTTTTGAGCCTGTTGTTTCTGTTTATTATCCTCCTGTAGAGGTCGTTAAGGTCGGAGGTGGCAAAGCGCCCCCCTTCCAGAGCCACCAAGGGTCTGAGCTCTGGAGGTAGCACGGGCAAGACTTCAAGAATCATCCACTCTGGCCTGTTTTGGCTCTTTATGAAGTCCTCCACCAGCTTTAGGACTCTGAGCACCTTTTTCACTTTTGTCTCGGATATCTCCTTCAAAACTACGCTTCTTATGTCCAGTTTTATCTTCTCAAAGACGGGTAGGTCTTTTCTCTTCTGGCGTGCCTTCTCGTAGTAGAGCTGGATGGCTTCCCTTCCCGTGTGAAAGCCCTCAAGGGCCTCCTCGGAAAGACTGCCGTCCTCGGGGTTAAGGTAGAGCTCTCCCACTATTATTCTGTGAAGCACCTGCTCCAAGGTTGAACCCTCTGGCAGAGGGAGGTCCACGCCCAGCAGTCTGAAGTCCTCTGCCAACACTCTCACCATTTTCTCGTAGAGCTTCCTGTACTTGCCGTAGGTCTCCTCCGATAGGTCCTCAAAGCCGAAGCTGTAGGGTCTTATGTCGTTCCTGAGCTTGTCCGCATAGGTCTGCAGGTCCAAGGCGGAGAGCACTTTTTTGACTATCTCCGCACCCATGCCTCCCTCGTACTTGTGTTCCAAGTTGGGGGCAAACTCCGCGTTGTAGGTCTCCTCGTCCACCACGTGGAGCTTCACGAACTTCACGTTGCCCAGCTCATCCCTGAGGGGCAGAGTGTCCTCCTGCTGGGAGAATGTTTTTTCTTCCTCCTCGTTCATGGGATACTCAATGACTAAGTAAGATTCAAAGTAGATGACACGCTCCACGTCTCGCACCGACAGGCCCATTAGCGTGGCTATCTTGGAGGGAGTGCTCTTGAGAAACCATATGTGGGCCACCGGCGCAGCCAGCTCTATGTGTCCGAACCTTTTACGGCGCACGTAGGAGCGGGTCACCTCCACGCCACAGCGGTCGCAGATGGTCCCCTCAAACCTTTTGCCCTTGTACTTACCGCAGAGACACTCGTAGTCCTTTATGGGACCGAATATCTTGGCACAGAACAGGCCGTCTTTTTCGGGTTTGTGAGTTCTGTAGTTTATAGTTTCTGGCTTTTTGACCTCACCGTAGCTCCAGCTCTTTATCTCCTCAGGTGAGGCCAGCATCAGCTTTATTCTTTCAAAGGGTAAAAGCCCTTTTCTCATGACTACTCCTCCTCAACTTCTACCTGGTCGCAGGGCATGGTGGAGCCGTTCTCGCACTTCACGTCCAGTCCGAGGGCCTTTAGCTCCCGCACTAAAACTCTGAAAGACTCTGGCACGCCGGGCTGGTACATGTACTTGCCCTTTACTACGGACTCGTAGACCTTGGTCCTTCCTTCTATGTCGTCGGACTTGACGGTAAGCATCTCCTGCAAGGTATGAGCCGCCCCGTGAGCTTCCAGAGCCCAGACCTCCATCTCTCCCAGCCTCTGACCGCCGAACTGGGCCCTTCCGCCCAAGGGTTGTTGGGTAACTAGCGAGTAGGGTCCCGTGCTACGGGCGTGTATCTTGTCGTCCACCATGTGGATGAGCTTGAGCATGTGCATGTAGCCTACGGTGACCCTCATGTCAAAGGGCTCACCCGTTCTGCCGTCGTACAGGACTGTCTTTCCGTCCTCGGGCAGTCCCGCTTTTCTTAGGAGCTCTCTTATGTGCTCTTCACTGGCCCCTTCAAAGGCGGGCGTTGCCATGGGAATGCCCCTGAGCGCGTACTCTTCCACCACCTGCTTGAAGCTCTCCTCGTCCAAACTTTGCAGAAACTCTTCAATGTGTTTGCTGTCTTCCTCTCCCACTGCGTAGATGTCCTTGAGAAAGTCTACGATTTCCTGCCTTTGGGCCTGCTCTTCTAAGAGCTCCCGCAACCTTTTACCCAGCTCTCGGGAGGCCCAGCCAAGATGGGTCTCCAGTATCTGCCCCACGTTCATACGGGAGGGAACGCCCAAGGGGTTTAGCACCACGTCCACGGGAGTGCCGTCCTCGAGGAAGGGCATGTCCTCCACTGGCAGGATGACGGAGATGACGCCCTTGTTCCCGTGGCGACCTGCCATCTTGTCTCCAACTTTTATCTTCCTCTTCTGGGCTATGTAAACCTTTACCAGCGTGTGCACGCCCGGAGGGAGCTCACTCTTGCTCCCTATGGCCCTTATCTTCTCCTCGTAGAGCTTGGACACCAACTCCACCTGAAAGCGCGTTCTCTCCTTTATTTCGTTTATCTTCTGACACAGCTCTTGGTCGTCAAAGAGGTTCTCCGGCTTGGTGACGATGTAGTTAAGAAGTGTCTCAAAGACCCGCTCGTCTATGGTAGTGCCTATCTTGTAGGTTTTTTTCTTGACCGTTATCTCTTTGTCCAGCTTTCTGCCCAACACCAAGCCCTTTACTATGCTGTTTCTGCCCTCTACTATCAGTTTTTTTCTCTTTTCTAACTCTCTTTCCAGCTCTTCCCTTTCCATCCTCTCTATGTGCTCTGCCAGATAGTTGCGCTTTTCTCCTGTTTTTCTCACAAAGACCTTCACTTCTACCACCGTGCCTTCTACGCCGGGAGGGCACCTGAGAGAGGAGTCTTTCACGTCCCTGGACTTCTCACCGAAGATGGCCTGCAGGAGCTTCTCCTCTGGAGTCAGCTGGGCCTCTCCTTTTGGAGTTACTTTACCTACCAGTATGTCGCCGGGCTTTACGTAGGTGCCGGGCTTTACGATGCCAAACTCGTCCAGATGAGCTAGCACTCTCTCCGGCACGCCGGGTATCTGACGGGTTATCTCCTCGTTGCCTATTCTGGTCTCGCGGGCTTCCACCTCCAACTCCTCTATGTGGATGGAGGTGTAGACGTCCTCTTTTACGAGCCTCTCGGAAAGAACTATTGCGTCCTCAAAGTTGTAGCCCCTCCAGGGCATGAAGGCCACCAGCACGTCCTTGCCCAAGGCCAGCTCCCCTTTGTAGGTAGACTGCCCATCTGCCAGGAGCTCTCCCTTTTGGACTTTCTGACCCTTTACCACTAAAGGTCTCTGGTTTATGCAGGTGTTTTGGTTGGTTCTTTCAAACTTTTTGAGCTCGTAAACGTCTATGCCCAAGTCGGTGGGGTCTGCAAGGTTTATCTCCTCGGGGTTTACCCTGATGATTATTCTCCTGGAGTCTACCTCCTCCACCTGTCCGCCTCTTTTCGCCAGCAGGACCGCACCGCTGTCAAAGGCGACCTTTTTCTCCATGCCCGTGCCTACGAGCGGGGAAGAGGTAAACATCAGGGGCACCGCCTGCCTTTGCATGTTTGAACCCATCAGGGCCCGGTTGGCGTCGTCGTGCTCAAGGAAAGGTATGAGGGAGGCGGACACGGAGATAACCTGACGCGGAGACACGTCCATGTACTGCACCTGCTCCGCCCTGACTATCTGTATGTCGTTCTTGTAGCGGGCGTAGACCCTGTCCCTTTGGATGTTGCCCTCCTGGTCGGTGGGCGTGTACTGGGCTATTACGAAGTTTTCCTCTTCGTAGGCGGCCAGGTATTCCACCTTGTCGGTTACTTTGCCCTTCTCTACCTTCCTGTAGGGGGTGACTATAAAGCCGTACTCGTTGGTCTGGGCGTAGACGGTCAGAGAAGTGACCAGTCCGATGTTTTGACCCTCTGGCGTCTCTATAGGACATATCCTCCCGTAGTGGGAGGGGTGCACGTCCCTTATTTCAAACTTGGCGCTCTCCCGGGTGAGTCCACCGGGACCAAGGGCGGAGAGCCTTCTTTTGTGGGTAAGAGAGGAGAGGGGGTTGGTGTTGTCCAAGTACTGGGAGAGCATGCCACCCTTTAGAAACTCGTAAAGAGAGCTGGTCAGATACCTTGGATTGAGCAGGTCTTGGGGCTTTAGGTTGGGGTCCTCGGGGTTTGCCACGGTGCAACGGTCCCTGAAGAACTTCTCCATGCGGGCTATGCCTATGCGGGCCTGGTTTTCCAAGAGCTCTCCCACCGCCCTTATCCGTCGGTTGCCGAGGTAGGCTATGTCGTCCTTTTTCTCCCTACCGTATCTTAGGTTTATGAGATACTTTATGGTGTTGACCAGGTCAAGGGCGGTTAAAAACCTTGCCTGCCCCTCCGTGTAGTCCTTCACCTTTACGCTCTGCCTCTCTTTGAAGATTTCTCTCAGGAGTTCCTCCGTCAGGAGCGTCCCTGCCCTGTAGGGACCTACGTCCTCCGCCAGAGACAGGGGAGGTAGCTGGGATAGTCTTTCTAAGTCCGCCGGCTTTAGCTCTTTGGGGATGCGGTGGACCTTTGCGTTGAGCTTGACCCTTCCTACCTTGGACAGGTCGTAGCGCGTGAGGTCTCTAAAGTAGAGCTCAAAGTGGGACCTGGCCCTGCTTATGAGGTGCTCCAGCTCCATAACCATAGGCTCCACCGCCCTGAGCTTTTTGTATATGTCCACCAAAGCGTAGTCTCTGAGGCTGAAGCGTGCGGGTATCTTCAGAGGGCTTCTCCTGTCCTGGTCTTTGGGGTAGGTCTCTGCCACCAGCGTCTCTATCACTATCTTGCCGTAGGGACTTTTTACCGCACTCTCCTTGGGCACCGCAGAGAGGAGCTCTATCCTTATCCTGTCGTCCTTTATGAGCCTCTCCAGCTGGGGCAGTTCCTCTACGAAGCGCTCTTCCAGCATCTCCTCTTCTACGCCCCTTTCCTCTATTTTTGCCCTGTAGCGGAGCACTGCAAAAAGGTAGAAGCTCTCCAAGTCCTCCAGCCTGTACTCTTCACCTGTCTCCCGGTCAAAGAGGTTGCCCTCCTGTAAGAAAAAGGCCTTTGCGTCAGGGTAAAAGTGCTTGAGTATGTCGTAGGCAGTCTCAAGACCAAGAGCCCTGAGGACGAAGGTGCTACCTACCTTTTTCCTGTCTATCCGGGAGGAGAACATGTCCGTGGTGCTTGGAAGTTCAAACTCCACCCTCGGACCCTTGTCAGGAATGATGCTGGCCCTGTATATCATTCTGATGATGGTGGTCTCCTTCTGGCGCTCCTCTTTCTCCTCAAAGAAGACGCCCGGCGACCTGATGAGCTGGTTTACCACTATTCTCTCACTGCCGTTTATGATAAAGGAGCCTACCTGAGTCATCATGGGCACTTCGCCGAAGTAAACCTTTCTTGGCTCGCCGAGCTTTTCCCCCTTCTTGGTTTTTGTCCTGAGCCTGACCATGACCCTGAGGGGCACCGAATAGGTGAAGCCTTTTACCTTACACTCCTCTTCCGTGTACTTTTCCTTGTGGACCAGCAAGGTTCCGCACTTAGGACAGTGGACTCCGTAACCCGCCAGAAAGCTCTGGTCTGTGTAGGCCTTGTATCCGCACTTGTTGCACTCCCAGTCTCCCACTTCGTAGCCCATGTATTCCAGCACTATCTTCTCGTCCGCGTCCTTGAAGGGAAAGGAGGTGGAGAAGACATACTCAAGACCCTCGGGTTTTCTCCTGTCAGGTGAGCTGTAAAACTGCAGGAAGGACTCAAAGGACTCCTTGGGGAGAAACAGCAGGTTCGGCGGGTTTACGAGCTCTGTCCTTGTACCAAAGAACTTCCTGGGTAGAGGGAGGTTCTTTCTCATACCTTCAGCCCTCTCTTGTTGTGGGTAATCTTAAAATTATAGTGTTGGGACCGCACCTTGTCAAAGCATAAAGACAAAATACCCCCTGCCTTTGCAGGGGGTAGAGCCTGCCGAGCTTTTTGTGCATATTACTTTATCTCTACCTCTGCTCCAGCCTCCTTGAGTTTTGCCGCTATTTTCTCTGCCTCTTCTTTGGGCACGCCCTCCTTGACCGCCTTGGGAGCACCGTCCACTAAGTCCTTGGCCTCCTTCAGACCCAGGCCGGTGAGCTCTCTGACCACCTTTATGACGTTTATCTTGTTGGCGCCAGGGGACTTGAGAATCACGTCAAACTCCGTCTTCTCCTCCACCTGCGGGGCACCTGCGGCTGGAGCTCCTGCGGCTGCCACGGGCGCAGCCGCCACCATGGCTGCGGAGACGCCGAACTTCTCCTCGAGCTTCTTGACCAGCTCTGCCACCTCAAGCAGGGTCATGTTGCCTATGGCTTCCACAATCTCGTCAATGGTAAGGGTTGCCATGTTTATGACCTCCTTCTAAGATTTTTTCTCCTCAATGGCTTTAAGGGTAAGCACCAGCTTTTGAGGTGCGGACTTGAGAGCCATGACAAGGGCGTATATGGGTCCCTGTATGGCTCCCATGAGCTTGGAGACCAGCACCTCTTTTGGTGGGAGCTCCGCAAGGGCCTGCACCTCTGCGGGCTTTAAAAACCTGCCCTGCATGTAAGCTCCCTTTATTTTGGAAAGGGGCTTGTCCTTGTCTATCTCCTTCACAAAGTCAAAGAGCACTTTTGCCACCTTGACTGGGTCTTTGTAGGCAAAGGCAAAGGCGGTAGGACCAGTGAGGACCTCTCTGTGGTCCGCCACAACCGTGTTCATAAAAGCCCTGTAAAAGAGCGTGTTTTTGCCTACTAACACCTCGCCCTCCGCACCCTTCATGTCCGCCCTAAGCTTAGTCATGGCCTGAGCGTCAACGCCGGTAAAGTCAAAAAAGATTACCAAGCTTGACTTCTGTATCCTGCCGCTGTAGCTGTCCACTATTTGGCTTTTCTTTTCCCAGCTCTTTCTCATAACTCTTCCCTCCTTACGCTACAAGTTCCTGCAGTTTTCTAAGGGTGGTGGACACATCTACCTTAACTGAGGGGCTCATGGTCAGAGATAGAGCTATACCTTTTACGTACTGACCCTTTGCACCGGAGGGCTTTGCCTTTACTACCGCGTCAATGGCGGTGTACACGTTCTGCAAGAGCTTTTGCGTTTCAAAGGACACCTTGCCCACGGGCATGTGCAGGTTGCCCGTCTTGTCCACCCTGAACTCCACTCTTCCCTTCTTGGCCTCTTCTATAGCTTGCTTGACGTTGGCAGTTACGGTTCCTGTCTTGGGGTTGGGCATAAGACCCTTGGGACCCAGTATCTTACCTAGCTTTGCCACCTTAGGCATTATCTCTGGGGTGGCTATGACCACGTCGTAGTCTACCCACTCCTCTTTGGCAATCTTGTTTATGAGGTCCTCACCTCCTACGTAGTCTGCGCCTGCCTCCTTGGCTATCTTCTGGTACTCGCCCTCTGCGAGCACCAAGACCCTGAGCTCCCTTCCAAGGCCGTGGGGTAGGACCACGGAGCCTCTCACCATCTGGTCCGCGTACTTGGGGTCCACGCCCAGCCTCATGGCCAGCTCCACCGTCTGGTCAAACTTTGGACCGCACTCTTGGTGGAGTTTTTTTAGAATTTCCACCGCACCTTCCACCGTGTAAAGAAGACCCTTGTCAAAAAGTTCAAGACACTTTTTGTACCTTTTGCCTCTTCTCATGGCTTTACTCCTTCCATCCTTCCACTTCTATGCCCATGCTTCTGGCGGTGCCTACCACCTGACTCATGGCCGCCCTGAGGTCCTTTGTGTTCATGTCCTTTAGCTTTATCTTGGCAATCTCTTCCACCTGCTGTAGGGTCACCTTGCCCACCTTCTGCTTTTTGGGGTCGGAGGAGCCCTTCTGGACCTTAGCCATCTTCTTGAGAAGGTAAGAGACCGGGGGCGTCTTCAGTATAAAGCTGAAGCTCCTGTCCTGGTATATGGTTATAACCACTGGCACCACAGTCCCGGGCTCAAACTCCTTGCTGGCGGCGTTGAACTGCTTGACAAACTCCATTATGTTCACGCCGTGTTGGCCCAATGCAGGACCCACCGGAGGTGCGGGAGTCGCCTGCTGAGCCGGCAACATGAGCTCCACCTTTGCGGTAACCTTTTTCATCCTATTCCTCCTTTCTAAGACTGGAAGCAATCGTCAGCAACATCTCCATAACCATGTCTATCCTGTGGTTGATGTGCCTAAACTCAGTCCTCACCTCGTCCTGAAACTTTTCCTGCCTGTCCTCAATCCTACGAACATGCCCAAGAAGTTCTTGTTTGTCTTTTTCTTGTTTTTCTTCAATCCTGCGTATATGTCCAAGGAGTTCTTGTTTGTCTTTTTCCTGCTTTTCCACTATCCAGTGAGTTCGCTCGTCTACGAGCTTGTATAGGGTCTCAAGGGTGACCTTTTTTACCATACCACCTATCCACTCTCTCATAGCTTCTCCACCTGAGAGTAGTCCAACTCTACTGGTGTGAGCCTGCCGAAGATGCTTACCAACACCACCACTTTCTCCTTCTCGGGGTGGACCTCCTCCACCGTGCCAGTGAAGTTCATGAACGGACCTTCTATGACCCTGACTTGGTCGCCCTTCTCGAAGAGCACCCTCACCGGCTTTACACCCTTCTTGACGAAGGCTATGATTCTCTCCACCTCCTTGTCGTCAAGGGGTGCAACCCTTCCTCCTACCAACACGGGTCTGTACACGTGGGGGGTCTTTTCTATGGCGCGCATGAGCGCATCGCTCATGACTGCCCTCATAAGCAGGTATCCGGGAAACATCTTGGACTCAAGGATTATCTTGGCCTCTGTCTTGTTTTCCTTGCAGGATATCTTCTGGCCCGGCTTGGATATGGGAGGGGCTTCCACGCATAGGTCGCCTTCTACGCTCTCCACGACTCTTACCTCACCGTTGTCTATGCGAAAGGTGGTCACGCCCTTCTTGCCCAGCACGCTTATGTCCCTGCTGTTGCTACGCAGAGAGAGTCTGTATTTTTCCTTTCCCATCGTCCTAATGACCACCTTCTCCTCTGCGGGGACCACCACATCCTCAACCTGTCCAGAGAGACCTTCCAGCTCAACAACTTTGAGTAGGTTCTCCCTGGCTGTGGCTTCCTTACCCGCTTCCACCTGCAAGGCGTACCACTTGAACTCTTCCATCCCTAACCTCTCAAAGAGAGCAGAAAGTGTATAAGCCTGGTAAACACCAGGTCAAAAACCCACAGGCTTATACCAAAGGCCAAAGAAAATATTATAACACTTACCGTGGCCTTGACAACAAGATTTCTGGTAGGCCAGGAGACCCTATCAAGCTCCTTTCTCGTGGTTCTTAGGAACTCCTTTACTTTCTCCATCTTTCTTACCTGCGGGGCGCGGAGGACTCGAACCCCCAACCGCGGGATTTGGAGTCCCGCGCTCTGCCAGTTGAGCTAGCGCCCCTACTTGACCTCCCTGTGCAGTGTGTGCTTTTTGCACCACTTGCAGTACTTTCTGAGCTCCATCCGTTGAGGGTGCTTCTGCTTGTTCTTGGTTATGGAGTAGTTTCTCCTCTTGCACTCGGTGCAAGCCAAAACCACTACCTCTCTCACCGCTGCCATGTCCTACACCTCACTCTATTATTTTTGTGACCACGCCCGCACCTACGGTCTTGCCACCTTCACGGATGGCAAACCTAAGCTGTTCTTCCATGGCCACCGGCTTGACCAGCTCCACTTCCAGCTCCACGTTGTCTCCAGGCATCACCA
>JANXBA010000030.1 GCA_025062075.1 Aquificaceae bacterium
GCCCTCAGGGTGCGGTGAGTAGGATTTTGCGTCCTTTCCGTGTTTCCCCCACGCCCACTTACTTTTCCTCTTTGATGGGTCAAGGCGGTAAGGGACCCTCACCGCATCGCTGTAGAACTTGTATTCCTCCCCCTTTGAGTAAAATGTCGTGTTTTTTCGCAAAGTATCTGCTACTCTTACCACCGCCAGTGTAACACCACACGATTTCATTTCTAAAATTCTTATGTCCGAACACCGCATCCATGAGCACTTTTAAATAGTGGCTTCAGGTATATACTTCCAGTAGGCTTTAAAACTCTCTTGAGCTCCAAAAGCCTTATGCACATCATCGTCAAGTAAGCCAGCATGTCGTTGCGCCTGAGAAACTCCTTAAATGCCTTCATTATCTCCACCACCTGAGAGGGTGCAGTCTGCAGTATTTCCTGATAAGCCCTTTCTGTCTCCTCCGTCCAGTGCCAGGTGTCCTCAAAGGCAACTATCTGAGCCTGAGAGGGTTCTCCGGTTGGTTCTTTGAAAAGCACGTTGTAGTCCGCCTTTGAGTTAAAGGGCGGGTCAAGGTATATGAGGTCCACGGACTCGTCTCTTATGTGCTCTCTCAAAACCCTGAGATTATCTCCGTAGTAGAGTAAGTTTACCATTGGGCGGGTATAATACAGTATAATATGCAGGGCGAGATAGCTGAGCTGATAGAGGTGGGGAGAAGGCTCCATCTGAGGGGTTGGCTCCCTGCCAGCAGTGGCAACCTATCCGCCAAGCTGGGAGAGGGTAGGGTGCTGATTACCGCCTCTGGCGTCCACAAGGGACACCTTACCTGCGAAGACTTCGTAGTGGTAGATTGGCAAGGAAGGCAGGTGGAAGGTTCTGGCAAACCCTCTGCGGAGACTCTCTTGCATCTGGCTGTCTACAGAAGCCTTCCGCAGGTGGGGTCGGTCCTGCACGTGCACTCGGTGAGCTCCACTCTCCTTTCCAGACTGGCCCAGGGGGACGTCAAGCTGGAAAACTACGAGCTTCTAAAGGCTTTCGGAATAGGCACCCACGAGGCCTGCGTGAGGGTGCCCGTTTTTGAAAACTCCCAAGACATGAGAGAGCTCTCCCAGCAGGTAGAGCAAAGGCTTAAACAGGAGCAGGTTTACGGCTTTCTGCTCAGGTCTCACGGCCTGTACGCTTGGGGCAGGAGCGTAGAAGAGGCCTACATGAGGCTGGAGGCCCTTGAGTTTCTCCTCGAGTGCGAGCTCAGGCTCGCCCTGAGCTTAAAATATCCCCATGCTTGACATAGAACTGATTCGGAGAAACCCCGCCCAAGTAAAAGACAGGCTCGCTCTTAGGGATAGGGAGCTCACCTCCCTCGTGGATGCAGTGCTCCAGCTGGATGCCAAGAGACGCTCCCTCCTGCGAGAGCTGGAAGCTCTCAGGGCGGAGAGGAACGCCAAAAGCAAGCAGGTAGGCGCCTTCAAGAGGACGGGACAGGACACTACCCTGGTAGAAGAGGAGGTAAGAAGGATAAAACAGCAGATAGAGCGATACGAGGAAGAGCTCTCCTTCGTAGAGTCCCAGCTAAGAGAGGCCCTCCTGCGCATACCAAACCTCCCCCACGAGAGCGTGCCGGCGGGAGCGGATGAAAGTGAAAACGTAGAAGTCAGACGCTGGGGAGCTCCCAAAGAATTCCACTTCCAGGCAAAGCCCCACTGGGAAATAGGAGAGAGGTTAGGTCTCTTTGACTTTGAGAGGGCAAGCAAGCTATCTGGCAGTCGCTTCGTAGTCCTTAAGGACTGGGGAGCAAAGCTGGAGAGGGCTCTTATAAACTTCATGTTAGACCTGCACGCACAGAAGGGCTACAGAGAGGTCCTGCCACCCCACCTGGTGAGGCCCGAGGTCCTTCTCGGCACGGGACAGCTCCCTAAGTTTGAGGAGGAACTCTACCGCTGTGAGAGGGATGAGCTTTACCTTATACCCACTGCGGAAGTGCCCCTTACCAACCTCTACAGGGAGGAGATACTCTCCGAAGGAGACCTGCCCATATATATGGTCTCTTACACACCCTGCTACCGCCGGGAGGCGGGCTCTTACGGCAAAGACATAAGAGGTATCATCCGTCAGCACCAGTTTAACAAGGTGGAGCTGGTCAAGATAGTGAAGCCAGAGAGCTCATACGAGGAGCTGGAGAAGATGACCTCCGATGCGGAGGAGGTTCTGAGGCTGTTGGGACTGCCCTACCGGGTGGTTCTTCTCTGCACCGGGGACCTGGGCTTTTCCTCCGCCAAGACCTACGACATAGAGGTGTGGTTTCCCTCTCAGAACCGCTACAGGGAGGTCTCTTCCTGCTCTAACTGCGAAGACTTTCAGGCAAGAAGGATGAACACGCGCTACAGGGACGGGCAGGGGAGGCTTCACTTCGTGCACACCCTAAACGGCTCGGGGCTTGCGGTGGGAAGAACCCTTGCAGCCCTGCTGGAGAACTACCAGCAGGAGGACGGCTCCGTGGTGGTGCCGGAGGTCCTCAGAGACTACCTAAAGGCGGAAGTGCTCAGACCTTAAAATAGTATCCCATGAGGCTGGGCGTAAACATAGACCACGTGGCCACTCTGCGTCAGGTCAGGAGGACCTTTGAACCCAGCCCGCTCTTTGCAGCCCTCCTCGCTCAGCAGGCAGGGGCTCACCAGATAACACTGCACCTGAGGGAAGACAGAAGACATGTGCAGGAAGAGGACTTAGAGCTCATAAAGAGGGTAGTCCACCTACCGGTCAACCTAGAGATGGCTCCTACCGAAGAGATGAAGCGCATAGCCTTGAGGGTTAGGCCCCATCGGGTCACGCTGGTACCCGAAAGAAGGGAGGAGATAACCACCGAAGGGGGACTGGACGTGGTGAAGATGCGCCCCTTTCTTGAAGAGTACCTGCGGGAGATAGCAGAGTCGGGCATAGAGGTATCTCTGTTCGTAGAACCGGAGGAAGACCAAGTGCGAGCGAGCAGAGAGGTAGGTGCGCAGGCGGTGGAGCTCCACACGGGTAGGTACGCCAACCTTTTCAACGCCCACCGCATGCAGGAGGCCCAAGAGGAGCTCTGCAGGCTCAGAACTGCAGGTGAGAAAGCCCGAGAGCTCGGCCTTAGAGTTTACGCAGGCCACGGGCTGACCTACCAGAATACGCCCATGCTGGTGAGAGCCCTAAGGGACGTGGTAGAAGAGCTCAACGTGGGACACTCCATCGTTTCCAACGCAGTCCTGTGGGGCATGCAAAAGGCGGTGGCAGAGTTCTTGAAGATTTTAGCTTAGGGACTTATATTTAACAGCGGTGCAGGAAGAGCAAGAACTCAGGCAGGAGAGCTTAGAGGAGCAGGTAGAAGAGCTAAAGAGGGATGCGTCCAAGTTTGTGGACTTCTGCCTACCGCCCAAAGAGGTAAGACAGGAAATCCTCAAAAACCTCCGGACCATAGAGCTCTCTTTCTTGAGGATAGTCAAAGCGTTGGTAGACTACGAGGTGAGCAAGTTAGAGCAGAAACTGGAGAAAAAACAAGCCACGGAGAAGGTAAAGAAGATAGAAGTGGAGTAGAATATTCCCGTGCTGAGAGACATAGGCTTGGTGTTTTTCGTATACAGGGCTTTGGTGTGTTTCTTCCTGGTGGCACTCTCTTTTGACAAGCCAGTCACTCAGAAGGCTCTCCTTATAATCCCCTTCGCCCTGTACATATCTCTGAGTATGTATGTGTTCCTCTTCCCCGGTAAGCTCAGGCTCTTTAAGAATTACGGTGATGTGTTTTTTCTCCCCTTGATAGCCCTGCTGTCCGGGCAGAGGGAAGCCCTTTTTGCCCTCCTCCCGCCCGTGGCCATGTACACCAGCAGAGACCTGTTCAGGGGTATGCTCTTTACGTGGCTGTCCGTGGGCTTGGCCCTTTACTACTACGGTCTTGCGGGTCTTGCCCTTGCGCCGGTCCTCTTGGCACTTTTTTTCTCCTCTTTGCACCCTGACCTGGTGGAGGCCTTGCGAAAGGAGAGGTTCTACGTGAAAAACCTCAGAAAGTCCCACGCCAAGCTATTGCGAGACTACGGAAAGCTCCAGAGAGACTTTCACCATGTGCTCCAGAGGGCACAGCTGGTAGAAGTCCTGCAGGAGAGCACCAACTTGCAGGAGTATCTCCAGGCTTTGAAAGAGCTCTTCCAGCTAAAGGCGGTAAGCGTAACCCCAGCAGGAGAGGACACCTCCGAAGACCCTATACTGAACAAGGCCGGCGGAGTCCTGAGCGTCCCCGTGAAGCTCGCCAGAGGGTGGGTGTACGTGAACTTTTTCTTTCACAGCCCCTTAGAAGTTTACGACGAGAGGAAAATACAAGACCTTGAAAAGGCAGGCAGGTTGATAAACTTATTTATTACCGCCCATGAAGAACGGCCTCAGGTCAAGGCGGTGGCACTGTGAGGTGAAGTCATGAAGGCAACGGAAGAGTCCAAGGAGGAGTTTCTTGACTTAACGGGCCTTGTGTGCCCTCTGCCCATAGTGCTTACCTCTGAAAAGATGAGAAAGCTCAGAGAAGGGCAGAGCCTGAGGGTGGTTTCCACAGACCCTGGCTTTGAGAAGGACATCCACAACTGGTGCTCCCAGACGGGCAACGAGCTCCTAACCTTGCAAAGGGAAGGGGAAAAGGTGGTGGCAGTGCTGAGAAAGCGACCCGAGGCGGTAGAGCCCGGCCTCTGGTACTGGATAAAGTTCCACTCTCTGGGCGTGAAGCTCCACCTCAGATACATACTCATGAAGCTAAACCCTTTCGCTCAAAAACCAGACCACTTTATCACCTTCAGCGCCATCTCAGAAGGCACGAGGGCGGAGAAGCACCTGAAAGGGAGGGCAAAGCTCATACCCATACCGGACGAGATAGACCCAAGGTGTGGCGTGGTGCTGGCACTGAAGGGCTACCAGAAGGCCATGGAGACCTACCAAGAGCTCCGCAAAGAGGGCTTTGGAGTGGAAGCTATATACAAAAAGGAAGGTAAAAACTACCGGAGGGTCTATCCATAGGCCTTTTGGAGAAGATAGTAGAGAGCAAAAAGGGGGAGATAAACACCTCCAGGGATTATGTCAAAAAACTCGAGGAGATGGCACTCCAAAGAGGCCCAACCCTGCCCTTTGAGAAGGCTCTCTCCTCCTGCAAGACGAGAATAATAGCGGAGGTCAAAAGGTCTTCCCCCTCCCAGGGCGACATAAGAGAAGTCTCCGCCTCCGTGCAGGCAGAGCTCTACCAAAAAGCAGGTGCGGTGGCCGTGTCCGTGCTTACCGACATGCGCTTTTTCAAAGGCTCCCTGCAGGACCTTGTGGAGGTCAGAGAAAAGGTAAGCTTGCCGATTCTTCGAAAGGACTTTATACTGCACCCTGTTCAGGTGCTGGAAGCAAAGGCTTACGGCGCTGACGTGGTACTTCTCATCGTCAGAGTCCTGGAACAAAAACTTCTGCAGGAGCTCCTCCACTACGCCCAGGAGCTCGGCCTCTACCACATAGTAGAGGTCTTCAGCTTGGAAGAAGCGGAGAGAGCCTTACAGGCTGGGGCTCGGGTGGTGGGCATAAACAACAGGGACTTGGACAGCATGCAAGTGGACCTGAGCCTGTCCGAAAGACTGGCACCGCAGATTAAGGCCATGGGTGCAAAGTTTGTGGTCGCAGAGAGCGGGATAGAGAGCCGGGAGCAGGTGCTAAGGCTGGAGAACTTGGGCGTGGACGCCTTTTTGGTAGGCACCAGCCTCATGAAAAGCCCAGACCCAGCAAAAAAACTCAAAGAGCTCTTGGGGTATAATTATTAACGGGAGGTGCAAAGTGAAAAACACCGTAGACCTTAACCTGATAGAAGAGCTGTCCAACCTTGAGTACTTCGTAGTCAAGGCCGCCGTCAACGGTCAAGACTTCTGGAAGGAGTGGCAGGAGAAGTACTCAAGGGCCCTTATCTCCCGCATAGCCCTTAGAAAGCTCCTCAAGACGAAGAAGCTGAGCTACGAGGACGCCAAGCGGTACAGGGCCATGCTGGAAACGTACCAAGAGATACTGTCCTACTTGGAAGGTCTGAAGAAGCTCGCCCTGGACCTGAAGGGCTTTTCTGGGGTGATGAGCTCGGGGCTGGACGACGAAGACGTGGACTTTGACCTGTAGGAGATAGTACATGCCCTTCAGAAAAAAGACCTTACGGGACGTGGAGCTCAAAGGCAAGCGAGTGCTCGTGCGCGTGGACTTTAACGTCCCAATGGACGAGCTGGGGAACATAGAAGAGGACACGCGCATAAGGGCCAGCCTGCCCACCATAGAGTACCTACTGGACGCCCAGGCCAAGATAATCCTCATGTCCCACCTGGGAAGACCCAAGGGCAGAGAAGAAAGGCTGAGCCTACAGCCAGTGGCGAAGAGGCTCTCCCGCTACATAAACCGAGAGGTCAGGATGCTCCCCGACTGCGTAGGTCAGGAGGTGGAAAAGGAAGTGCTCTCCATGAAGGAGGGCGACGTGCTCCTGCTGGAGAACCTGAGATTTCACGAAGGGGAGAGCAAAGGGAGAGAGGACTTTGCCCAAGCCCTTGCCCGTCTTGGTGAGGTGTACGTGAGCGACGCCTTTGGCACCTGCCACCGAAGGCATGCCTCGGTCTACTTAGTGCCCCAGCTCCTAAAGCCTGCGGTCATGGGCTTTCTGCTGGAGAAGGAGATAAGCTACTTTGAAAGGGCCATGGTAAACCCCCAAAGGCCCGTGGTTGCCCTCATCGGCGGTGCCAAGGTCTCCTCCAAGCTGGGCATCATAAAGAACCTCCTGAAGAGAGTGGACAAGCTCTTCATAGGCGGTGCCATGGCCTTTACCTTCATAAAGGCCATGGGCTACAAGGTGGGGAGCTCGCTGGTGGAGGAAGAGCTCCTAACCACCGCCCAGGACATCATGGAGATAGCCCGCAAGTTAGACGTAAGGCTTTACCTGCCCGTGGACTTCGTGGTAGGTAAGGAGGTCTCCGACAACACGCCCACGCGCGTCGTGCCCTGGCAGGAGATACCCGAAGGTTGGATGGGTCTGGACATAGGACCCGTCTCCGTAGGACTGCTGAAAGAGATAACCGGCGACGCCCAGACCATCATCTGGAACGGTCCCATGGGCGTCTTTGAGCTGGACAGGTTTAAAGACGGCACTTACCAGACCGCACGCCTTTTAGCTCAGTCCTCCGCCCTCACCATAGCAGGTGGAGGTGACACGGACCACGCCATCCACAGGGCGGGTGTGTACAACGCCATAGATTTTGTCTCCACCGGCGGTGGTGCCTTTTTGGAGCTCCTGGAGGGCAACAGCCTGCCTTGCATAGAAGTGCTCGACGATGCATAACTTAGAGCTCTTCCTGAAGGTGGCAAAGGAGGCCAGCCTCCTGGGAGGCATGGTGCTAAAGGAGTTTTACGGAAGAGAGGACAACTTGGTGATGGAAAAAGGAGAAAAGGACATATACAGCCTTGCGGACAAGCTCTCGGAGGAGAGAATAAGAGAACACATACACAGGTACCTGCCCGACCACAAGGTGGTGGGAGAAGAGGACGGGGGCTGTAGAGAAGGGGAGTACGTGTGGTTTATAGACCCGCTAGACGGGACGAAGAACTTCGTTGCGGGCTTTCCCTTTTTTGGCACCTCGGTAGGCCTGCTCTACCGGGAGAGACCTCTGGTGGGGGCAGTCTATCTGCCCGTCTTTGACAGCCTGTACTGGGCGGTTGCGGGTGGGGGTGCCTACAAAAACGGAAAGGCCCTACGGATAGGAGAAAAGTCTGAGCTCAAAAAGTGTTACGTAGCCTACGGATACCCTTCCAGAGCCAAGAGAGACCTCAATGCCTACTGGAACATCCTTCGGGAAGTTTTTGACAAGGTAGGTGCCATGAGGAGGCCCGGAGCTGCGGCGGTGGACCTGTGCCTCATGGCGGAGGGAGTCTTTGACGGACTTCTTGAGTTTGAGCTAAACCCCTGGGACGTGGTAGCGGGAGTTCTCGTAGCCAAGGAGGCAGGAGCCAAAGTGGCGCTCACCAAGGGCTTTTCCAACGCCACAGACGTATACGCAGGCAACCAGGTGTGCTACCCCTTCTTGGAGAAGGTGATTAAACTGAACTTGGAGGAGTTTCGTGAGCTCCTGCTGTAAGACCTTCAGGAGTCAAAGGTGAAGTGGTTAGCCATCTTGTCCTTCGTGGGCTTAGCTTTAGCTCAGAACTACTACACGGACTACCTGCTGTGCAGACTCTACCAAGAGAGGGAGCCTAACAGGGCAAGAGAGCACTGCCTCCGAGCCTTGGAGAGGGCTCCCACGCCAACTCTTTACATGGACGTGGTGCGTCTGGAGATGCAGTTAAAGCAGACGGAGAGAGCCCAGAAAGTAGCCACGGAGTTCAAGACCCGACATCCGAACCTGCCCGAGCCCTACTTGCTGCTTTACCAGCTCTACAGCATGCAAAACCAGAAAGACAAAGCTCTGAAAGTGCTAGAGGAGGGCTACGCCCGAAACCCAGCCTCCAAGGAGCTCTCCCTTGCTTTGGTGGAGGAGTACCTGAGGGCGAAAGACCTGGCAAAGGCAAGAGACCTCCTGCTGAGTCTGGCACAGAAGAGCCCGGACAACCCCCTTCCCTACTTCATGCTTGCGAGGATAGCTCTGCTGGAGGGCAAACAGCAGGAGGCGATAGAGTTTCTGCAAAAGTCCCTCAGGGCAAACCCAACCTTTCCTGCGAGCATGATAATGTTGGGCGAGCTCTACGAGCAAGGGGGCGAGTACGCCAAAGCGGAGGCCCTCTATAGAGACGCCCTGCGTCATGACCCTGACAACCGAACCGCTCTGGAAAGATTAGGCAACCTCTACACTCTCACCCGTAGGCATCAGGAGGCGAAGGAAATCTACAGGACTTTGGCAGAGCTCTACCCAGACGCCAATTCCCTGTATCAGTACGGCCTTTCCCTTATAAGGGCAGGAGACACAGAGAAGGCCAAGGAGCTACTGGCAAAGCTCTACGCAGAGAACCCAGCCAACCCTAACATAGCTTACACCTACGCCATGCTTTTGGAGGCCCTCAAGGAATTGGACAGAGCTCTGGAGATATACACGGACCTGCAAAGTAGGCTGGGCAACCACCCGCAACTGTTGGAGAGGTTGGCAAGCGTGCACCTTCAAAAGGGGGACCACAAGCGAGCGGAAGAGGTGCTCCGCCTGGGCCTCTCTACTGAGCCCAACAGTTTTCAGCTCAACCTTCTGATGGGACACCTACTGAGCGAGCAGGAAAGGCACCAGGAGGCCTTAGACTACGCGGACAGAGCGGTCCAGATAAACCCCAAAGATTACAGGGGCTACTTCCTAAGGGCCATAATACAGGACAAGGTGGGGAGGGTTATCTTTGCGGAGAGCGACCTCCGAAAAGCCCTGGAGCTGAACCCAGAAGACCCAGAGCTCCTCAACCATCTGGGCTACTCTTTGCTCCTCTGGTATGAGAAAGCCAAATTAGATGAGGCGGAAGTCCTAATCAGGAAGGCCCTTGACAAAGACCCGGAGAACCCAGCCTACATAGACAGTATGGCTTGGGTGCTCTACTACAGAGGTCGCTACCAAGAGGCCTACCAGATGCTCCAGAGAGCTCTGGAGAAGGAAAAAGACGACCCCGTGCTTTACGAGCACATGGGGGACGTGCTAACAAAACTCAGCAGAGAAAAGGAAGCCCAGGACTACTACCAGAGAGCCTACCAGCTACTTCTCTCAGGAAAAAAAGGAGAACCCAATCAGAGGCAGAGGCTGGAAGGCAAGATAAAATCTAAATGATTTTCTGGTGGTTTTTTTGGAGGTTTTTTAAACTTGCTGTGATTGTGAGTTCTCTCCTGACGCTCTTTTTCCTGTTTTTTCAGCTGGTGAAGTTAGACCAGATACTTTTTCAGCTGCCTGTGCGGGAGTCTTTGAGCTTTCTCTTTGCGTGGTTTTTCTACCACTTTCTGTACCTGCTACCCATGGCGCTTTTTCTGTCTTTCTCTCTTCGGTTTTTTGAGCTAAAGGAAAATAAAAAGCTCTCCGTGCTACAGTCTTTTGGCTTGGACCCTAAGAGCCTTTACCTGCGGAGCTTGCTCCTGCTTTTGCCCGTGATGTTTTCTTTACTGCTCAGCTATTTTCTCTTAGGTCAGGAGGACCTAAGAGCCATCAGAAAACAGCTCACCCTGCAGTACTACGCCCTGATAATCACCTCCGTGCCTCCGGGTAGCTTTCACAACTTCGGAGAGTTTACGCTTCACGTGGAGAGCAGAGAGGGGGAACATCTAAAAGGCATCTTTTTTAAGTTTCGGGAAGGGGTGGTTATCGCAGAGAGGGCCAAGGTGCAGGGCGAGGAGATAATCTTTGAAAGAGGCTCTCTTCTGACTCAGAGAGAAGACAGGACCTTCTCTGCGGACTTTACGCTCTACAGGCTTAGCCTGAGAATGGTAATGAACAAAGAGGAAGAAAACCCCAGTAGAAGGTACGCGCTGGCAAGTCTTAACCTGCTTCTGTGTGCCCTCCTCATGGGCGTGGCCTACAGGCTCGCATGGTCCGTAGAGCACCACCACAGGTATTACTACGCACTTGGGGTCCTGTCAGTGCTTTATCAAACGCTCTTAGTTCTGGTCAGACAGAAGGTCTAATTTATTCACGGAATTTTCATACTCCGTAAGGCATACTAATAAATAACAAAAACTTTAAGGAGGTGCTACCATGAGGAAGCTACTTGCACTTCTACTGGCGGTAGGTTTCACCGGTGCGGTAATGGCACAGCAAGCGCAGCAGGCACAGCCTGCCAAACCTGCGGAGCAAAAGCAGGAGAAGAAGGAGGAGAAAAAGCAGGCTGGCGAACAGAAGAAGGAGGAGAAAAAGCCCGCCGCCGGCGAGCAGAAGAAAGAGGAGAAAAAGCAGCCCACTGAGCAGAAGAAGTAAGACCTACGGGGGCTTGGCCCCCTACCTTTTCGCTCTCAAAAGATTCTCCATAAGGTTTTTATCGCCCTGCATTGACTCCAACCGTGCGGTAGCGGAGCCTATCACAAACTTAAGCTCCATCTTCACCGGTATGTTGGTCTCCTCGTCCAACCACAGGCGCCACGTGCCCCTTGGTCTCAGAAGCCCCTTGGTCTCTATGTTTGGTTGAACATCTACCTTTCTCGTCAGGAAATTACCTGCGGGCGTCTCCACCTTCTCTTTCCCCTTTACTCTGTAGGGCAGTTGGTACTCCTTGTCGTCGTAGAACATCTTTATGGTACCCTGCTCCGCTTTAGCGCTTTCTTTGTAGAGCATGAGGCTTGCGGTGTAAGGGTCCACGAAGCCCCTGTACTCGTACTCCTTCTCCTCACGCCGTTCTACTTCTTGACTCAGACTTACGAAGTGCACCTCCACCACCCTTATTCTGTCGTTAACGAAGGTGTATTCTTGGTATCTTTTGAACTCTCCCTCCTCTTGGTGGTAAAAAAAGCGCTTGGGTTTAAGCTCAGGCAGTTCTATCACCGCCCCACCCTTGTTGTAAACTCTCTTGACCAGCTTGCCCGTGCCTACGGTGCGGGCAAAGCTTTCTACCTTCAGGAGGTTTGCCTCCCTTCTGTAGCCTATGCAGGTCTCCGCCACCGGCACAAACGCAAAGTAGGCCCTGTAGCAGGCCTTGAGCTCCTCCCCGAAGGAAAAAAGGGAAGAGGTTAGAAGGACTGCAAGCGCCTTAGCTGTTCCGCCCATGTCCTGAACTCCTCCGCCATGCTGGGATGATTGTGGCGGAGGGCCTTTTGGATACCCTCTTCCAAAGTCTGTATGGCCTTGTCGTACTGACCCGTCTCCTCGTAGCACTTAGCGAGCACCCTGTAGCCCGCCCCCTCGTCCTCTTTCATACTCAGGTACTTGCTCATGTGAAGTATGGTCTTCTCGTAGTCTCTTAGCCGGTAGTACTCTAAAGCCAGTGAGTAGTGGACCATGGGGTTGTCTGGGGTTTTCTCAAGCAGGCTTTTGAAGTACTCAAGCCTGTCCATTTTCTCTCCTTACTTTCTCGTAGGCGGATATGAGGTAGCCCAGAAAGCTGTTCTCTGGCTGAGCACCCACAAACTCCGCCACTCCTCTGTTTATAACTATCTTGGGCACACCCACCACCTGAAACTTTTTTGCCAAGTCTATGTTCTCGCTTGCGTCCACGATGAGCGCCTTTATGTAGTCGCTTGCCATGGCAAAGTTCATGGCGGTCAGTGCGGCGGCGGGACAGTATCCGCAGGAGGTGGTGACAAAGACCATGATTTCCATGGGCAGGTCTATGCCCTTGAGGAGTTCTTTGGTCTTCTCCGAGAGCTCTGGCTCTCTCTTGGAGACCTGCACCATGCCCCGTACCAGCGTGGTAAACTCAAGACCCGCAGGTAGCCCTACGTACCTTATGCCGTAGTCCTTGTCGCCCTCTATGACTATGGTAGGCACCCTCTCCACGCCGTACCTTTGGCTTATCTCCCTGTCTATCAGCGGGGAGTAGACTTCCAGCTTTATCTTCTCCGGCTTTACATCCGCCAGCTCCTTGAGCAGGCTTTCCGCCGCCTGACAGGTCTCACAACCTATGGCCTGAGAAAAGAGCTTGAGCTGTACCGGTTCTTTTAGCTCTTTTGAAAAAATGTCGCTGAGCTGAGCTCTCACCTCCAAGCTCAGAAGCATAGCTACCTCCTTGTTCGTTCATTCTTACTTATTCTAATATACGCATGTCGAGTGAGAAATTACCCTTAGCATCGTAGCTGACCTCTGAAAAAGCTGTAGACAATGGCGTAGCCGTAGAGATAGATAAGTAAGTTTATGCTCTTGCACCACCTGCTTATAGGACTGAAACTCTTCACACAGTTTATCACACCTTCTACCACCTGTCTTATGGATTTGTCTTCCTTGCTCTTACCTTCACACCTGTTTGTGTTCGCCACTGGTAGTGTCGTGCCATCTACTATCAGCCATAGCTTTGTGCCACTTGAAAGCTTTAGAGCAAGTGCCATGTGAATTCTCCAAAAGAAAGTAGTTGTGGCTCATAGGGCTGGTGTCAAGTTTTTCATGAAAGACTTGCCTGGTAGCCCTTAACTCTATGAAGAAGAAAGGTCTCTGATAACCTACGGAGTGGATTTTTACATATGCAACATAACCCGAGACTAATTTATGTTGGTGAAGCATGTAAACCTACAGGAAGGTAAACTCGTAGTGAGTGAGAAGTTTTCTGAGCTTTAGTGCCTCTTATATTTATTCTAATATGAACCAAAAAAGGGCGGTCGTAACCGGCGGGAGCAGAGGAATAGGAAGAGCCATAGTGGAGAGGCTTCTCAGGGAGGGCTGGCAGGTCTGCACCTGCTCCAGAAACTACCAGGACCTCGTGCGGCTTGTGGAGGAGCTGGGACAAGAAGGTCTGCACGTTCGCTCTTGCAACGTGGGGGACAGGTGGAGCGTGAAGGCCTTCGTGGAGTTTTGCGTGGAGAGGATGGGAGGATTGGAACTGCTGGTCAACAACGCCAGCATCTTAGGGAGCAGGGTCTCGGTAGAGGCCTATCCGGAGGAGCTCTGGGAGGAGGTGATAAAGGTCAACATAAACGGGGTTTTCTACACTACCAAATACTGCCTGCCCTACATGGGGAAGGGGTCTTTAGTGGTCAATGTGTCCTCTGGTGCGGGCAAAAGACCTGCACCTTACTGGGGGGCTTACGCGGTCTCCAAGTTCGGGCTGGAGGGCTTTAGCCTCCTGCTGGCTGAGGAGTTAAAGGGCAGGGGCATAAAGGTCTACGCCCTAAACCCCGGGGCGACGCGCACGCAGATGAGAGCTCAGGCCTACCCCGAGGAAGACCCGAACTCCTTAAAGCCCCCCGACAAGGTAGCAGAGTTTTTGCTTAAACTTTTAAAAGCGGAGGCCCCAAGCGGTTCTTACGACTACAGGGAGGGCTTATATTAAAATAACTGACCACTTTTTCTGAGGTGAAGAGGATGGAGCTCTTTGAGCACGACTCCTGCGGCGTAGGCTTTGTCTGCAACATAAGAGGTGATAAAAGCCACCAGATAGTCCGCTGGGGCATTCAGGCGGTTAAGAACCTCACCCACAGAGGTGCGGTAGGTGGCGACGGCAAGACCGGCGACGGTGCGGGCATCTTGGTAGAGATACCAAGAAAGCTCTTCGGAGATTACATACAGGAGCAAAGCTTAAAACTCTCAAGCCTTCAGAACTTGGCGGTGGGGTGTCTGTTTCTCTACGAAGAGGTGCGTCCGGGCGTGGAGGAGCACATAAAGAAGACCCCTTTCAGGCTAGTAGGTTGGAGGGAAGTGCCTGTGGACCGCTCCGCGGTGGGCGAGTCCGCCCTCAGGGTCATGCCCAAGATATTCCACCTTCTTCTTGACTGCGAAGAGCTCCCCCCAGAGAGGAGGGAGGTAGAACTCTACCTTCTCAGGAGAAGGTTGGAAACAGACAAAAAGCTAAAAGACAAGCTCTACTTTGCCTCTCTTTCCACTAGGGTGCTCGTCTACAAGGGCATGCTGGTAGCCCCACAGATAGACAGCTTCTACCCTGAGTTGCAGGACGAGAGGGTAGAGTCCGCCTTTTGTCTCTTCCATCAGAGATACTCCACCAACACCTTCCCCAACTGGAAGCTAGCTCAACCTCTCAGATACCTTGCCCACAACGGGGAGATAAACACCATCTTAGGCAACAGGAACTGGATGAGGGCCTTAGAGCACGAACTGGCTCACGAGCTTTTCGGTGAGCACATAAGGCTGGTAAGACCTTTAGTCTCTTACGAGGAGAGCGACTCGGCCTCCTTGGACAGAGTTTTTGAGCTTCTCCTTCTGGTGGGCTACAGCCCCGAGCACGCCATAAACATGCTCATCCCGCCCGCTTGGGAGGGCGTGCCTTGGCTCAGCAAGGAGGTCAAAGAGTTCTTTGAGTTTCAATCCCTTATGATGAAGCCCTGGGACGGCCCTGCCAGCATAGCCTTCACCGACGGGGAGAAGATAGGGGCACACTTAGACAGAAATGGTCTGAGACCGGCCAGATATGTGCTTACGGAAGACGGCATTCTGGTACTGGGCTCAGAGGTAGGCATGGTGGACCTTGGAGACAGAAAGGTGCTCAAAAAGGGTAGGCTCGGGCCTGGGGACACGCTGGTGGTGGACCTAAAGGAGGGCAAGGTAAAGGAGACGGAGGAGATACTAAGAGAGCTCTCCCGTCAGAAGCCCTACGGCGAGTGGCTACAAAAGCACTTGGTAAGGCTCTCGGAGCTATTAGAGAGCCACGAGCTCCCCAAACCTCCAGAAGACCCAGACAGGCTCAGAAAGCTGGTTGCTTTTGGATACACTCAGGAGGAGATAAAGAACGTGCTAACGCCCATGGCAGAGGAGGGCAAAGAGATTACCTTCTCCATGGGCGACGACACGCCCATACCACCCCTTTCGGAAAGACCGCTTTTGCTCTTTAGATACTTCAAGCAGAGGTTTGCCCAAGTTACCAACCCGCCCATAGACCCGATTAGGGAAAGGGCGGTCATGTCCCTCCGGATGAACTTGGGACATAAGAGAAACTTCCTAAAGGAGGAAGAAGAGCACGCCCAGAGGCTTCAGATAGACAGCCCCATACTCCTGCCTTACCAGTTCAAAGCCCTCATGGAGCAGAAACGCTTCAAGGTGGCCTGGGTGCCCATGACCTACCCAAAGGAGAGGAGCTACTGCGTGGTGGAACTCCAAGACCTGGCAGGCGAGAGGAGGATAACCGACCTGCTGTACGATGCCATGTACGAAGGAATCACCATCTGCGACCTGAAGCTGGGGGTGGAAATTCTCTGCAGAAGGGTAGAAGAGGCAGTCCGCGAAGGGGCTCAGATAGTGGTGCTCTCGGACAGAAACCTCTCAAAGTACAGGCTTGCGGTTCCAAGCCTTCTGGCGGTCTCTGCGGTCTTCAAGTGGCTCTCGGACAGGGGTCTTTCCGCCAAGGTCTCCCTGGTGGTGGAAACTGGCGAGGCCAGAGACACTCACCACGTGGCCTGTCTTATCGGCTACGGCGCTTCTGCGGTCTATCCTTACTTGGTTTACGAGCTCTTTTACGAGCTCTATCAGAGGGGTGAGCTGAAGGTGTCTTACGAGCAGGCCCTTTTTAACTACAAAAAGGCCTTGGAAGAGGGCATTCTCAAGATAATGTCCAAGATGGGTATATCCACGCTCAACTCCTACCAAGGTGCGAAGATCTTTGACACGGTGTGTCTAAACAGGGACTTTGTGGAGGAGTACTTCCCTGGCACGCCAGCTACTCTGGAGTCTGACGGCATCTTTGAGGTGCAGGAGAGCCTCTTGGCAAGGCACGACGCAGGCTTTGAGAGCGAGAAGGTAGAGCTGGACTACGGTGGTGAGATGAAGTTTAGGAAGGGGGGAGAGTGGCACGCCTGGTCCCCCTTTCTAGTTAGGGCCCTGCACAAGTTTTTAGAGACGGGAGACTACAGAGACTATCAGGAGTTTTCCCGAATCGCCAACGAGGAGCATCCCACTTTCATAAGACACCTTTTAGACTACAAGAAGGCGGAGGAGCCCGTTCCCTTGGAAGAAGTCGAGCCAGTGGAAAGCATTCTCAGGAGGTTCGTCACGGGTGGGATGTCGCTGGGGGCTCTTTCTCCGGAGGCTCACGAGGTGCTGGCAGAGGCCTGCAACAGGCTCGGCATGAAGAGCAACTCAGGCGAGGGTGGAGAAGACCCGGCCAGATACTGGACGGTAAAGAATTCAGCCATAAAGCAGGTGGCTTCAGGTCGCTTTGGCGTGACGCCCACCTACCTGGCCTCTGCGGAGGACATAGAGATAAAGATAGCCCAAGGGGCAAAGCCCGGCGAAGGGGGACAGCTCCCGGGCAAAAAAGTAAACGAGTACATAGCACGGCTCAGGCACGCCCAGCCGGGAGTCACCCTCATATCTCCTCCACCCCACCACGACATATACTCCATAGAAGACCTTGCTCAGCTCATAAACGACCTTAAAGAGTCCAACCCCAAAGCCAGAGTTTGCGTCAAGCTGGTGGCGGAGACGGGCGTAGGCACGGTGGCCGCAGGTGTGGCCAAGGCTTACGCGGACATCGTCCAAGTGAGTGGTGCAGAGGGTGGAACAGGTGCAAGCCCCTACTCTTCTATAAAGAACGCAGGCAACTACTGGGAGATAGGCCTCTCTGAAACCCAGCGGGTGCTTATGGAGAACAACCTCAGGGACAGGGTAAGGCTGAGGGTGGACGGAGGCATCAGGACGGGCAAGGATGTGATTATCGCCGCCCTTTTGGGTGCGGAGGAGTTTGGATTTGGCACCGCTTCCATGATTGCGGAGGGGTGCGTGATGGCAAGGCTTTGCCACACCAACCAGTGCCCCACGGGCGTGGCCACCCAGGACCCCAAGTACAGAGAAAAGTTCAAAGGCAAGGTGGAAAAGGTTATGGCATACTTTACTGCAGTAGCCCAGGAGGTCAGAGAAATCCTCTCCCAGATGGGCTTCAGGTCCTTGGAAGAGATAGTGGGAAGAAGAGACTTGCTCGTGGTAAAGACCTACGACTACCTGCCCGGCTCTAAAAGGGTAAAACTGGAGGAGTTTCTCAAGCAGGGCTATCCCAAAGACAGGCCTCTCAGGTGTCTTCGGGAGCGCAACGACAACCCGAAGAGAAGCACCTTGGCCAAGGAGTTGGAAGAGCAGGTGCTACCCTACATAGAAAGGGGCGAGAGGTTCTACGGAGAGTACGTGATTAGGAACGTGGACAGGAGCGTCCCTACGCGCCTTGCCTACCACATAGCTGTAAGAAAAAAGGACGAAGGCCTTCCCGAGGACACGATAAACATAATCTTTAAAGGCACCGCAGGGCAGAGTTTTGGAGCCTTCAACCACAGGGGCATGTCTCTGACCCTAATCGGCGATGCCAACGATTACGTGGGCAAAGGCATGTTTGGGGGCAGGATAGTCATAAGGCCTTCGGATGTGGAAGACACTCAAAACCACGTAATTATGGGCAACACATGTCTTTACGGAGCTATAGGTGGGGAGCTCTTCGCTGCAGGTAAAGCTGGAGAGCGTTTTGCGGTCAGAAACAGCGGAGCTCTGGCGGTCATAGAAGGTGCAGGTATGCACTGCTGTGAGTACATGACGGGTGGTCTGGTGGTGGTGCTGGGTAAGGTAGGGGCCAACTTCGGTGCGGGCATGACGGGCGGGTTTGCCTACGTGCTGGACGAGGACATAGACAGGAAGATAAATTCAGCCTACGTAATGACCAGAGGCCTCAAAGACCAGGAAAAGGAAGAGCTCAGAGCTCTCGTAGAGAAGCACTACCACTACACCCAGAGCCCTTGGGCGAAGCACCTCTTGGAAAACTGGCAGGAGTATGTGGGTAGGTTTCGTAAGGTGGTCCCTCTTGAGATGTGCAAGAGGGAAGAGATGGGCGTCTCTGAGCAGTGCGAGGTGGAGCTGAAAAAGTAGCCTATTTTCTGAGCAGTCTGAAGACAAGCCCGCTCAGAAACAGAAGGGTGATAAACCCGATAAAGGCAAGCAGGAGCACGTACTTCACAGCTCCACCTCTGCGTGCCTGCTGGCGTGGCACTGGATGTTTACCGCCACGGGCAGGGAAGCTATGTGGCAAGGGTAGAGCTCCACCTTCACGTCCACCGCAGTAACCGTCCCCCCAAAGCCCATGGGCCCCCAGCCTATCTTGTTGACCTCCTCAATGAGCTCCTCCTCCATTCTTCTTGCCACTGGGTCGGAACTCCTTTCTCCTACTGGTCTGAGGAGGGCTCTCTTTGCAAGGAGTGCGCAGTATTCAAAGGTCCCGCCTATGCCCACACCTACGGTGAAGGGAGGGCAGGCGTTAGGTCCTGCCAGTCTGACCGTTTCCAACACGAAGTTCTTGACCCCTTCCCAGCCGTCCGCAGGCTTTAGCATGGCTAAGCGGGAGGTGTTCTCCGAGCCTGCCCCCTTGGGTGCAAAGACGAGCCTTAAAACCTCGCCCGGCACCACCCTGTAGTGCACCACCGCGGGCGCGTTGTCTTTTGTGTTTTTCCTCTCAAAGACCGGGTCGTAGACCATAGAGGCCCGCAGGTAGCCCTCCGCGTAAGCCCTTCTTACGCCCTCGTTGATGGCCTCCTCCAAGGCACCCCCCACCACCCGCACGTCCTGACCTATCTCCACAAAGACCACCGCCACGCCCGTGTCTTGACAGTAGGCCATCTGCTCTTCTTTTGACGCTTTTATGTTCAGGAGTATCTGCTGTAGCACCTCCTTGCCAAGCTCGGACTCCTCTGTCTCTAAAGCCCTCCTATACGCAAGCTCCACATCCTGCGGAAGCTCGTAGTTGGCCCTTAGGGCTATTTCTCTGACCGCTTCCACTATCTGACTATAGTGAACTTCTCGCATTCAAGAGCTCCTCCACCGTAGAAAGGTTTTTCCTTAGGGACTCTACGGACCTTCTCCACATGTGCCTTTCCTCCTCGGTCATAGGGAGCTTTATGACCTCCTCTACGCCGTCGTTGCCCAGCTTTACCGGCACGCCTGCGCAGAGACCTTGAGCCTCGTAGTACTGGGCCACCTCTCCGTCAAGGTAGACAGAGCAGGGTAGGATTCTCTTGTTGTCGGTCACTATGGCCTCCACCATCTCCACGATGGAGGCCGCAGGTGCATGGTAGGCGGACGTGCCCATCAGGTCCACGATTTCACCGCCGCCGAACTGGGTTCTTCTTATCAGTTCCTGTATCTTCTCCCTCGGGAGCATGTCCTTTAAAGGTATGCCACCCACGTTGGATATGGATATGAGAGGCACCATCTCGTCCCCGTGCCCTCCTACCACGTAGGCGTGGATGTCCAGGGGCGAGACTCTTACCTCTTTGGATATGAAGGTCTTAAAGCGTGCCGAGTCCAACACCCCGGCCATACCCATGACCCTGTTTTTCTCAAAGCCGAGAATTCTGTACACTGCGTAGGTCATAAGGTCCACCGGGTTGGTGACCACGATGACTATGGCCTCCTGGGCGTGTTTCTTTATCTTCTCCGAGATAACCCACAGAATGGAGATGTTCTTGCTAAGAAGGTCCTCTCGGGACATGCCGGGCCTGCGAGGAAAGCCTGCGGTAATCACCACTATGTCGCTCCCCTCTAAGGCCTCGTAGCCCTCCCCTTCCGGGCTCACCGTGTAGCCCTCCACCTTCCCATCTATGTTGAGGGCGGAGAGCATCTGCTGGATGTCTAAGGCCTTGCCCTTCACGGGCTCAATCAACCTGTCCCCGTCCTTCTTTGGCAGGTCAAACATGCGCACGTCCACAAGCCCCCTCAGAGCCAAAAGGCTTGCGGTATGCTCTCCCACGTTGCCCGCACCTACTACCGAGACCAGCTTTCTGAGCTTCATCGGCGCACCCCCTCGGAGCTCTAAGAGCTCTGCCTTTTCTTTATCCAGTTGAGCAGTCCGCCAGCCAAAAGTAGCGACACCTGCTTGGGCGTGAGACTGTACTTGCAGACTATCTCCTCACCGGTGGTCTTGTTTACAAGCCTTATATCTTCGCCCCTTTTTAACTTTTCTGTCAGCTCGGGAATCTCTATCTGGTCCCCGAGGGAGAACTTAAAGTAATCCTCCTTGTTGACCAGCTCCAACGGAACTACGCCGAAGTTTACCAAGTTGGCGTGGTGGATTCTAGCAAAAGACTTCGCCACTACCAAGCGCACGCCGAGAAACCTGGGTGCCAAGGCGGCGTGCTCTCTTGAAGAGCCCTGCCCGTAGTTTTCGCCACCCACGATGAGGCTGGCCCTGCCCTTTTTTTTCCTTACCTCCTTTGCCCTTGATACAAAGTCCGGGTCCACGTAGTGGTAAACGTACTCGCTTATGGCGTATATGTTGGACCTCAGGGGCAGTATCTTTGCCCCGGCGGGCATAATGTGGTCGGTGGTGATGTTGTCCCCCACTATCAGGGTAACCTCCGCGGTCAGGCTCTCCGGGAGCTCCTCAAACTCCGGCAGGGGCTTTATATTAGGTCCGCGGTATATCTCTACGTGCTTGGCCTCTTCTTGGGGCAGGGGCGGTATAAAAGCCTCGTCGCCGTAGGGAAACCTCTCGGGCATCTCCACCCTTACCCAGGGTATGTTTTCCCTCTCTGCGAGCTTTCTTGGGTCTACTATCTCGCCCGCTATGGCACAGGCAACGCACACCTCGGGCGAGGCCAAGTAGACTTTTGCGTCAGGCGTGCCGGACCTTCCCTCGAAGTTCCTGTTGAAGCTCCTTACAGACACTCCCCCACTGGGCGGTGCGTAGCCCATGCCTATGCAAGGACCGCAGGCGGTCTCCAATATCCTTGCCCCGGCTTTGAGAAAGTCCAAGAGCACCCCGTTTTGGGTGATGAGCTCCAGCGCCTGCTTGGAGCCGGGAGCAACCGCAAAGACCACGTCAGGGTGCACCTTCCTACCTTGAAGCATCCTACCCGCACGGGTAAGGTCCACGAAGGAGGAGTTGGTGCAGGAGCCAATCACCACCTGGTCTACCTTCACACCTTCTACCTCTCTTACTGGCACCACGTTGTCGGGGGAGTGGGGGCAGGCTATGAGAGGTTCAAGCTCAGATAGGTTTATCTCCACCAGCTCGTCGTACTCCGCATCGGGGTCGGGAAGGAGCTCTATCCAGTCCTCCTCGCGCCCTTGAGCTCTGAGGTAGGCCTGGGTCACGCGGTCGGAGGGGAACACAGAGGTGGTCGCCCCAAGCTCCGCACCCATGTTGGTTATGGTGGCCCGCTCCGGGACCGAGAGCTCCAAAATGCCGTCGCCGAAGTATTCAAATATCTTGCCCACACCACCTTTCACCGACAGCCTTCTTAGGAGCTCAAGTATGATGTCCTTGGCGGTGACCCAAGGTGGGAGCTTGCCCGTTAGCTTGACCCCGACGATTTTGGGCATTCTAAGGTAGAAAGGCTCTCCCGCCATGGAGGCCGCCACGTCCAGACCTCCAGCCCCAATGGCTATCATTCCCACGCCCCCGGAGGTAGGCGTGTGGGAGTCAGAACCCAGCAGGGTTTTGCCCGGTTTTGCAAACCTCTCCACATGCACCTGATGGCAGATGCCGTTGCCGGGCTTGGAGAGCCATATACCGTAGCGCTTTGCCACGCTCATGAGATACTTGTGGTCGTCGGGGTTCTTGTAGTCCGTCTGGAGCATGTTGTGGTCTATGTAGCTAACCGAGAGCTCGGTCTTCACCCTTTCCACGCCCATGGCCTCAAACTGCAGGTAGGCCATCGTGCCCGTGGCGTCTTGGGTCAGCGTCTGGTCCACCCTTATGGCTATCTCCTCCCCCGGTAGGAGTTTTCCGCTTAGGAGATGGCTCTGCAGTATTTTGTAGGCAACCGTTCCCTTTGCCATGTGCTCCTCCTAGATGACCTTATATTATAGCCCACTGAAGAACGGAGTTCCGTTGGTCGGGGTGAGGGGACTTGAACCCCTGACCTCCTGCTCCCGAAGCAGGCGCTCTGCCACCTGAGCCACACCCCGTCAGTTAAGAATTTTACTCCCCAGAAAGCTTTCTATCCTGTCTTTCCACTTCTTTGCCAAAAAGAGCACCTCCTGTAGGTCTACCGTTTTTAGCTCTCCCTTTTCCATGAGCACCTTTCCTTTACATACGACGGTGTCTATGTCCGAGGAGTGTGCAGAGTAGACGAGCTGGGCCACAGGGTCGTAGAGGGGCTGGAGGTGAGGTTTTTGGACATCCAGCAGAATCAAGTCCGCCTCGTAGCCCACCTCCACCTTTCCCGCCTTTATGCCAACCGCCTTAAAGCCTGACTCCGTGGCTATGTGTAGGGCGGTTCTGGCGTCCATGGCCTTTGCATCCCGCTGTGTGCCCTTCTGAAGCTTTACCATAAGGCTCATCTCCTCCAACATGTCCAAGTTGTCGTTAGAGGCAGGCCCGTCCGTGCCCAGACACACATGGATGCCCCTCCTTACGTAGTCGCTCACCGGCGCCACGCCCGAGGCGAGCTTGAGATTGCTCTCCGGACAGTGCACCACCACCGCCCCAGTTTCTTTTATCAACTCTCTCTCTTCCTCCGTTGTCCACACCACATGGGCCATCAGGGTCTTCTCCCCCAGCAGTCCGAGAGAGTGAAGGTGCTCTACAGGACTTTTGCCAAACTTCTCCACGCAAGCCTCCACCTCCTGCTGGGTCTCTGCGATATGGGTGTGTAGGTACACGCCCTCCTGTAGGGCAAGCTCTAAGGACTTTTTAAGGGTCTGGGGTGAGCAGGTGTAGACCGCATGAGGACAAACTACGGGAAAGAGGAGCGGGTGGTTTTTATACTCCTGTATAAAACTTCTCGCCCTCTGGAGATACTCCTCGGGGGACTTGGCCACTTTGGTAGGGAAGTCTAAGATGCCAAAGCCCAAGCCGGCCCTAATGCCTGCCTGCTCGGCCACACGGGCCACCGCCTCCTCGAAAAAGTACATGTCCATGAACAGGGTGGTGCCGGACCTTATGGCCTCCGCCACGCCTATGAGAGCTCCGTCTCGGACAAACTCGGGGGAGACGAACTCCCCCTCCAGCACCCATATGACCTTCTGAAGCCAGTCCGCAAGGGGAAGGTCCGCACCCAGGCCACGGAATAGACTCATGGATATGTGGGTGTGCATGTTGGCAAAGGAGGGGAAAAGCCACTTGCCCTCCGCCCTTACAGTGTGCCGAGCCTCCTGCTCTATGCATTCCGCTATCTCCACGATACGGCCTTCTTTTATGGCCACATCCCTCGGAGCACTTTCTCCTAAAAGCCTTGCGGATTTGATTAGCAAGTCAAGCATGCTCTAATTATAAGTGAGCGTCGTTCACCGGCTTTTGCCTTAAAATATGACCTGCCATGATAGCCTACTTCGTGATGGAGTTGGGGCTCGAAGATAACATGCCTACGTACAGCGGGGGTCTTGGGACTCTTGCGGGGGACACTCTCTACTCCTACGCGGACATGGACATCCCCGCAGTCTGCGTAACGCTTCTGTACAAGAAGGGCTACAACCTGCAGAAGGTTACCCCTCATGGTGTGCAGTTGGACTTTGACTCCCTTTGGGACTACAAGAAGTATCTAAAGAAGTTAGACGTGCAGGTGGAGGTCCCGTTCGGCGAAAAGCCCCAGAAAGTCGCCTGTTGGGAATACTGGGTGCGTTCAAAGGGGGACGTGCGCATCCTCTTCTTGGATGCGGACATAGAGGGCAACGACCTCGAGATAAGAAAGCTCAACAGCAAGCTCTACTTTGACGACGGCATACACAGGCTCAGACAGGAGGTTCTTTTAGGCATAGGGGGTTATAAAGTCCTCAAGGCCTTAGGCTACTCCATCCATGTTTACCACATGAACGAGAGCCACTCCGCCTTTTTGGTGGTAGAGCTCCTGAGAGAGCTGGGTAGCCCCGAAGAGGTACGCAAAAAGTGTGTCTTTACCACACACACCCCTGTCCCTGCGGGTCACGACAAGTTCCCGGTAGAGCTCGTAGAGAGAGAGCTAAAAGCCTACAACCACATGGACTGGAGGGCAGAGGCGGTGGACAACTACATAAACCTGTCCGTGCTGGCCTCCAAGTACTCCAGCAAGGTGAACGCGGTCTCCTACAGACACATGTTCGTGACCCGGAACATCTTTCCGGAGCTTGCCGGAAACGTAGAGTACGTCACCAACGGCGTCTACCACAAAAGGTGGATACACCAGGAACTCCAAGAGCTCTTCAACGAGTACATACCTGGCTGGGACGAAAACCCGGTGCTCCTACAGAAGGCTCACGAAGTGCCCTCCGAACTGCTACTGAAAAAACACAACAACATAAAGAGTGAGCTCGTAAACCTGGATAACAAGATGACTGATGCCAGCTTCTCCGACGACGTGCTTACCATAGGCGTGGCCAGAAGAGTGACACCTTACAAGAGAAACGACCTACTTCTGAGGGACACAGACAGGCTCATACACATAGCGGAGACCTTCGGGGAACTGCAGATAGTCCTCGCAGGCAAGGCCCACCCCAGAGACGATATGGGCAAGGAGATAATAAAGAACATATTCCAGCGCATAAGACAGATAAGGGAGAGGACCAAGCTCCTAAAGATCGCCTTTTTGGAGAACTACGGCATAGAGATGGCCAAGCTCTTAGTGTCAGGGTGCGACGTGTGGCTGAACAACCCAAGAAGGCCCTTAGAGGCCTGCGGGACCAGCGGTATGAAGGCGGGGATGAACGGCGTGCTGAACTTCTCCACCTGGGACGGCTGGTGGCTGGAGGGAGGAATAGAAGGC